>DASXRJ010000118.1:0-2936 GCA_036506675.1 Nocardioides sp. | reverse complement strand
ACATACCGACCCGCGCGGCCCCCACGGGCGCCGTTTACGATATTGCCCGCGCCGGTCGGCGCACGCCGGTGTAGCTCAGTTGGTAGAGCGCCTCACTTGTAATGAGGATGTCGCGGGTTCGACTCCTGTCACCGGCTCCACCGGCTCCACGGGAGTCCACAGCTGCGTCAGAAGTGAGTTAGGCGCTTGACGACTGTCCGTTGCGCAACCGGTCGGCGAGCACGAGCAGCAGCTCGAAGCGGGCACTCGGGTCGTCGAGGTCGGTGCCGAGCAGGTCGCGTAGGCGCCGGATCCGGTAGCTGACCGTCTGCGGATGGATGAACAGCTCGGCCGCGACGTCCGCCCGCGAGCCCCAGTGGAGCAACCAGCTGTGCAGGGTCTGGAGGAGCCGGTCCCGCACGCCGTTGGCCAGGCCGGCGAACGGCTCGAGCCGACGCGCCGACAGTACGGCGAGCGCGCCGGTCTCGCCCCGGAGCGCAAGCAGGGCGAGCTGGTCGTCGGCGAAGACGGGCCCGTCCGCGGTCCCGGGACCGACCAGCTTCGCGGTGAGCTCGGCCAGCCGGACGGCCTCGGGCACGCGGCTCCAGGCCAGGGTCGGGCCCACCACGGCCGACCGCCCGCGGAGCGCTTCGGTGAGCTGGTCCCGGCCGGCACGCCGACCCTCGCGGACGAGGAGGATCGCATCGTGGTCCCGGTCGAGCACGACTCCTTCCGCGCCGTACCGGAACCGCGCGTCGCGCGCGTGTTCCACGGGCAGCAGCACCGGGACGACCGAGCCCAGTCGACGCCAGCCGATGTCGGCTGCCGCGGCGAGCACGGTCGCCTCGGCCGCGTTGCCGCGCAGCAGCAGCTCCCCGAGAAGACGCCGGCGACGGTCGGTCTCGCCCGCCTGCTCGCGCAACTGCTGGGCGTACCCGTCCGTGCCCGCCGCGACCAGTTCGTCGACGTACGCCGTGACCGCATCGGCCAGGTCGAGGAGCTCATCCTTGTCGACCGGCCGGACCTCGCCGAGCGTCTCCGCCGCGGCGCGCAGCAGGCTCCGGCTCGACGCGCGCAGGGCTGCGAGCAACACATCGGGGCTGCGCTCGTCGCGCGCCTCCGCGGCGCCGAGCGCGACGAAGGTCTCCCTCACAGCCGGCGGCAGCGCGGGCTGCTCGGTCCCGACGAGGTCGAGGAACCGCTCGACGGCAACCCGGACCCCGCTGTGCACGTCACGCTCGAACTTGGGGTCCTCGATGCTCGCGAACGCCGGACTCGATGCGCTCACGTTCCTGGCGACGGCGTCGACCGTCTCCTCGAGCCGGTGCCGCAACGCGACCGCGAGGTCACCGGGCAGGCGACCCCACGGGCGGGACGCAGCCGGCTCGGTCATGAGCTGATCTTGTCACGCAATGACAGATCCGACCCGAATTGTCGCTCCCACGAGTACGCAGACGCGCGCGCCTCCGCGGGTGACCATGGAACACCGAGGAACTGAGCCGCTCGTCCACACGCCGACCAAGGAGCCTTCCATGGAGTACCTAGCCTCACGCCAGCACGTGGTCGACATGTGCCGCACGATGCTCGAGCGCGGCTATCTGAAGGCCACCGAGGGCAATGTGTCGGTACGCATCCCCGGGCACCGCCTGTACGCCGTCACACCGAGCAACTACGACTACGACCAGATGCGCGTCGAGGACATCTGCATCGTCGACTTCGACGGGAAGCACGTGCCGGACTCCGGCGGCTCCGGCCTGGCACCGTCTATCGAGTGCGGCATGCACGCGAACGTCTACCGCGAGCGCCCGGACGTGAACGCGATCGTGCACACGCACCAGCCCTATGCATCGGCGCTGGCCTACCTGCGCAAGGAGATCCCGGCGCTGACCGACGAGCAGGTGCGCTTCCTGGGCAAGCGCGTCGCGATCATCGACTACGCCCCGGCCGGCACCGGGTTCCTCGCGAAGAACGTGCAGAAGAAGGTCGCCGGTGGCGACAACGCGTTCATCATCGCCAACCACGGGATCGTCGCGCTGGGCACCGACCCCGGCCGTGCGGTGTTCAACATGGCGCTGCTCGAGAAGGTCTCGATCGCCTACCTTCTGGCCCTGACCACCGAGACCGGCAAGGTCTACACGATCCCGGCGGCGATCCGCGAGATCGCCTTCACCAAGCTGCGCAGCGACGAGAAGCGGATCGCCGCCCAGATCACCGAGTCGGTCCCCCCGGTCCGCATCGACCCACTGGAGGAGCTGCCCAGCGCTGACGCGAAGGCCGCCGAGCTGGCCACGGCCGGCACGCCGGAGCCCGACCTCCGGCTGGTCGACGTGCCGGGCGCCGAGTCCGCCCGGCTCGGCTACGCGATCAGCGAGTATCCCGACGTCGAGGACACCATGCGTCGGCTCAAGGCCCTGGTCGACCAGCCGGTGCGCGGGCTCAGGCACGACGCTCTGCTCCGCGTGCTCGACTACTTCGACACCAAGTGCGCAGCCAGCCGGGAGATCACCGACCGGGCCAAGGCCCGGATCCCCGGCGGCGTCCAGCACAACCTCGCCTTCAACTTCCCCTTCCCGCTGGCGATCGAGAAGGCCGAGGGCGCACACCTGGTGGACCGCGACGGCAACACCTACATCGACTTCCTCCAGGCTGGCGGGCCGACCATCCTTGGCAGCAACTACGCGCCGGTCAACGAGAAGGTCGCCGACGTGATCCGGGAGTCCGGTCCAGTGACCGGGCTGTTCCACGAGTACGAGCTCAAGCTGGCCGAGTCGATCCACCGCTACATGCCGCATATCGAGATGTACCGGGCGCTCGGTTCGGGGACCGAGGCCGTGATGGCCGCCGTACGCGGCGCGCGTGCGTTCACCGGCAAGAAGATGGTGGTCAAGCTCGGCGGTGCCTACCACGGCTGGTCGGACTCGATGGTCTACGGCCTGCGGGTGCCGGGCACCTTCCGG
>DASXRJ010000117.1:0-1835 GCA_036506675.1 Nocardioides sp. | reverse complement strand
TGGGATTCGCTCGATGGGACTAAGAGATCCCCAGCTCGTGGAGGATCGTCTCCACCTGGTCGCGGATGTCGCCGGCGCCGGCAAGCAGCCAGTCCCGGGCATCGGGCTGGCGGAGGAGCGCGGAACCGGACAGCGTGTCGCGATGGGCGTCGTCGAGGGTGGGCAGCATCCGGGCCGCCAGCTGGGCGAGGTCGAGCTCGCGAACGACGGCCAGCACCCTCTCGAAGACGTCCGGGTCGCAGGTGACCGGGACGTTGACCAGCGTCTCGAGTACTTCGTCGTCGACCATGTCGAGGGCCGGCAGGAGGTCCGCCCAGGCGTCGTGGCGGGCGATCGCGGCCACGAGTGCGTCGCGGGACTCGGTGGCGACGTCGTCAAGCTGGGTGACCAGCCGTCTCCGGCTGTCGAGCGAGAGGGACATGAGCAGGATGACGGCGTCGTCGTACGCGTCCTTCGCGACCGCGGCGTGGATGACCGCTGCGAGTCGGGTGTCATCGAGCCGGCGTACGACGGCCTCGAGCGCGCTGGGCTCCTCGGTGAAGACGGCCACCTGGAGCAGGTCGTCGGCGTCGGCGGCCGCGACCACGCCGAGGGCGGCGTCCAGGCTGACGACGGAGACGAACCGGCCCAGGGTGAGGTGCCGGCCGCGCTCGAGCAGGCGCTTGCCGACGTCGACGATCAGGTCCTGAGGAAGCCCGCTGACGATGCCCTGCACCCGTTCCGGGTCGAGCGCCTCGGACACGTCGGTGAGGAAGGCCGGGTCGAGCTGCTTCGCGAGGCGTACGGCGTCCGCGGGGTCCATCACGGCGGCCACCCGGGCGCTCAGCGTCGGACCGAGCGCGATCTGGGCGATCTTGGCGGTGATGCCGTGCGGGAGCGACTTGCTGAGCGAGGCGAGCCGCTTGACCCGGTCCTCGTGCCGGGTGAACAAGGCCGTGGACACGATGCCGCGCAGGTCGCGGAGCTGGTCGGGGGTCCGGTCGTAAAGGAAGGCGAGGGAGCCCTCGTCGACACTCAGCTCGTGGGCGAGCTTGGCGACCTCGACGCGCGAGGCGAGCTCAGTCACGGTCACCCGCCGGGAAGATCAGCTTGCGGGCGAACCCGCGCAACGGCCTCGGGATGAAGCGGACGGCGTCCTGCAGCCCGGTCGCGAAGGCGTCGTCCTCGGCCTTCATCGCGGCGGCCACGGCCCGGTCGAGAACGGCGATCTGGTCGGCGGCGTACTCCTCGAGCGGCTGCAGCCGGCGGGCCGGCACCCCCAGCCGGTCGGCCAGCACGGTGAGCTCCTTCTTCGACATCTGATCCCTCCGAGGTCGCGAGCAGCGGGCCCGCAAACTGTACTTGCGCCGCGGCGGTTGGCAAGCGTTGGTCGCCAGTCGGCGGGTCGCATCGTCCAGCCCGACCTGGCGGACCAACTTCCCGCTCTCGCGTCGGTGGTCTGGGCGGTCTCGTCTGGCCGGAGCGTGTGCGGAATGCGCGCGGGGTCGGCCGGGCCGCCGCCATGACGGCACGGCGGATGTGCATCCCGTTCTTCACATTGAGCCCTCGCGTTGGGCCGCCGCGCCCGACGTCGGCTTAGGTGCGGCGGTGGTAGCGGAGGTCGCCGTTGGGGAGTCGTTGGGTGGTGTAGGCGGGGTCGTGGGCGCGGTGGTGGTGGTGTGTGCAGAGCAGGATCCCGTCGACCAGGTCGGTGTTGCCGCCGTGGGTCCACGGAGTGGTGTGGTGGGCTTCGCACCAGGTCGCAGGCACGGTGCAGCCGTCGGCGCGGCACTGCCGATCAAGGAGGCGGAGTGTCTTGCGTTGTGCCGGGGTGAACAGGCGTCTGCTGCGGCCGA
>DASXRJ010000116.1:0-9276 GCA_036506675.1 Nocardioides sp. | reverse complement strand
TGGCGCCGAGCCCGCCTTCGCCGGGCTGCTGGCGCACCACCGGCTGACCGCCGAGGTGCCGGGAGAGGAGGCGACGGCCGCTCTCGACGCGCTGCTCGACCACCGGCCCCGCAACCGGCGCGAGCTGAGCGAGGTCTTCGTCGTGCTCCGCACGGCGGACGCCGAGCGGGTCGAGCGCTACCGGACCAACCTCGAGGACTGGGGCTTCTACGGGTACGACGAGCAGCTCGCCGAGGCCTGGCGTGAGCTCGAACTGGCCGACACCTCGCAGGTGCCGCTCGACCGACTCGACGAGGCGGTCGGCGCCGCGGCGGCGTACCTGCGCTGGCCGGTGCCGGTGGTCGCCCGGGCCCTGACCCGGCGTCGCGAGTGGGACCGGCTCGCGGCGTACGCCGACGGCACCCGGCTGCCCGACACCGCGCCACTGGTGCACGTGAAGGCGGCCGCGCTGGAGCTGCGCCGGGCCGCCGGGCTGGCCCTCTCAGCCGGCCGTACATCGGCCGCGCGGACCTTGGCCGGCCACGCCCTCGCGCTGCGTCCGGACGACCGGTTCGCGCAGGCCACCTGGGCCAACGCGAGCGACCAGCTGGCCGTCGTCGAGGAGGGCTGGCGATCGACGGCGCGGGCCGTCGAACCACGCTACCGGCCGCGCGATGGCGCCGTACTGGCAGTGCTGGCGCAGTCGCTCCCGCACACCTCGGGCGGCTATGCGACCCGCACCCACGGCGTACTCACCGGGCTCGCGCGGCTCGGGTACGACGTCGACGCAGTCACCCGCCCCGGCTTCCCCTACGACCGCTGGCCCAAGCGCGACCCGCGGGTCGTGGAGCCGGTCGACATCGTGGACGGCATCCCTTACCACCGGCTGCTGACCGAGGCGCGGTCCTACCCGCAGTACCCCCTGCGCCGCTACGTCGACAAGTACGCCGCCCACCTCGAGGCGGAGGCGCGCGCGCACCGGGCGAGCGTCATCCACGCCAGCTCGTTCCACGTCAACGGGCTGGCCGCGCAGGCGGCGTCGGCCCGGCTCGGCATCCCGTTCGTCTACGAGATGCGCGGGCTCGAGGAGCTGATGAAGGTCTCCCGCGACCCCGACTTCGAGGCGACGGACCGCTATCGCTTCCTGGCCCATCTCGAGACCGAGATCGCGCTGCGGGCCGACCGGGTCTTCGTGATCACCGAGGCGTTGCGGCGGCTGATGATCGAGCGGGGCGTGCCGGGCGAGAAGCTCGTCGTACTCCCCAACGGGGTGCACGCGGACCGGTTCGAGCCGCGCCCGCGCGACGCTGAGCTCGAGGCCGAGCTCGGGGTGGCGGGCAAGGCCGTGATCGGGTACGCCGGCGGGCTGGTCGACTACGAAGGGCTCGAGCTGCTCCTGGAGGCGGTCGCGCTGCTCCGCGAACGCCGTTCCGACTTCCACGTCGTCGTGGTCGGCGACGGTCACCACGAGTCGCAGCTGCACGACCTGTCGGCCCGGCTCGGCCTGGGCGACCTGGTGACCTTCACCGGCCGGGTGCCGCACGAGGAGGTGGCGCGGTACCTCTCGCTCTTCGACGTGGCGCCGTTCCCGCGGCTGCCGCTGCCGGTGTGCGAGGCGATCTCGCCGATCAAGCCGTTCGAGTCGATGGCGATGGGGCGCGCGGTACTGGTCTCGTCGGTGGCTGCGCTGACCGAGATCGTCGAGGACGGCGTCACCGGGCTGGTCTTCGACAAGGGCTGCGCGACTCGCCTCGCCGAGCAGCTGGAGCGGCTGGTCGACTCGCCGTCCCTCCGAGCCTCCCTGGGCGAAGCCGCGCGTGCCTGGGTGTCGGCCGAACGCGACTGGAGCGACATCGTCGGCATCGTCGACCGAACTTATGGCGAGCTGGGGGTGCGGTCAGTCCCTCGGTAGGGCCGGGGAAACTGACGGTTGTCAGGTGTTGCAACCCCTGACAACCGTCAGAACTCCCTGACCAGCAAGCGGGTTGAGCTGGGGTGTCAGCGATCTCCCGGGGAGGTCGGTTCTGACCCAACCCGGTGCCTGCTCCCCCGACTCCGTGGCTAGCGCCGCCGCCAGCCGCTGGGCGAGCTTCCGATCCGACTCCGGCCGACAGCAGTACGCCGGCCCGCCGGCGACTCGCGGAAAACGCTGCAGTTCGAGCCGTCCTGTCGATCCTCGGGCGAGAATCCGACTCGGCGACGAGCGAACTGCAGCGTTTTGTGCGTCTGACTTCCGTCCCCAGGTCGGGCGAGCCAGCAATGGTGCGGGCAGGTCCTCCGATCGCCCGTCGCGACCGGATGACCCGGATGGGTGGGTCCGCCCCCAGGCCTCGGGCATTCCACCGCCCGGAAGGCTCGACGCCCCTAGCGTCCGACGCATGAAGCTCCTCGCACCCACCGTCCTCTTCGTCGCCCTCTCCGCTGCCACACCGACCGCCGTACACGCGACCTCCGCCAGCCCCGCCTACGCGTCCGGCGGGGTCCGCTTCTCGAAGGTCTCCTACAACTCACCCGGCAGCGACACCGGCTCCAACGCGAGCCTGAACGCGGAGTGGGCCCGGATCACCAACCACTCCTCGTCCGCCCGGTCGCTCACCGGCTGGACCGTCCGCGACCTCGCGGGTCACGTCTACAGGTTCGGCACGTTCACGCTCCGCGCCGGTGCGTCGGTGCGCCTCCACACCGGCCACGGCAGCAACACCAGGACCGACGTCTACTGGCGGCAGTCGTGGTACATCTGGAACAACACCGGCGACAAGGCGATCCTCAAGAAGCCGTCCGGTACGACGGTCGACACCTGCCGCTGGGATGGGTCCGGCTCCGTGGCACTCTGCTGATCGGCCCTACGGCCGCCAGTCGCGCACGGCGAACCCGCCGCCGAGCGTCTCGGCCACCCTCTGCAGCCGGGCCCGGGTGATCGCGCCGACGGTGACCAGGCCGGCGTTCGCGGCGTTGGAGCCCGGTCGGGTCGGCTCGGCGGAGTTGATGCTCACGCAGCGGCGGGTGCCCCCGTCGGCCAGGTTGGCGAGCGCGACCGCATGGCCCGTCGTACCGCTGCCGGCGAAGTAGTCGAGTACGACGGCGTCGGGCGGCATGGTCTCCAGGATCCGGCGTACCAGCCCGGTCGGCTTGGGACTCTCGAAGACGTGGCCGACCAGGTCCTTGAGCTCCTGTACGGCGGTGTCGGTCGACCCGATCTCCTCGGCCAGCCAGATGGTCTTGAGCTTCTTGCGCCGCCCGCCCGGTACGCCGTCGCGGTGCAGCCAGTCCTTCTGGAACACGTCGACCCGCGGACCCCGCGTGCCGCGCACGACCCGGCAGACCAGGTCGTCGGGCCGCTCGTCGATCCGCGGCCGACTCCAGCGCCAGACGGCCGGCGTACCGTCTCCGAAGACCGGCTCGATCAGCTGCCCGCCGTCGAACTCCGCCGTCCGCACCCGACCGCTCTCCGGGTCGCCCCAGACCGGGAAGTGCAGGGTGCGCGCCGTGACCGGGTTGAACTTCTTGTTGGTGTTGCGCAGCGGCAGGTGCCGGAACCGCCGGCCGTCCGGGTCGGTCAGCGGGAAGTCGCGCTCGTCGACGATGGTCGAGCTGGTCGCGTCGAGGAGCGTGCGCCGGACGTCCTTCGCGTAGACGAGCAGGTACTCGTGGCTGGTCGCGAAGTGCTTGCCGAGCTGGCGGCCCTTGGCGTTGAGGTTGACCACGATCTGCGCGACGAAGTTCTCCTCGCCGAAGACCTCGTCCATCAGCAGTCGCAGGTACGCCGCCTCGTTGTCGTCGATGCTCACGAAGATGGCGCCGGTGTCCTTGAGCCGGTCACAGCCGGCGACCAGCCGCGGCCGCATCATCGCCACCCACTCGTCGTGCTCGCCGTGCCGGTCGTGGTAGGCGAACTCGTTGCCTGTGTTGTACGGCGGATCGATGTAGATCAGGTCGACGTACTCGTCCAGGCGCGGGAGCACGTCGAGGTTGTCGCCCTCGATGAACTCGTTCCACACCACGGATGACAACCTACGGCCCGGCGCCGCCGGGATCGGGTAGGGCGGCCGCGTCGAGCCGCGGGACGTCATACGGACGGAGCCATAGATGGCGCTGACCGTATGACGTCCTGAGGGCTTTCGGGGGCCGTCAAGAGAGCCGCCTCAGACGCCAGAAGGCCAGCGCGACAAGGAGCAGCCCAACCGTCACCATGACCCCGGTCTCGCGCCACTGCAGCGCCCAGTAGTGGCTGGCCGGCTGGTAGGTGACCTGTTGGCGGTAGCCCTGGTCAGCGAGTCGGTCGAAGCAGGCCTGCTGGTCGGCACGACCTTCCGCATTGTCCTTTTGGGGCGGCAACAAGCAGTCGGTCACCCAGGTCGGGATGGAGCTGGCCTTGGCGCCGCTGGCGTCCACGGTGTGGTCGGACAGGGACCACGCACCCGGAAGCTCGCTGCCCACGTCCAGCCGGTCGATCGGCCCGTCAGGTCCACGACCCATGATTCCGTGCAGGTTGTCGGCCGTGATCGCGACCGTCGTCTTCACGGGCTCGACGAGGTACGGCCGCACCCAGAACGGCATCGCGACCTGGATCAGCACGTAGATCACCAGCGTGACGGCCATCGCCGGGACGGTCCGCCGGAGCACGGCGCCGGCCAGGACGCCGAGGGCGAAGGCGAAGGCGGCGTACCCGATCGGTGCGATCCCGCGCGCGCCGAACATCGCCGGATCGAGCCGCGCCAGGTCGAAGATCGTGCCGGTGGAGTCCTGACCCGCGTTGACCGCGCTGTCGATCGGCTTCGACCACCACGTCATCGCGAGACCGGCGACCCCGCCCGCACTGGCGGCGCCGAGCATGCCCAGCCCGAGCTTGGTGGCGAGCCAGCGGTTGCGGGTCACGCTCTGCGTCCACACCAGCCGGTGGGTGCCGGCCTCGAGCTCGCGGGCGACCATCGGCGCTCCCCAGAAGGCGCCGATCACCGCCGGTACGGCGTACGCCACCGCGACGCCGACGGTGTACAGCGTCTGGTCGGAGCGGTCGGCGCCGATCTGGTCGAGGAAGGTGGCGGCGCTGTCGCGGTAGGCGTCGGCCAGCTGGCCGCCGGTCAACGCCAGCGCGATGGCGAGCGCCACGAGGGCGGCGTACACGACGATGGCCTGCACGCGGAACTGTCGCCAGGTCAGCCAGATCATCGGAGCACCTCCAGGGCGGCTCGGCGGCCGCGGTCGACGGTCTTCGAACCGCTCATGTAGGCGAGGACGAGGTCCTCCAGGCCGAGCTCGGTGACGGTCCAGGACGGGTCGAGGACCGGCGCCTCGGAGCGCACCAGGAGACTGCTCTGCCGGTCGGTGTGACTGGCCGAGATGACCTGCTGGTCGCCCGGCAGGGTGTGGGGGTCGCGCCGGGCGCCCGTCAACAGGTGGTGGGTGGACAGGAGGGTCTCGATGTCGCCGGCCACCTGCACGCGTGAGTCGACCAGCACGATCAGGTGGTCACACACCCGCTCGAGGTCGGAGACCAGGTGCGAGGACAGGATCACGCTGAGCTCGTGCTCGGCGACCGCCTCCATCAGGTCCTGGAGGAACTCGCGTCGGGCGAGCGGGTCGAGGCTGGCCACCGGCTCGTCCAGGATCAGCAGCTCGGGGCGCTTGGCGATGCCCAGCGTCAGGGCGAGCTGGGCGCGTTGACCGCCCGAGAGCCGGCCGGCCCGCTGCCCGGGATCCACACCGAGCCGGTCGATCCGGTCTCGGGCCACCGCGTCGTCCCACTGGGGGTTCAGGTGGGCGCCCAGCCGCAGGTGCTCGTCGACGGTGAGGCCGGCGTACGTCGGGGTGTCCTGGGCGACGAAGCCGACCCTGGCCAGCTGCTCCGGACCGTCGGCCGGGCGGCCGCCGAGCACCTCGATGCTGCCGGTCGTGGGAGGGAGCAGGCCGACCGCGAGGTTCAGCAGCGTGGTCTTGCCGGCACCGTTGGGGCCGACCAGGCCGACGACCTTGCCGGCCGGTACGTCGAGGGTGCAGTCCGACAGCGCCCAGCGGCGGCGGTACTTCTTGCCGAGTCCCTCGGCTCGCATGACCGTGCTCACGCTATGTCCTCCTGGGCGGCACCACGAAACGTGGTGGTGAACAACGCCTCGATGCTCTCCTCGTCCAGCCCGGCGCGGCGCGCCTTTGCCAGCCAGCGCTCGAGATCGCGGCGGAGCGGACCGTGCGCCGCGAGGGACGCGTCGGCCAGGGTGCGGGTCACGAACGTGCCCACCCCCGGGCGCGCCGCCACCAATCCCTCATGCTCGAGCTCGCGGTAGGCCTTGAGCACCGTGTTCGGATTGATCGCGAGGCTGGCGACCACGTCCTTGACGGTCGGCAGCTGGTCGCCCTCGCGCAGCAGGTCGAGCCGCAGCGCGTTGCGCACCTGCTGCACGAGCTGCTGGTACGGCGAGACGCGCGACCGGCCGTCCAGGTGGAACTCGATCATCGTTCCTCCAAATAACTAGGTGACTAGCACAATAGGTACATGGGTCGGCCACGTCAAGAGAGGTGTGCGAGCGTTTCAGGTCCCGTCGGGATGCGCGGTGCAGCGGCTCGCGGGTGAACTTTGTGTCCAGTTTCGTCCAGTGGGGTCCGGATGGCCCTAGCCTCTTCGCGGGAGGACCGTCCGAGAGGATTCATGATGCGCCGCTTGCTCACCGTCATCGTCACCGCATTGCTCGTCGCCGGCACGTTCTCGCCGGCGCACGCCGACTCGACGCTCGTCGTACACGGCCTGGACACGCCGGCCCCGTTCTACCCCGTCTACTTCAACTGTGACGGCACTTTCGGGGCGGACTCGAGTGGATTGCAGCTGCAGATCACCAAAGCCAACCCGACCCCAACGCTGGGCACCCGAAGCCTGAAGGCCTCGTGGACCACGTCGGCTGCCTTCGGGTTCCTCCGGTCCGGCAGCTCCTCGCACGTCGCCGACGCGTTGTCGATCAAGATGTTCTCCGACTGGCAGCAGGCCGCCACGTCGGTCGTCCGCATCGTTCCGCCGGCCACTCCCAGCAACTACATCTGGATCGGTCACGGTGAGACGGGGTGGGCCACCGCCGGATCGTGGCAGGTCGTCGACGGGACCACCGTCAGCTACAGCTGGACGCTCTACAACGCCGACGGCCAGGCGACAGGCACGACCTTCTCGGGAACTCTGGCTCAGTTCGTGGCCGCCAAGGGGGACGGGCCCACGGACGCCTTCCTCGGCTTCGGCTGTCTCAGCAGCGGGCCGGCCGTCACCATCGACGGCTTCCGGGCGGGGCCGAGCGGGAACGCCACCACGCTCAACATCGAGCAGCAGCTGAGCAGCCTGACCATCAGCCGTACGCCGAGCACCATCACCGCGGGCGGCTCGTCGACCGTCCGCGGCCGGATCAACATCGGCGGTGGGCCCGCCGGCGGCGCCAGCGTCAAGCTCGACGCCAAGCCGTTCGGCTCCTCGACCTGGACCAACATCGCCACCGTCACCTCGGCCGATGACGGCAGCCTGGCCAAGGTGGTCAAGCCGCTGAAGAACACGGCGTACCGCTGGCGCTTCGTCGAGACGACCGCGACCAAGGGCTCGGTGTCGAGCTCGGTCAGCGTCGGGGTCAAGACCAAGGTCACCGCGAGCATCGTCGACGCCGCGCTGCACGTGGGTCAGAACCTCGTCGTCACGGGCGGCACCACTCCGCACAAGGCCGGCGTCGCGATCACGCTGTGGCGCAAGACGAGCACCGGCAGCGTCGTACTCGCCCGGGGCACGACGCACTCCGACGGCACCTACAAGGTCGCCTTCCCGGTGAACAAGAAGGGCACCTGGACGGTCTTCGTCACCGTCGCCGCTGCCTCCGGCAACCTCGAGGGCCGCTCGCCCTCAAGGTCGGCGACGGTCAGCTGACACCGAGCGGCCGACCCGGTCCGGGGCCGGCCGTAGCCGGACGTACCGAAGCGGGCGCGGGGCTGGCGTTCCCAGCGGGGGACGACTGGTGAGCGAGACGTTGGGTACGTCCGGCTACGGCGAACTAGACCCCGGAGGCCTTCTCGAGCGCACGCAGCTCGGTGTCGAGGTGGGTGAGGAGTCGCTGCAGGTGCGGGACGGTCCGCCGGCAGCCGGTGAGGCCGAAGCCCATGTTGCCGGCGTACGACGTGCAGGTGATGTTGAGCGCGTTGCCGTGGAAGGGGATCGACAGCGGGTACATGCCCACCATCTCCGCGCCGTTGAAGTAGTGCGGCACCCGCGGCCCGGGCACGTTGGAGATGATGATGTTGAACGGCGGCCGGAGTACCCCGGTCGTGCGCAACAGCGGGCCGAGCACCGTCGGTGACATGCCGATCGCGCTCATGGCGAGGATCTGCAGCGGCGTCATCGTCGACATCGCCTCCTTGCCGTCCTTCATCGACCGGTGGATCTGCATGAGCCGGACCGCCGGGTCGTCGAGGTCGGTGCCGAGCTGCACCATCACCGCACCCACCGCGTTGCCGCCGTGGGTGTCGGGCGCCTGGCCCTTCGCGTGCAGGCTGACCGGCACCATCGAGACCAGGCTGGTGTCGGGGAGCGCGTCGAAGTCGAGCAGGTAGGTGCGCAGCGCGCCCCCGCACATCGCGAGTACGACGTCGTTGATGGTCGTCCCCGTGGCCTTGCCGATGGCCCGCATCCGCTCGACCGGCCAGTCCTGCGCGGCGAACCGGCGCGCCCCGGTGATCTGGGTGTTGAGCATCGTCCTGGGCGCGTTGAAGGAGACCGGCGCGGTCTCGTTGCGCAGGCCGCGGCCGAGGGTGCGGACGAGGGCGCCCGGGAGTCCGGCAGCGTCGGCGCTGACGCTGAGCGCCGTACGCACCGCACTCATGGGTACGTCGGCGAGCCGGTGCTCGGCCTCGTCGCCAGTGTGGTTCGCCCGCTCCGTGTGCGCACCCCACGGCGG
The DNA here is from genome assembly GCA_036506675.1 of Nocardioides sp. GTDB lineage: Bacteria > Actinomycetota > Actinomycetes > Propionibacteriales > Nocardioidaceae > Nocardioides. The sequence continues at coordinate 388 of DASXRJ010000116.1, read as the reverse complement.
CGGCATGTCGCGTCGGTCGGGGTCCGTCGAGAGCACCGACTGCAACAGCCGCATCGACGAGACACCGTCGACCAGCGCGTGGTGGATCTTGGTGTACATCGCCAGTCGGCCGTCGCGCAGGCCCTCGATCACGTGACACTCCCACAGCGGCCGCTCGTAGGCGAGCCGGGAGCCGTGCAGGCGCGAGCACAGGTCGAGCAGCTCGCGGACCCGGCCGGGCTTGGGCAGCGCGCTGTGCCGGACGTGGTGGTCGATGTCGAACAGCTCGTCGGTGGCCCAGGCCCATTGGCCCGCCGTCTTCACCGATCGGGTCGGGTGGCGCAGGAACAGGGGCGCGATGTCCTCGACCGAGCGCATCTGCTCGTAGATCTCCCGGACGTAGTCGCGG
>DASXRJ010000115.1:0-6368 GCA_036506675.1 Nocardioides sp. | reverse complement strand
CGTCGTCGGCGTACGCCTTGGCCGCCTCGAGGAGCACGCCGTGTACGTCGGCGTACTGCTTCACGAACCTGGCCATCCGACCGGTCCGGAGCCCGAACGCGTCCTGCCAGACCAGTACCTGGCCGTCGCAGTCGGGCCCGGCGCCGATGCCGATGGTCGGGATGGTCAGGTCCTTGGTGATCTGGGCGGCGACGTCGGCGGGCACCATCTCCATCACGACCGCGAACGCACCCGCCTCCTCGACCGCGTGGGCGTCGTCGATGATCCGCTGTGCGTTGTCGCCGCGGCCCTGGACCCGGTAGCCGCCGAGCAGGTGCTCGCTCTGGGGGGTGAAGCCGATGTGCGCCATGACCGGGATGCCGCCCTGGGTGAGCTTGGCGATCTGGGGTGCCATCTCAGCGCCGCCCTCGAGCTTCACGCAGTGGGCGCCTGCTTCCTTCATGAACCGCACCGACGTGAGGTAGGCCTGCTCCGGCGAGGCCTGGTAGGAGCCGAACGGCAGGTCGCCGACCACGAGGGCGCGGTGCACGCTCCGGGTCACCGCACGGGTCAGCGGGAGCAGCTCGTCGACGGTGACCGGCAGCGAGGTCTCGTTGCCGAAGACGTTGTTGGAGGCGCTGTCGCCGACCAGCAGGACGTCGATCCCGGCCTCGTCGAAGGTGGCCGCGGTGTACATGTCGTACGCCGTCAGCATCGTGAACTTCTCGCCGCGCTCCTTCATATCGCGCAGGTGGTGGGTGCGGACCCGCTTGATCGCGGGGGCCTGCGGGTCGGCCTTCGGGCTGCCACCGCCGTACGGCGCGGTCTCTTCAGCGCTCATCGTCGAGCTCCTTGCGTGTCATCTCGAGGCTCCCTGGTGGAGTCCCCTGAATCACACTCAGGCTAGTCCCGGACGGGCCGGTCGGCGCTGTGGCGACGATCACGCAGGGACGCGCCAGTCGGGTCGTTGCAGCTCGCCGACCAGCCCCTCGATCGCCACCCGGTCGCTCTCGGTGCCGGTGTGCGGCGCGCGGAACCACTCGGCGTACTGCTTGATCTCGTCGAGCCGCCACTCCAGGTCGAACAGCTCGGCCATCTCCCACGACGGCGCGTCGATCCCGTAGTCGGGCAGCCAGCCCAGGCCGGTGTCGAGCAGGGTGGCGAAGTCGCGCTCGCGGGGTGCGAGCTTGAGCGACTCCCAGTCGACGAGGTAGGTGGCCGACGCGGTGCGGAGCCGGTTGCGGGTGTGCGGTTCGCCGTGGGTGGCCACCCACGGGCGGCGCGTCGCGAGCTCCGCCAACCGGTGGTACGACGCGGTCCACCGGCCGATCTCGTCGAGATGCTCGGCCAGGGCCGCCCGCGCTCGCTCGCCGTAGGGGCCGGTCTCCCAGGGGCCGCTGAGCGTCGCGGCCAGGGTGTGGGCGAAGTCGGGCGGCACCAGCGGCGCCCACTGCGGCAGGAAGTCGGGGGGTACGGCGCCGTGCAGCCGCGCCAGGAACCCCGCCGACTCCGCGATCTCGTCGGGGGTCGACAGCGGGCCGTCGCCGGTGGAGCCGTCGTACCAGGGAGCGGCGCTGAGTGCGCCGCCGGCGACCAGTGCGGTCAGCCGGCCCTCGCTCGTCGGCACCGGGGCGAGCACGAACTCGAGACCCTGGCCGGCGAGTGCCGCCGCGCCGGCGTACGCCCGCTCGAGGGTGTCGTGCGTGTGCCGCGAGCCGAGAGCGTCGAGTGTCGCGAACAGGATCGGCCGGCCGCCGGCCTCCACCCGCCAGTGGTGGGCGCCGAACCCTACGGGGAGGTGGTCGGCGAGGTCGGCGTCGGGTGCCCAGAGCCGGCGTACCAGCTCCAGGAGCTCCGCGTCGCTGACGTGGGTGGGTGGTTCGCGCATTCAGTCCCTCACGTAGACGCCCTCGGCGAAGCTGGCGGGATGGATGCCTACCAACCTGCCGCCTCCAGCGTTCGATTTCCAGTGCCTCGATCGGCCGCCCTGGCCACCCCGCACAACCCGAATCCCTAGACTCGCACCGTGGACTTCTACTCCGCCTACGCCCAGGGGTTCGCCCGGGTGGCCGCGTGCACGATCCCGATGGCCGTCGCCGACCCGCGGGCCAACGTCGAGGCGGTGCTCGCGGAGGCCCGGGGCTGCCACGACGACGGCGTCGCGGTCGCCGTGTTCCCGGAGCTGGCGCTCAGCGGCTACGCCATCGACGACCTGTTCCTCCAGGACACCCTGCTGCGCGAGGTCGAGGAGGCCGTGGCCACGCTCGCAGAGGCCTCGACCGGCCTTCGACCGGTGATCGTCGTCGGCGCGCCGCTCGTGCACGGCACCCGGGTGCTCAACTGCGCGGTGGTCATCCAGGGCGGCCGGGTGCTGGGGGTGGCGCCGAAGTCCTACCTCCCCACCTATCGCGAGTTCTACGAGCGCCGGCACTTCGCCCCGGGCGACGACCGCCGCGGCGCCACGATCCTGCTGAACGGCACCCGGGTGCCGTTCGGCCCCGACCTGCTCTTCGCCGCGACCGACGTACCCGGGCTGGTCCTGCACGTCGAGGTCTGCGAGGACATGTGGGTGCCGATCCCGCCCAGCTCCGAGGCCGCGCTGGCGGGCGCCACGGTGCTCGCCAACCTGTCCGGCAGCCCGATCACGGTCGCCCGGGCCGAGGACCGCCGGCTGCTGGTCCGCAGCGCGAGCTCCCGCTGCCTGGCGGCCTATCTGTACGCCGCCGCGGGGCAGGGCGAGTCGACGACCGACCTGTCGTGGGACGGCCAGACCCTGGTCTACGAGAACGGCGACCTGCTCGGCGAGTCCGAGCGGTTCCCCGACGGCCCGAGGCGTACGACGGTCGACGTCGACCTCCAGCGGCTGCGCCAGGAGCGGCTCCGCCAGGGCACCTTCGACGACAACCGGCGTACCCACGACGCTCGCATCGGCGGCTTCCGCACCCTGGAGTTCGAGGTCCGCCCGCCGGAGGGCGACATCGGGCTGCTGCGCAAGGTCGACCGGTTCCCGTTCGTCCCGGACGACCCGGAGCGGCTCGCGCTCGACTGCTACGAGGCCTACAACATCCAGGTCTCCGGCCTCGAGCAGCGGCTCCACGCGCTGCGTTCGATTGCTGGGGCGCAGCCCAAGGTCATCATTGGCGTCAGCGGCGGCCTCGACTCGACTCACGCGCTGATCGTGGCGGCCAAGGCGATGGACCGGCTCGGCCGGCCGCGCAGCGACATCCACGCCTTCACGATGCCGGGCTTCGCGACCGGCGAGACCACGAAGTCCCAGGCCACCCGGCTGTCGAAGGCGCTCGGTGTCACCTTCGCCGAGCTCGACATCCGGCCGGCCGCCGAGCAGCTGCTGCGCGACCTCGACCACCCGTTCAGCGACGGCGAGCCCTTCTACGACGTCACCTTCGAGAACGTCCAGGCCGGCCTGCGCACCGACTACCTGTTCCGGCTGGCCAACCACCGCGGCGGCATCGTGCTCGGCACCGGCGACCTCTCCGAGCTGGCGCTCGGCTGGTGCACGTACGGCGTGGGCGACCAGATGTCGCACTACGCGGTCAACACCGGTGTGCCCAAGACGCTGATCCAGCACCTCATCCGGTGGGTGATCGACAGCGGCCAGTTCACCGACGCCGACGGGCACAGCGGTACCAACGACGTACTCAAGGAGATCCTCGAGCAGGAGATCACCCCCGAGCTGATCCCGACCGAGGAGGGCAAGAAGCCACAGGCGACCGAGGACACCGTCGGTCCCTACGCACTCCAGGACTTCACGCTCTACCACGTGATCCGGCGCGGGGCCGGGCCGGTGCGGATCGCCTTCCTGGCCTGGCACGCGTGGCGCGACGCGAAGGCGGGGGAGTGGCCGCCGGGCTACCCCGAGGAGGGCCGGCCGTCGTACGACCTGGCGACCGTGCGGAAGTGGCTCGAGGTCTTCGTACGCCGGTTCTTCGCCAGTCAGTTCAAGCGCTCGGCGCTGCCGAACGGACCCAAGGTGAGCGCGGGCGGCACCATGTCGCCGCGCGGCGACTGGCGGATGCCCAGCGACGCGAGCGCGCGCGCCTGGCTCGACGAGCTGGAGCGCGTGCCGGCCGAGTGACCGGTCGAGTGACCCGCCGAGTGACCGGGCAACGGACCGCCGGTCGGCTGACCGGACCGGTGCCGCGACAACCGTCTCGGTAACCCCACCCGGGGATCCCTCGTTGTCCCTGCGTGCGCAACCCCTTGTCACGGGAGCAGCTGCTGGAGTGGACGGTCCTCAGGGCCGTCCTGCTGCTGGCGACCGCCGCATTGTGGCTGGGGCTCTCGCAGATCGGCTCGGGCTATCCCGGGCTGCCCACGGGTGCCAGGACCGAACTGTCCCGTCCGGCGGCGCCCCGCAGTCCGCGTGCGCTGATCGAGGAGCATGGCTGCTGGACCAGCGTGGCCCCTCCCGACATGGTCGGGAAGATCCCGGGCCATGCCGTGGTGACGATCGGTGCCGGACCGCCGGCGTACGTCGGCGCCAACGGGGTCGGACCCGCGCTGGAGCACGTCTTCGAGCGCAAGCACCCCGAGATCACGGTGCACGCGTTCTGCCGCTGAGCCGCACCGCGGAACTGAAGACCGGCCCGGCGACGGAGTGCCGGGCCGGCGCTGGTTCAGCCTTCCTTGTGGTGGTAGTGCGTCGACATCCGGGCCATCGCCAGGCAGCAGACCGCCAGTGCGATGGTGCCGGCGCCGGCCCATCCGTAGTCGCCGATGCTGAACATGTTGGCGGCCATCACCAGCAGCCAGAGGGCGAGCAGGTCTCCGCCGATCCTAGGCATCACGGCGACCGCCGCGGCGAGGACCAGTTCGACGACCCCGAACACGGCCACGGCGTTACCGACGTTGCCGGGCAGGATGTCGTTCACCCAGTTGGCGACGTACGGATCCCAGTTGGGGTTCATGTACGTGGCGAACCGGTCGATCCCGAACAGCAGCGGGACGGCGATGAAAGTGGCCCACAGGGCTAGGTAGGCCTGTCGGGCCGCATCCAGCTTGTTGATGGTCGCGAGATCGCGCATCTCGTCCTGAAGGTCGTGGACGATGTCGTGCCATGCGTGTGTCATGGCCATGGCGGTGTCTTCCTTTCCGGGAGCTCTCTTCTAAGAGAGGTTGATTTCGACGTTAGACCTGTGATTGAGTTTCGGCAATAGCCCTGTTCGTGAGAAGGAGCCCATGTCGGAGGAGGCCTTCGGCCGGCGCGTCACCAGGCTCGGGGCTCTTGCCGACCCCGTACGCCGCGCGCTCTACCGGTTCGTGGTCACCCAGCCGGGCGCGGTGAGCCGCGACCAGGCTGCCGGCGGGGTCGACGTACCCCTGCACACCGCGAAGCACCACCTCGACCGACTGGTCGACGAGGGGCTGCTGGTCACCGAGTTCCGCCGGCTGACCGGCCGGAGCGGCCCCGGCGCGGGGCGGCCCGCGAAGCTCTACCGTCGGTCCCGCCGCGAGGTCGCCGTCAGCCTGCCGAGCCGGCGCTACGACCTGGCCGGGCAGGTGCTCGCCGACGCGGTCGAGCGGGCCCTGGAGGGCCGGCCGATTCTCGACGCGGTGGCCGAGGCAGCCGAGAGCGCCGCGCGGGTCGCGGTCGACGCGGCGACCGTCGCGGCACCCGAGGATGCGAAGAAGGCGGCCCCGGCGACCGACCTCGACCGGCTCGTCGGGGTGCTCGAGCCGTTCGGCTACGAACCCCGGGTCGAGGACGGGCTGAGGCTGACCAACTGCCCCTTCGACCGGCTCGCCACCGACCACGAGGACCTGGTCTGCGGCATGAACAGGTCCTTCGTCGACGGCGTAGTGGCCACGCTCGGGTGCACCGGTCTGCGGACCGCCTCCGGGGTCCCCGGTGAGGGCTGCTGCGTGCGCGTCGTCGACGCCGATGTCGACGCCAGTGCGGACGCTGCCGACGTCGGTGTGGACGCCGGTTCCGACGCCGGTGTGGACGCCGGTCCAGTAGCCGAACCAAGCTGACCGGATCGTTCCGCTGACGGACCGGATCAAGCCTGGTGCCGGCCCCCGCACGCTGCCAGGCTCGATGCATGTCAGAGAACACCGAGAACACCGAGAACCCCACCCGCGCCCTGGTCGTGATCGACGTCCAGGAGTCCTTCCGCGCGCGGCCCACCTGGGCCGAGGTCTCCACCCCCGATATCGCCGACCGGGTGTCTCGGTTGGTCGAGGCCGCCCGTACCCGCGGCGACGCGGTCTTCTGGGTGCTGCACACCGAGCCCGGCACCGGCGGAGTCTTCGACCCTGAGTCGGGGCACGTCCGCCTGCAGGAGCCGCTCAAGGCGCTGCCCGGCGAGCCGGTCTTCCGGAAGACCTCGATCAACGCATTCACCACGACCAACCTCGCGCAGAAGCTG
>DASXRJ010000114.1:0-19898 GCA_036506675.1 Nocardioides sp. | reverse complement strand
GGTGGTGGCGACGAGCTCCTCGAGCTGCTCGCGCACCCGCCCGGGGGCGGTGCCGCCACGGCCGTTGCGGGAGGCGGTGGAACCCTCGACGGTGAGTACGTCGCGCACCTTCGGCGTGAGCTCCGGCGAGATCTCGGCCAGCTGGTCGTCGCTCAGCTCGTCGAGCTCGATGCCCAGCTCCTCGCAGCGGCGTACACACGCGCCGGCGACCTCGTGGGCGACCCGGAACGGCACGCCCTCGCGGACCAGCCACTCCGCGATGTCGGTCGCCAGGCTGAAGCCCTGCGGCGCGAGCTCGGCCATCCGGTCGGTGTTGAAGGTCAGCGTCGCGACCATCCCGGTCACCGCGGGCAGGAGCACCTCGAGGGTGTCGACGGAGTCGAAGACGGGTTCCTTGTCTTCCTGGAGGTCGCGGTTGTAGGCAAGGGGCAGCGCCTTGAGGGTCGCCATCAGGCCGGTGAGGTTGCCGATCAGTCGACCCGCCTTGCCGCGGGCGAGCTCGGCGATGTCGGGGTTCTTCTTCTGGGGCATGATGCTCGATCCGGTCGACCACGAGTCGTGCAGCGTCACGAAGTCGAACTCGCGGGTGGCCCAGAGGATGACCTCCTCGGCGAGCCGGCTCACATCGACCCCGATCATGGCGGTCACGAAGGCGAACTCGGCGACGAAGTCGCGGGCGGCGGTGCCGTCGATCGAGTTGGCGCTGGAGCCGGTGAAGCCCAGCTCGGCGGCGACCGCCTCCGGGTCGAGGCCGAGGCTCGATCCGGCCAGCGCGCCCGAGCCGTACGGCGACTCCGCGGCCACCCTGGCATCCCAGTCGCGCAGCCGCTGCACGTCGCGGAGCAGCGGCCAGGCGTGGGCCAGCAGGTGGTGGCTCAGCAGCACCGGCTGGGCGTGCTGGAGATGCGTGCGGCCGGGCATGATCGCGCCGAGGTGCTCGCGGGCCTGACTCTCCAGCGCGTCGACCAGGTCGAGGACGAGGTCGGCGACGGTCTTCGCGTGGTCGCGCAGGAACGCCTTGAAGAGCGTCGCGATCTGGTCGTTGCGGCTGCGCCCGGCCCGGAGCCGGCCACCGACCTCGGTCCCGACCTCCTCGAGGAGCAGTCGCTCCAGGGCGCCGTGGACGTCCTCGTCAGTGGGGTCGGGCAGCAGCGTTCCGGCGGCGTACCGCTCCCCCAGCGCGTCGAGGCCGCGGTGCAGCTCGGCCAGGTCGGGGTCGGAGAGGAGCCCGGCGCGGTGCAGCACGTTGGCGTGGGCGTGCGAGCCGGCCAGGTCGTACGGCGCGAGTCGCCAGTCGAAGTGCGTCGATCGGGAGAGCGCGTCGAGTTCGGGGCTGGGACCGCCGGCGAACCGACCACCCCACAGCTTGCCTTCGTTGGTGGTCGTCTCCCGGGTCGCTTCGTCACTCACCTGGCCAGTCTCTCAGTCGAGTGCCCGGCCGACCGTCCGGATCCGGATGTCGGGAGCCGCGAGCCGTTCGGCGTTGGCCTCGAGGTCGTCGGGCTCCTCCTGCGACTCACGCTCGGCGGCGACGCGGGCCCGGTACGCCGCGACCTCGTCCTCGATCCTGGCGTCGTCCCAGCCCAGGTGCGGAGCCACCAGCTGGGCGACCGCGGCCGCGGCGGCGGTGCCGCGGTCGGGGGTCTCGATGGAGATGCGGGTACGACGGGTCAGCAGGTCGTCGAGGTGCAGAGCGCCCTCGTGCGTGGCGGCGTACACGGCCTCGACCCGGAGGTACTGCTCGGCGCCGGGCAGCGGCTGGAAGAGGCTCGGGTCGCCGGCGGCCAGCTCGAACAGCTCGGTGACCAGCGAGCCGTAGCGGTCGAGCAGGTGGGTGACCCGCCAGACCGGCAGGCCCTGCCGGGCGGCCAGCCGGTCGAGCTGGTTGACCAGCGCGTGGTAGCCCTCCGCGCCGAGCAGGGGGATCTTGTCGGTGACGCTGTCGGCGACGCCCCCGCCGAGGTCGGCACGAGCGGCGTCGACGGCGTCGCTGGCCATCACCCGGTACGTCGTGTACTTGCCGCCGGCGATCGAGACCAGTCCCGGCTGCGGCCGGGCGACGGCGTGCTCACGGGAGAGCCGCGAGGTCTCCTCGCTCTCGCCGGCCAGAAGCGGGCGCAGGCCGGCGTACACGCCCTGGATGTCGTCGCGGGTCAGCGGCACCGCGAGTACGGCGTTCACGTGCTCGAGCAGGTAGTCGATGTCGGCCCGGCTCGCGGCCGGGTGGGACTTGTCGAGCGTCCAGTCGGTGTCGGTGGTGCCCACGATCCAGTGCGTGCCCCACGGGATGACGAACAGCACCGACTTCTCGGTGCGCAGGATCAGGCCGGTCTCGGAGTTGATCCGGTCGCGCGGGACGACGATGTGCACGCCCTTCGACGACCGGACGTGGAACCGGCCGCGACCGCCGGCGAGGGTCTGGATGTCGTCGGTCCAGACGCCGGTGCAGTTGATCACCACGCCGGCTCGGACCTCGACCTCCTGGTCGGACTCGACGTCGTGGATGCGCGCGCCGACGATCCGCTCACCGGCGCGCTCGAGCCCGACCACCTTGGCGGAGCTGAGCACCGTGGCGCCGTACGACGCGGCCGTGCGGGCCAGCATGAGCGTGTGCCGGGCGTCATCGGCCTGGGCGTCGTAGTAGAGCAGTGCGCCGGTCAGCGCGTCGGGGCGGAGCGCGGGCGCCAGCCGGAGCGCTCCGCTGCGGGTCAGCTGCCGGTGGCGCGGCACCGAGCGGGCGCCGCCCATCGTGTCGTAGAGGGTGAGGCCGGCGGTGACGTAAGGGCGCTCCCAGTAGCGGTGCTGGAGCGGGTAGAGGAAGGAGACCGGCTTGACCAGGTGGGGCGCGATCCGGGTCAGCATCAGCTCGCGCTCGCGCAGCGCCTCGCGGACCAGCGGGAAGTCCATCTGCTCGAGATAGCGCAGCCCTCCGTGGAAGAGCTTGGAGCTGCGCGACGACGTACCGGACGCGAAGTCGCGCTGCTCGACCAGGGCCACGCTCAGGCCCCGGGTCGCGGCGTCGAGGGCCACGCCGCAGCCGGTCACTCCCCCGCCGATCACCAGCACGTCGTACTCGCGGGTGGTGAGGGACTGCCAGGCCCGGGCCCGGTAGCCGCCGTCCAGGCGGGCGGGTGTGGGCATGCGTCGTCTCCTTGGCGAGTCGGGCCGGTCCGGTGACAACTCTAGGCGTCCCTTGCCGCGCTTGGCGGGCGACCCGGAAGGTGGCTAGTCCGGGGAAGTTCGTCGGGGTTATGGACACGACGAGCTTCCGGGGGACGGCTGCTGGGCCGGTCCCGTGGTTGATACGGCTGTGTTGCCAACGGCCGATGGTGCTGGCGGGTTGCTGATACGGGCGTATCACCATCGCGACACGTTGATCGCGGTTGGCGACGCAGGCGCGCGGCGCAGGGACGCGTTCGACGCGTTCGCTGGCCGCGGTGTCCGGAACGACGCGCCGGCCGCAGTCGGGTCGTGGTGTCCACAACGGCGGCTAGCCGCTCGGGTTGGCCGCCTGCCTGCGGCACCCAGTGGGCGGACCAGTAGGTCTCGCGTGGCGATCGACCGTGAGTGTTTCAGCCACTCGCAGCCGATTGGCAGCCGGGACCAAGCGCTCGACCCGGCCCTCCGTCAGCGTCCTGCTCGACGCCGGAGCGTCTGCACACCGCGCGCGACGAGACGCTCGGCCCCACCCCTGGGTCCGCTGGAGGTGATCGACGGAAGCCGTCTGCGGCGCCCGACGAGCTGACGGAGATGACCAGTGGTCCCGCGGTACACCGTGGTTGCGTACGACGTCCGCACGCGCCGACGCCCTAGAGTCGGGCCATGGCCGACCAGTACGTCCTCTCCATCGACCAGGGCACCACCAGCACGCGGGCGATGATCTTCGACCATGCCGGTCGGGTCGTCTCCTCCGACCAGGTCGAGCACCGCCAGATCCTGCCGCGCGCGGGGTGGGTGGAGCACGACCCCGTCGAGATCTGGGAGAACACCCGGAAGGTGATCGGCGGCGCGGTCGCGCGGGCCAACCTCAACAGCGGCAACATCGTCGCCATCGGGATCACCAACCAGCGCGAGACGACGGTGGTGTGGGATCGGCACACCGGGCAGCCGGTGGCCAACGCGATCGTGTGGCAGGACACCCGGACCCAGCGGATCTGCGACGAGCTGGCGAAGGATGGCGGGCCGGACCGGTTCAAGGCGCGGGTCGGGCTGCCGCTGGCGACGTACTTCTCGGGGCCGAAGGTGCGCTGGATCCTCGACAACGTCGACGGCGCGCGGTCGCGGGCGGAGGCCGGCGACCTGATCTTCGGCAACACCGACACCTGGCTGCTGTGGAACCTCACCGGCGGCGCGGAGCATGGCGGCGTACACGTGACCGACGTGACGAACGCCAGCCGGACCATGCTCATGGACCTCTCGACGCTGGCCTGGGACGCCTCGATCGCGGCCGACCTCGGGATCCCGGTGTCGATGCTGCCGGAGATCCGTTCGTCGTCGGAGGTGTACGGCGTGTGTGGTCCCGGCATCCTCAACGGGGTGCCGGTGGCGGGCATCCTCGGCGACCAACAGGCGGCGACCTTCGGGCAGGCATGCCTGGAGCCGGGCACGGCCAAGAACACCTACGGCACCGGCAACTTCATGCTGCTCAACACGGGGACCGCTCCGGTGGCGTCGGAGAACGGGCTGCTGACCACGGTCTGCTACCGGCTCGGCGAGAAGCCGCCGGTCTACGCGCTGGAGGGGTCGATCGCGGTCAGCGGGTCGCTGGTGCAGTGGGTGCGCGACAACCTGGGGCTGATCTCGTCGGCGGCGGAGATCGAGGACCTGGCGCGGAGCGTCCCGGACAACGGCGGGGCCTACTTCGTGCCGGCGTTCTCCGGGCTGTTTGCACCGCACTGGCGCTCGGACGCGCGGGGGGCGCTGGTGGGGCTGACCCGCTTCGTCAACAAGGGGCACATCGCGCGGGCGGTGCTGGAGGCGACGGCGTACCAGACGCGTGAGGTGCTCGACGCGATGAACGCGGACTCCGGCGTACCTCTCAAGGAGCTGAAGGTCGACGGCGGGATGGTGGTGAACGAGACGCTGATGCAGTTCCAGGCCGACATCCTGGGCGTGGACGTCGTACGGCCGAAGGTGAGCGAGACGACGGCCCTGGGCGCGGCGTACGCCGCCGGGCTGGCCGTGGGCTACTGGGCGTCGGAGGACGACGTGCGCGCCAACTGGGGCGAGGACAAGCGCTGGACGCCTGCGATGGCCGAGGACGAGCGCGAGCGGCTCTACCGGAACTGGAAGAAGGCCGTCACCAAGACGCTGGACTGGGTCGACGAGGACGTGGAGTGAGGGGTCGCTGGTCTCGCTGTCTGGCCGCGGGACGTCATCCGGGGGCCGCAGGACGTCATGCGGAGAGAGCCGTCTATGGCTCGGCCCGGATGACGTCCTGAGGGTGCCTTTGAAGGAGAACTCGTGCCGGCCGTGGTGGAACGGCTCGCCGAGCCTGGCCGCGCCGACGACGATCCCGGTCTCCTCCTGCAGCTCGCGGACGGCGGCCACGGCGAGAACCCCACGGTCGGCACTCGCCGTACGCCGATCCCTGCCGCGAGAGCAGGGCCAGTTTCGCCACCTCGGCGGGCGAAACTCGCCACCTCGGCGGGCGAAACTCGCCACCTCGCGGGGCCAAACTCGCCACTTCGGCGGGGGTCAGTCGGTGCCGAACTCCATGGCGGCGTGCTCGAGGGCGGCCTCTTCGTCACCCTCGACGGCGGGGTTCTCGGCGATCTGCTCGGCGCCGCCGGACTCGATCTCACCGAAGAGGGTGCCGTGCTCTACCAGGACCTGACCCTGGTCGAACGGCTGGTCGGCGTACAGCTCGAGCTTGGCACGCGAGTCGGCGATGTCGAGGTTGCGCATGGTGAGCTGACCGATGCGGTCCATCGGACCGAAGGCGGCGTTCTCGGTGCGCTCCATCGACAGCTTGTCGGGGTGGTAGGAGAAGTCCGGGCCGTCGGTGCGGAGCACGGTGTAGTCCTCGCCACGCCGCAGCCGGACCGTCACCTCGCCGGTGACCAGGGAGGCCACCCAACGCTGGATCGGCTCGCGCAGCATCAGCGCCTGCGGGTCCAGCCAGCGGCCTTCGTAGAGCAGCCGGCCCAGGCGGCGACCCTCCGCGTGGTACGTCGCGATCGTGTCCTCGTTGTGGATCGCGTTGAGCAGCCGCTCGTAGGCGATCCAGAGCAGTGCCATGCCGGGCGCCTCGTAGATGCCACGCGACTTGGCCTCGATGATCCGGTTCTCGATCTGGTCGGACATGCCGAGCCCGTGCCGGCCGCCGATGGTGTTCGCCTCGTGCACCAGCGCCACGGGGTCGTCGTACGGCTTGTCGTTGATCGCGACCGGGCGGCCGGCCTCGAACCGGATGGTGACGTCCTCGGTCTCGATGGCGACGCTGGGGTCCCAGAACTTCACGCCCATGATCGGCTCGACGGTCTCCAGCGAGACGTCGAGGTGTTCGAGCGTCTTGGCCTCGTGGGTGGCGCCCCAGATGTTGGCGTCGGTGGAGTAGGCCTTCTCCTTCGAGTCGCGGTAGGGCAGGCCGTGCTCGACCAGCCACTGGCTCATCTCGGCCCGGCCGCCGAGCTCGTGCACGAAGTCGGCGTCGAGCCACGGCTTGTAGATCCGCAGCGAGGGGTTGGCGAGCAGGCCGTAGCGGTAGAACCGCTCGATGTCGTTGCCCTTGAACGTCGAGCCGTCGCCCCAGATGTCGACGCCGTCCTCGTGCATCGCGCGGACGAGCAGGGTGCCGGTGACGGCGCGGCCCAGCGGCGTGGTGTTGAAGTAGGCGCGGCCGCCCGAGCGGATGTGGAAGGCGCCGCAGGCGAGCGCGGCCAGGCCCTCCTCGACCAGCTGCTGCTTGCAGTCGACGGCGCGGGCGATCTCGGCGCCGTACTGCGTGGCGCGGGAGGGTACGCCGTCGATGTCGGGCTCGTCGTACTGGCCGATGTCGGCGGTGTAGGTGCACGGGACGGCGCCCTTGGCGCGCATCCACGCGACCGCGACCGAGGTGTCCAGCCCGCCCGAGAAGGCGATGCCGACCCGCTCGCCGACGGGGAGGGAGGTGAGGACCTTGCTCACGTTGGTGTTCCTTCTTCTGGTGGTGATCAGGGGGTGGGCGACTGGCTGGCCAGCGCGAGGAAGCGTCGGGCCAGGGCGTCGCCGCCGGTCGGGTCGCGGCCGATGACCAGGACGGTGTCGTCGCCGGCGATGGTGCCGAGTACGTCGTCGAGGTCGACCTTGTCGACCGCACTGGCCAGGAACTGGGCCGCGCCCGGCGGCGTACGCAGCACGACCAGGTTGGCGCTCGCGTCGGCGCTGACCAGCAGCTCGGCGCAGAGCCTGGCCAGCCGGGCCGAGGAGGCCGCGGACTCCGGCGCGGGACTGGGTCGCCGGTCGCCGCCTTCGCCCGGGACGGCGTACACGAGAGCGCCGGAGGCGGCCCGCACCTTGACCGCGTCGAGCTCGACCAGGTCGCGCGAGAGCGTGGCCTGGGTGACGTGGACACCGCGGTCGGCGAGCAGTTCGGACAGCTCGGTCTGCGAGCGCACCTCGTGGTGGCCGAGCAGGTCGATGATGCGCTGCTGGCGGGCGTTCTTGGTGAGGGGGCTGAGCGCGGTGCCCGTCGAGGCCTTAGCCGCGGTCATGCCCGCTCCTGGAGCCAGGCCAGGATCGCCTTCTGGGCGTGGCGGCGGTTCTCGGCCTCGTCCCAGACCGCGCTCTGCGGGCCGTCGATGACGTCGGCGGCGATCTCCTTCTCGCGGTAGGCGGGCAGGCAGTGCAGGACGGTCGCGTCGGCGGCCGCGTGGGCGAGCAGCTCGGCGGTCACGGCGTACGGCGCCAGCGCGGCCAGCCGGTCGGCCTGCTCGTCCTCCTTGCCCATCGACACCCAGGTGTCGGTGACGACCACGTCGGCGTCCTTCACCGCCTCGACCGCGTCGGCGACGACCGCCGCCGAGCCGCCGGTCGCGGCCGCGATGTCGGCGGCCCGCGCCACGATGGCGGGCTCGGGCTGGTAGCCGTCGGGCGAGCCGATCACGACGTGCAGACCCGCGGTCGCGCCCGCGAGCAGCCAGGAGTTGCCCATGTTGCTGGCGCCGTCGCCGACGAAGGCGACCCGCAGTCCGGCCAGCGTGCCCTTGCGCTCCCGGATCGTCTGCAGGTCGGCGAGCAGCTGGCAGGGGTGGAAGTCGTCGGACATCGCGTTGACGATCGGTACGCCGGCGTACTCGGCCATCTCGGAGAGGTGCGCCTGCAGCGGCGTACGCCAGGCGATCTGGGAGGCCTGCC
Organism: Nocardioides sp.; assembly: GCA_036506675.1. Classification (GTDB taxonomy): domain Bacteria; phylum Actinomycetota; class Actinomycetes; order Propionibacteriales; family Nocardioidaceae; genus Nocardioides. The sequence continues at coordinate 11,561 of DASXRJ010000114.1, read as the reverse complement.
GCCCCAGCACCCGGGCCACGTCGGCGACCGACTCGCGCGACCCGATGCCGGCCAGCCGGCCGTCGACCACCATCGGGAAGCCGCCGAGCTCCGCGATGCCGGCCGCGAACGACGACTGGGTGCGCAGCGTCTGCCGGTCGAAGATCAGGGCGACCGTGCGCGGGCCGGCCAGCGGCTTCGCGTCGTACGGCGCGGCCTTGAGCTCGGCCGCCAGGGCCAGCACCTCGGCCTGTTCGGCGGGGCTGAGGTCGTCGTCGCGCAGGAAGTGACGGGTCATGACGTGCCCTCCTCGAAGGCGGCGTCCAGGATCGCGGGCCAGGCGCCGAGCAGCGCGTTGACGTCGTTCTCGGTGACCACCAGCGGCGGCACCAGCCGGATCGCCGACTCGGTCGCGTTGTTGAGGATGAAGCCGGCGTCCAGCGCCGCAGCGTGTACGGCGGCCGCCCGCGGCTCGGCCAGCTCCAGCCCGGTGAAGAGGCCCTCACCCCGCACCTCGGTCACCCGCGGGTCGACCGCGAGCCCGTCGCGCAGCTTGTGGCCGAGCACCGTGACGTGGTCGAGCAGCTGCTCGGACTCCAGGGTCCGGATCACCGCCAGCGCCGCCGCGGCCGCGACCGGGTTGCCGCCGAACGTGGTGCCGTGGTTGCCCGGCTGGAGCAGCGTCGCGGTCTCCCCCAGCGCCAGGCAGGCGCCGATCGGGATGCCGCCGGCCAGTCCCTTGGCGAGCGTGACCAGGTCGGGCGTGACGGCCGCGGTCTGCAGAGCCGGGTTCTGGAAGGCGAACCAGCTGCCGGTGCGGCCCATCCCGCTCTGGATCTCGTCGAGCCACAGCAGCGCGCCCGCGCGGGTGGTGATCTCGCGGGCCGCGACCAGGAAGTCGGGCGGCGGCACGATCACGCCGGCCTCACCCTGCACCGGCTCGATGACCACGGCCGCGGTCCGGTCGGTGACGGCCTCGTCGAGGGCGGCGGCATCGCCGTACGGCACGAAGGTGACGCCGTCGGGGCTGCCCGGCAGCGGCTCGAACGGCGCCCGGTAGGCCTCCTTGGCCGTCAGCGACAGGGCGCCCATGGTGCGGCCGTGGAAGGCGCCGGTCATGGCGACCAGGTGGGTCCGGCCGGTCCGCCGGGTGACCTTGTACGCCGCCTCGTTGGCCTCGGTGCCGGAGTTGGTGAAGAACACCCGCCCGTCCAGCCCGATCAGCTCGAGCAGCTTCTCGGCGAGCGTGATCTGCGGCTCGCTGGCGAAGAAGTTGGAGATGTGGCCGAGCGTCTGCAGCTGCGTGGTGACCGCCTCGACCAGCGCCGGATGGGCATGGCCGAGGGAGTTGACGGCGATGCCGGCGAGGAAGTCGACGTACTCCTTGCCGTCGGCGTCCCAGACGTGCGCACCGCGGCCGCGGACCAGCTCCAGCTTGGGCGTGCCGAAGGTGTTCATCAGCGCGCCGGTGTAGCGCTCCTGCCAGGTCGGTGAGCTCATGAACGGGCCTTCCGGATCTTGGTCTCGACCCCGGGCAGCACCTGCGTCCCGACGCCCTCGGCGGTGAAGATCTCGAGGAGTACGGCGTGTGGCTCGCGACCGTCGACGACCGTCGCCCGGGGTACGCCGTTCTGGACGGCCTGCAGGCAGGCGCCCATCTTCGGCACCATCCCGCTGGCCAGGCTCGGCATCAGCTCGGCCAGCGACTCCGGGCTGATCTCGCCGATCACGTCGTCGCTGTCCGGCCAGTCGCGGTAGAGCCCCTCGACATCGGTCAGCACCAGCAGCTTGGCCGCGCCGAGCGCGACCGCCAGCGCGGCCGCCGCGGTGTCGGCGTTGACGTTGTGGACCAGGCCGCGCTCGTCGGGCGCGACGCTGGAGATGACCGGGATCCGGCCGGCGGCCACGATGTCCTGCACCGCCTCGGGGCGGACGTGCCGCACCTCGCCGACCAGACCGAGGTCGACCTCCTCGCCGTCCACGATCGTGTTGGTCTGCTGGGCGGTGAACAGGCCGGCGTCCTCGCCGGACAGCCCGACGGCCAGCGGGCCGTGCTCGTTGATCAGGCCGACCAGCTCGCGCTGCACCTGCCCGACCAGCACCATCCGTACGACGTCCATCGCCTCGGGCGTGGTCACGCGGAGGCCGCCGCGAAACTCCGACTCGATCCCGAGCCGGTCGAGCATCGCGGAGATCTGCGGCCCGCCCCCGTGTACGACGACCGGCTTGAAGCCCGCGAACCGCAGGAAGGCGATGTCCTCCGCGAACGCCCGCTTGAGCGAGTCGTCGGTCATCGCGTTGCCGCCGTACTTGATGACGATCGTCTCGCCGTTGTACTTCTTCAGCCACGGGAGGGCGTTGGCAAGGACCTGGGCGTGCGTGCTCATGACGAGTAGGCGCTGTTCTCGTGGACGTAGGCGTGGGTGAGGTCGTTGGTCCAGACCGTGGCCCGCTCGGAGCCGGCCTTGAGGTCGATGGTGACCGAGACCTCGCGCGGCTTCAGGTCGACCGTGGCGGGGTCGGCGGCCGGCGTGGACTGCTTGCACACCCAGACGCCGTTCATCGCGACGTCGAGGTCGGCCGGGTCGAACGCGGCGTTCGTCGTACCGATGCTGGCCAGCACCCTCCCCCAGTTGGGGTCGTTGCCGAAGACGGCCGCCTTGAAGAGGTTGGACCGCGCCACCGACCGGCCTACCTCGACCGCGTCGTCCTCGGACGCCGCGTTGAGCACCGTGATCGCGATCTCGTGGTCGGCGCCCTCGGCGTCCTTGAGCAGCTGCATCGCCAGGTCGGTGCAGACCTGGGTCAGCGCGGCCGTGAAGTCGGCCAGCGGCGGGGTGATCCCGCTGGCGCCGCTGGCCATCAGGGTGACCGTGTCGTTGGTCGACATGCAACCGTCGGAGTCGAGCCGGTCGAAGCTGACCCGGGTCGCGGCCCGCAGCGCGGTGTCGAGGTCGGCGGCGGGCACCACTGCATCAGTGGTGAGTACGACGAGCATCGTGGCCAGCTGGGGAGCCAGCATGCCGGCCCCCTTGGCCATTCCGCCGATCGACCAGCCGGCCCCCTCGACCACGACCTGCTTGCTGACCGTGTCGGTGGTCATGATCGCCTGCGCGGCGTCGGCGCCACCGTCCGCGCTCAGCACCGCAGCGGCCGCGTCGACGCCCGAGAGTACGGCGGGCCGCGGGTTGGCCAGCCCGATGAGGCCGGTCGAGCAGACCACGACGTCGATCGCGCCGATGCCGAGGTGCTCGGCCACCCGCTCGGCGACCGCATGGGTGGTCTGGAAGCCGTCGGGGCCGGTGTAGCAGTTGGCGCCGCCGGAGTTGAGGACGACGGCCTTGACCACGCCGTCCTTGACCACCTCCTGGCTCCAGAGGACGGGGTTGGCCTTGCACCGGTTGGCGGTGAAGACCGATGCGGAGTCGAAGGTGGGGCCCTGGTTGACCACGAGGGCCAGATCCTTGGCGCCGGTCGACTTCAGGCCGGCGGCGACGCCGGCGGCGACGAATCCGGCGGGGGTGGTGACGGTCATCTCTGCTGCTTTCGGGGAGGAGTGGCGGGGACGGCGGGGGCAACCTCGTGCCCCGATCGTCGCCATTCCTCGGCCGCTCGGTCCGCGTCGGCCACCGGCACCAGCAGCCAGTCGGTGTCGAAGGTGGAGATCGTGAAGACGCTGATCCCGGCCTCCGAGAGCGGCGCGAGCAGGCTGCTCAGGATCCCTGTCAGCGAGAAGTCGAGCGGGCCTTCCACCTCGAACGCCGTGAACGGCCTCTTGTGCACCGACTTGTTCGGCACGTTGCGGGCCGCGCAGACCACGGAGGTCTCGGTCGCGGTCGCGGTGATCGAGAAGATCGAGGACGACTCGGCCCAGGCGGGGATCTCGCTGCCCGGTCCGAAGCGGACCACGGCCAGGGTCTCGGGGTACTGGTTCAGCTTCACGGTGCGATCCCAACGGTGGTGAGGCCGAGGGTCTCGTCGAGACCCAGGGCGAGGTTCATGCACTGGACGGCCGCTCCCGCGGTGCCCTTGGCAAGGTTGTCGACGGCGCCGACCACGACCAGTCTCCCGGCCGTCTCGTCGACGGCGACCTGCAGGTGTACGGCGTTGGAGCCGGTCACCGACTTGGTCTGCGGCCACTGGCCCGGGGGCAGGAGATGGACGAAGGGCTCGTCGCGGTAGGCGTCGGCGTACGCGTCGTACGCCTGCTGCGTGGTGAGCGGACCGGCGAGCGGGGCGCTGCAGGTCGCCAGGATGCCGCGCGGCATCGGCACCAGCAGCGGGGTGAAGCTGACGCTGACGGTCGTCTCGGTGAGCGCGGAGAGGTTCTGGGTGATCTCGGGGGTGTGCCGGTGAGTGCCGCCGACGGCGTACGCGCTGGCGTTGCCCATCACCTCGCTGCCCAGCAGGTGCGCCTTGGCGGCCTTGCCGGCGCCGGAGGTGCCGGAGGCGGCGACCACCACGACGTCGGGGGTGACGAGCCCGCGGGCGACGGCGGGGGCCAGGGAGAGCGTGGAGACGGTCGGATAACAGCCGGGTACGGCGACCCGCCGCGCGCCGGTCAGCACCTCGCGCTGGCCGGGCAGCTCGGGGAGCCCGTAGGGCCAGGTGCCGGCGTGCTCACCGCCGTAGAACCGCTCCCACTCCCCCGCGTCGCGCAGCCGGAAGTCGGCACCGCAGTCGATCACGACGGTGTCGTCGCCGAGCTGCTGGGCGATCGCGCCCGACTGGCCGTGTGGAAGCGCGAGGAAGACGACGTCGTGGCCGGCGAGCGTGTCGAGGCTGGTCGGCAGCAGCTCGCGGTCGGCCAACGGGAGCAGGTGCGGCTGTAGCGAGCCCAGCGCCTCACCGGCGTTGGAGCCGGCGGTCAGGGCGCCGACCTTGACGGCCGGGTGGCCGAGCAGGAGGCGCAGCACCTCGCCGCCGGCGTACCCACTGGCACCGGCGACCGCGACGGAGAATGACTGCATATGCATGACTATACAGTCCACTGAATGTTTCTGGGAACGGGTTCCGAGTGTCGGCGAACACCCCTAGCGTGGCCAGCATGACCCGTTTGCCGCACGACGCGTACCTCGACCACCTGCGCACCGAGTCACACCGCTTCCGCGAGGTCCTCACCGACTGCGATCCGCGCGCACGGGTGCCGAGCTGTCCGGACTGGTCGGCGTGGGATCTCGCCTACCACCTGGCCGAGGTGCAGTGGTTCTGGGGCGGCGTCGTCATGGATCGTCCGAAGTCGCCGGGCGACCAGCCCGACCTGCCGCGTGGTGACACGTTCGAGGACACCCTCGACACCTTCGACGACGTATCGCAGCGGCTGGTCGACGCCCTCGCCAAGGCCGAGCCCGCCGACCCGGCCTGGACCTGGTCGGTCGAGCAGACGGTCGGCTTCATCTTCCGACGGCAGGCGCACGAGGCGCTGATCCACCGGCTCGACGCCGAGCTGGTCGCGGGCCGGGTCACCCCGCTCGACGCGACGCTCGCCGCCGACGGGGTCGACGAGACCCTCGACGTGATGTTCGGGGGGTGCCCGCCGTGGGGCGAGTACAGCGGGCTCCCCCACCACGTGCGGGTCGACGTGGCCGACACCGACGACCGGGTGTGGGTGCAGATCGGGAGGTTCAGCGGCACCGACCCCGACGGCGTACACCACGAGGAGGACGACATCCACGTGGTCGGCGACCCGGGCGTCGAGCCCGACGCCGTGGTCAGCGGACCCGCCGGCGCGCTGGACGCCTGGCTGTGGCGACGCGGCGACGACAGCCAGGTGCACGTGACCGGCGACAAGGCCGTCTACGACCACTTCCGCCTCGCCGTCAACCACCCGATCAACTGACGTGGGCGCCTTCGGACCCGCCGTCGAGAGCGGCGACATCACCCGAATATCGGCCGCCCTCGCGGACGACGTCACCTTCCGCAGCCCGGCCGTGCACGCGCCGTACTCCGGGCGTGACACGGTCACCTTCATCCTCTCGGCCGTGGTGCAGGTCTTCGAGGACTTCACGTACGTCGGCACAATCCGCGACGACTCGCAGGAGATGCTGCGCTTCCGCGCCCGGGTCGGCGAGCGGGAGATCGACGGCGTGGACATCGTGACGTACGACGACTCCGGCCAGGTCGCCGAGCTGACCGTGATGATCCGGCCCTACTCGGCGCTGACCGCGGTCAAGGACGCGATGGCAGCCGCCCTCGCGGCTGCCAAGCCGGCCTGACGCGTCGCTCGACGGCAGCGAGTCCAGCGGCTTCACCAGCCCGCCGAAGGGGCGAAAATTGCCCGCCGAAGGGGCGCAGTTGGCCCGCCGAAGTGGCAGAAATGGCCCGCCGAAGCGGCAAGAGTGGCCTCGCATCGGACCGGCCCAAGGGCCGTTATCGCCACCTCGTGGGGCCGTTATCGCCACCTCGTATGGGCCATTATCGCCACTTCGGCGGGCCAACTTCGCCACTTCGTGGATGGGGGGGTTAGCGCTGGACGGCTCCGGTGCGCTCGGCGGCCAGGTGTACGGCGGAGTCGCGGGCTGCCGAGGCCTCGCCCTCCTTGAGGGTCCGGTCCGAGGCCCGGAGCCGGAGCGCGAACGCCAGCGACTTCTTGCCCTCGCCGACCTGGTCGCCGGTGTAGATGTCGAAGAGCCGGATCGACTCCAGCAGCTCGCCCGCCCCCTCGCGCAGGGCGGCCTCGACCTCCGCCGCCGGCACCGAGGCGTCGACGACGAGCGCCACGTCCTCCTTGGCCACCGGGTACGAAGAGAAGACCGGTCCGGGGGTGATCGCGACCGCGTGCTCGAGGAGTACCTCGAGGTCGATCTCGGCGGCGGCCGAGCGCGGCGGCACGCCGTACGCCTTGCAGACCTTGGGGTGCAGCTCGCCCGCGTGGCCGATGACCACCTCGCCGATCCGCAGCTCCGCGCACCGACCCGGGTGCCAGGGCGCCACCGCGGCCGCGGCCACGTCCAGCTCGACGCCGAGCGCCGAGGCGACATCGCGTACGGCGCCGACCGCGTCGGACCACGAGCCCTCGCGGCCCTTGCCCCACCAGCCGTCGAGCTCCCGGTGGCCGGTCAGCGCGACCGCGAGGTGCAGCGGCTGGTGCGGGACGGCCTTCTGGATCGCGGTCCACTCGTCCTCGGTCGGGCGCCGGTCGACGGCCAGGATCGGCGCCTTCTCGTTGCCGGTCGGCAGGAAGACCAGGCTGTGCTCGAAGAGCGCCACGTCGGTAGTCGCTCGGCCCACGTTGCGGGCGAGCGCCTTCAGCAGGCCGGGCAGCAGCGTCGAGGTGAGCTGCGGCTCCTCGTGGTTGAGCGGGTTGGCCATCCGCAGCGTCTGGCGGCGCGGGTCGTCGGCGGGCAGCCCCAGCCGCTCCCAGTCGGCGTCGCCGACGAAGGGGTAGCAGATGGTCTCGGTGAAGCCGGCGCCGGCCAGGTTCAGCCCGACGCGCCGGCGCAGCTTCTGGTCGGCGGTCCAGCCATGACCGGCGGGCGCGCTCGGCAGCACTGACGGGAGCCGGTCGTAGCCGACGATCCGGGCCACCTCCTCGACCAGGTCGAAGGGGTCGGTCATGTCGGGTCGCCACGACGGCGGCGTCACGGACAGGCGCTCGCCGTCCCGCTCGACCCGGCAACCCACGGCCTCCAGGCAGCGGGCCGTCTCGGCCGCATCGACGTCGAGCCCGGTGATCCGGGCGGGCAGGTCGGCGTCGGCGACGATCGCCGTACGCGCCGGGGCGGCCCCGACCACCGTCACGCCGGGGTCGACCACCGCGCCGCCGAGCTCGACCAGCAGCTCGACCACCCGGTCGGCGGCGACCGGGGGCAGCTCCGGGTCGACGCCTCGCTCGAAGCGCTTGGACGCCTCGGACGGCAGCTTGTGCCGCTTCTCGGTGCGGAAGACGGAGACCGCGTCGAAGTGCGCCGCCTCGACGACGATGTCGGTGGTGGTCTCGGAGAGCTCGGTGGTCTCGCCGCCCATGGTGCCGGCGATGCCGATCGGACCGGAGTCGTCGGTGATCAGCAGGTCGCCCGGGTCGAGCTTGCGTCGTACGCCGTCGAGGGTGGTCATCGTCTCCCCCGCGGTCGCGCGGCGGACCCGGATCGGACCGGACAGCTTCTCCCGGTCGTAACCGTGGATCGGCTGACCCAGCTCGAGCATGACGTAGTTGGTGATGTCGACACCGAGCGAGATCGGCCGCATGCCGGCCTGCTGCAGCCGGGCCGCCATCCAGCCCGGCGTCGGGGCGGTCGGGTCGAAGCCGGTCACCGTGCGGGCCACGAACACCGGGCAGCCCTCGGGGTCGTCGACGACGACCGGGTAGCCGGTTTCGTTGGCGGCCGGCACCTCGCGGTCGGCCGGGTCGGTGAACGACGCGTCGTACCCGAGGGCGGCGTCGCGGGCGATGCCGCGCACCGACAGCGCGTAGGCGCGGTCGGGGTTGACCTCGAACTCGATGACCGGGTCGTCCAGGTCGAGTACGACGAACGCGTCGTCGCCCGGCTTCCCCGCGTCGGCAGGCAGCACGATGATGCCCTCGTGGTCATCGCCCAACCCGAGCTCCCGGGCCGAGCAGATCATGCCGGCCGAGACGTGGCCGTAGGTCTTGCGGGCGCTGATCTCGAAGTTGCCGGGCAGCACCGCACCGGGCAGGCAGACCACCACCAGGTCGCCCTCGACGAAGTTGTGGGCGCCGCAGATGATGCCCTGCGGCTCACCGGTGCCGTTGGCGTCGCCGACGTCGACGGTGCACCAGTTGATGACCTTGCCGTTCTTCTGCGGCTCCTTCTCGATGGTGAGCACCCGGCCGACCACCAGCGGACCGGTGATCGCGTCCGCGGGGTTGAGCAGGCTCTCGAGCTTGAGCCCGAGCATGGTGAGCTTCCATGTCAGGTCGTCGACCGACACGTCCGCCGGCAGGTCGACGTACTCGCGGATCCAGGACAGCGGGGCCTTCATCAGGTCAGATCTCCACTCCGAAGGGCTGGGCGAAGCGGACGTCGCCCTCGAACACGTCGCGCAGGTCGCCGACGTTGTGCCGGAACATCAGCATCCGGTCGATGCCGAAACCGAACGCGAAGCCGGTGTAGACGTCCGGGTCGACGCCGCAGGCGACCAGCACCCGCGGGTTGACCACGCCACAGCCACCGAGCTCGATCCAGCCCTCGCCACGGCAGGTGCGGCAGGACTCGGAGTTCTCTCCACGGCAGACGAAGCAGACCATGTCCATCTCGGCCGACGGCTCCGTGAAGGGGAAGTACGACGGCCGGAACCGCGTCGAGATCCCCTCACCGAACAACGACTCGGTCATGTGGTCGAGCGTGCCCTTGAGGTGGGCCATCGTGATGCCCTTGTCGATCACCAGGCCCTCGACCTGGTGGAAGACGGGCGAGTGCGTGGCGTCGATCTCGTCGGTCCGGTAGACCCGGCCCGGGCACACGACGTAGATCGGCGGGGTACGGGTGAGCATGGTGCGCGCCTGCACCGGCGAGGTGTGTGTGCGCAGCACCAGCGCGGCGTCGGCCGGCTCCAGCCAGAAGGTGTCCTGCATGCTGCGCGCCGGGTGGTCCGGGCCCATGTTGAGGGCGTCGAAGTTGAGCCACTCCGCCTCGACCCACGGCCCCTCGGCGACGTCCCAGCCCATCGCGACGAACACGTCGGCGATCCTCTCGGACATCGTGGTGATCGGGTGCCGGGCGCCCTTGAGGGTGCGGTCGGTCGGCAGCGTGACGTCGACGGTCTCCTCGACCAGCATCCGCTCCTCGTGCTCCACCTCCAGCACGGCCTGCCGCTCGGCCAGCGCCTTGTTGACCGCGCCCCGCGCCTGACCGACCCGCTGGCCGGCCTCCTTGCGGGCCTGCGGCGGCAGCGCGCCGATCTCGCGGTTGGCGAGCGCCAGCGGCGACCGGTCGCCGGCGTGGTCGAGGCGTACCTGCTTGAGCGCGTCGAGGTCGCTGGCGCCGGCGATCGCGGTCAGCGCCGCGTCGCGCACGGCCTCGACCTCCTCGGCGTGCAACGGGGTGACCTCGACGGGGTCGTAATCGGTGTTCGGTCCCGACATGACTGCCTTTCCGGCCTGCGGTGGTGTGGCCACAGTCTAGGAAGTACGCCGTCGCGCCCGCGACCGGGTTTGCCCGCGTGGACCCGGAGTTGTCGTCGTCCCCGCCTGAGTGTGCCTCGCGACCGGTCTGGGCCGGCTTCACGGACCGGGTCGCGAGCGACGCAGACTCGTCAAGTGCCTCACTCCGGGCGGCGGTCCTCCACGGGCCAGGTCAGCCGGACCCGGGCCCCGCCGACGGGCGACTCGCAGATCTCCACGGTGCCGCCGTGCGCGCGCACCAGCCCGTTGACGATGTACATGCCGAGCCCGGAACCGCCCCGCGAGCCCTGCTTCCAGAACTTCGTGAACACCCGCTGCCGGATCTCCGGCGCGATCCCGTCGCCCTCGTCGTCGACGACCACGAGTACGTCGCCGAGCTCAGCGTCGGCGGGCCGGGCCGTCACCAGCACCGTGCCCTCGCCGTGCCGGACGCCGTTCTCGACCAGGTTGGTGAGCACCTGCACGAACTTGTCCGGGTCGACGCTGATCTCCGGCAGCCCCTCGGTCACGTCGGCCACGATCTCGCGCGAGGTCCCCGCGGCCACCGACTCGACGACCCGCCCCACCAACACCTCCACGCTGCTCGGGCGCGGGTAGAGCGAGAGCCGGCCGGTGTCGATCCGGGCCACGTCGAGGAGCTCGGCGATCAGCCGGCTGAGCCGGTCGGCGTCGGAGTTCACGGTGGCGAGCATCAGCTTCTTCTGCTCGTCGGTGAGCTTGTCCCAGCGGTTGAGGATCGCCTGCACGAAGCCCTTCACCCCGGTCAGAGGAGAGCGCAGCTCGTGGGCCACGGTGGCCACCAGATCGGACCGCTCGCGGTCGAGCCGGGCCCGGCCGCGGCCGGACCGCAGGCTCACGGCCACCCCGACCGCCGGTCCGGGGCCACCGGTACGCCGGATCCGGGCGGTCACGAGGACCTCCTGGCCGTCCGGCAGCGTCCAGGACTGCTCCGGGATGCCGGTGCGGATGCCGATTCCGGCGAACGGGCGGTTGGCGTCGACCCAGGTCACGCCGTCCTGGTCCTGCAGCAGGAGTACGTCGGCCAGCGGGGCGCCGCGAGCTCGTTCGACGGTGGTGCCGAGCATCGTGGTGGCAGCCAGGTTGACCACCCGGACGATGCCGGCGGCGTCCGCGATGACCACACCGTCCGCCAGCCCGTCGAGCAGGTTATGAGGATCCTCCGTGGTCACGCCGCTCAGACTACTTCTCGGCGACCCTTTCGGGGCCCGGATCGGACGCCCGACTCCGCTGCGCGCTCGCATAGAGGCAGACCGCGGCCGCCGTGGAGAGGTTGAGGCTTTCGGCCCGGCCGTGGATCGGGATCCGCACCCGATGGTCGGCGAGCGCGGCCAGCTCGTCGGGCAGGCCCCACGCCTCGTTGCCGAACAGCCAGGCCGTCGGCCCGCTCAGCAGGCCACCGTCCTCGGCCTCGTCGAGGTCGACCTCGCCGGCGCCGTCGGCAGCGAGTACGACGAGTCCCGCCTCCCGGGCCGCCCGG
>DASXRJ010000113.1:0-5776 GCA_036506675.1 Nocardioides sp. | reverse complement strand
GAGGTGGCGAACTTGGCCCTCAGGCTAGGCCGAGCTCCCGCCTCAGCTTGGGTACGGCGTCCGCCAGCCGCTGGTCCGGCCGTCGCGGCAGCACCATGCTCACCTCGATCCGGTAAGCCAGCGGCAGGTCACAAACCGTCTCGCCGGGGAGGCGGTCGCGCACCGCCGAGGCGGGTACGGCGGCCGGCCAGCCCCGCAGCCGGCCCGTCGCGAGCGCGGTCGGCACCGTCGCGGCCCTGTGTACGTCGGCACCCAGCCCGATCAGTCCACGCCGGACCGTCTCGGCGCCCGCGTCGTACGTCGCGAAGACCACCCGCCGGTCCCGGAGCGGCTGCCGACCCGACCCCACCGTGATCCCCGGCGGCAGCAGCAGCGCGAGCCGGTCGCGCCCGACCCGGTGCACCCGCAGCCCGGCCGCGACGTCGACCTGCTCGGCGATCGCGATCACCGCCGCGTCGAGGGTGCCCTCGGCCAGCCAGGCGAGCAGCCGGTCGCCATGGTCGACGTACTGGTCGAGCTCGGCGTCGAGGATCAGCTCGAGCGCCGGCAGCACCTCGGCGACCAGCGACGGGAACACGCCGACCCGCAGTCGTGCGCGCTCGGCCGCGACCCGCGCACTGTCGAAGGCGTGGGCCAGGTGCCCGAGGATGTGGTCGGCCTGGTGCGCCAGCTCGTGCCCGGCCGGCGTCGGCGTCGCGCCCTGGGTGTCGCGGTCGAAGAGGGGTACGCCGACCCGCCGCTCGAGCCGGGCCAGTCGCTGGCTGGCCGAGGGCTGGCTGATCCTCAGCCGCCGCGCCGCAGCACCGATCGACCCGGTGGCCGCGACGGCAGCGACCAGCCGCAGGTCATCGACCTCGGGCAGTGAGTCCATAGGCACAGCCTATGGCCTACAGCCAGCGCTCGACGGCTACCGACACCATCCCCACCACAACAGGATGTCGACATGAGCCCGAGACGCGCCGTCACCCTGCTGCTGTCCGGCATCGCGCTGACCGACCTGATGTTCCGGGTCGCCCAGGTCGCGCTGCCGCTGGTGGTGCTGACCGAGACCGGGTCGGTGGCGGCCACCGGGCTGGTGGGCGGTGCGGCCGGCGTACCCGTGCTGCTGTCGCCTTGGTGGGCCCGCCGGGTCCGGCCGTGGGTGCGCGGTGGCCGGTCGATCGCGCTCTGCTACCTCGGCGAGGCGGCGGCGCTGGGGGCGGTGCCGCTGGCGGCGGCGACCTACACTCTCGGCTGGCCGGTGCTGCTGGCCGCCGGTCTCGCGCTCGGCGCCTTCGAGGCGCTCGACGGACCCGGCCGCGACGCGCTGGTCGCGGATCTCGGCGACCGGATCGGGCCGGATCGGGCGTTCGGGCTGCTGACCCTGCGCGACTTCTTCCGGCGTACGGCGATGGTCGCGGGCCCGGCCCTCGGCGGACTCGCCGTCGCCGCCGGACACGGGCTCGCCCTGCTCTGGCTCGAGGCGGGCTGCGTGCTCGTCGCCGCCGGGCTCGCCCTGCCGGTGCCGAGTACGACGGTCCGCCCCGAGTCGCCGGCGATCCTCGCGACCGTCCGCCGCTACCCCGAGGTGCTCGGCGGTTGGGTGGTGCGCGGGACGGGGTGCCTGATGTGGTTCGGCTTCACGCTCGGGCTGGCGGTGCTCGGCGCGCAGACCGGCCGGCCGGGCGTCTACGTGGCGACCGCGATGACGGCGTACGGCGTGGGCGCGGTGCTCGGCACTCCGCTCGCGTTGCCGCTGCTCAGGCGACTGCCGGTGCTGCCGGCTGCGGCGGGAGCGTGGCTGGTGACCGGCGGCTGCTGGGTCGCGATCGGGCTGGTGCCGCGGCTGGGCCTGATCGCGGTGGTGTCGTTCGGGTCGGCGGTCGCCGTGGTGGTGGGCAACGCGGCGGTCACGGCCCTGATCACCCGGTCGAGCGCGGGCGGCGAGCGTCGTACTCTCCTGGCCGGTCAGGCCGTCGTGATCAACGCGGCCAGCTCGCTCGGGCTGCTGGTCGGCGGACCGGTGATCGGCGTACTCGGACCGCAGCGCACGCTGGTGGTCACCGGAACATTGACGGCGGTGGTCTGCGTCCTGGTCGGAAAACGGGGACTTCTTCGCCACCTCGAAGGGCCAAAGTTGCCACTTCGCGGGGCCAAACTCGCCACTTCGGCGGGGCCTCAGAAGCGCGAGGCAATGGTGGCGGCACGGGAGCCGTAGGAACCACCGAACATGGCGGCGTGGGCGAGCAGGGGGAAGAGCTGGTGGAGGGGGATCCGGTCCTCCCAGTCGTCGGCGAGGGGCGCGACCTGCTGGTAGGCGTCGAGGGCGCGCGGCAGACCGGGGAGCCCGAAGAGCATCAGCATGGCGAGATCCGCTTCGCGGTGACCGGCGTACGCCGCGGGGTCGATCGCCCAGACCCGGCCGTCGGAACCCCAGAGCACGTTGCCGTTCCACAGGTCACCGTGCAGCCGGGATGGCGGTTCCTCGGGCAGCAGGTCGCCCAGCCGGGCGGTGACCGCCTCGATCGCGGCCGCCTCGTCGGGCGCCACGTGCCCCCGGTCGACCGCGATCTTGAGATAGGGCAGCACCCGCCGGGTCGCGAAGAACTCTCCCCACGTCGCCGCGTCCTCGTTGGGCAGCGGCAGCCGGCCGATGAAGCCGTCGGCCTCGAGCCCACATCCCGGAGCGCCGGCCAGGTGCGTCGCCGCCAAGGCGGCCCCGAAGCCCGACGCCCCCTCGTTGGTGACCTTGCCGGGCTCGACCCACGGCAGGATCAGGCAGTCGCGGTCGACCGCGAGCACTTCGGGGATGGGTACGCCGCCCTCGACGGTCAGCCACCTCAGCCCGCGCGCCTCGGACTCGAAGAAGCCCTCCGGCGGATGCGGATGAGTCTTGGCGAAGACCATCCGGCCGTCGTTGAGCCGCAGCCGGTGCGCCGTACAGATGTCGCCGCCGGCCACCGGCGCCACCGCGATCACCGCCGCGCCGAGTAGCTCCTCGACGCGCCGGGCCACCGCGGGCTGGCGGGTCACGTCCGGGCCGTCCGGAGAGCCGCGAGCTCGCCGACCAGCGCGTCACTCGTCCGCTCGACCATGGCCAGCACCTCGCCGAAGCGGTCGGGGCCGCCGAAGTAGGGATCGGGTACGTCGCCCGGCCCGGCCGGGTCGAAGTCGCGGAACCTCCGCAGCCGCTCGTCGACCCCCAGCGCGCGCAGGTCGGCGAGGTTGTCGGAGTCCATCGCCAGCACCAGGTCGAAGTCGTCGACCAGCGCCGACGTGAACTGCGCCGCGCGGTGCCGGCTGGCGTCGTACCCCTCCGCGGTGAGGGTGGCCGCGGCGCGCGAGTCCATCGGGCGGCCGATGTGCCAGTCGCCGGTGCCGAAGCTGTCGACGGTCACGTCGAGGCCGGCGTCAACCACTCGCGCGGCGAGTACGACGTGCGCCATCGGGGAGCGGCAGATGTTGCCGAGACAGACCACCGCGATCCGGTACGAGCCCGGGCCGTGCTGCGGTGGGAGCGCCATGGGTCAGTCCTCGTCCTTGTCGACGACGGCGTCGATGAAGCCGGTGACCAGGGTGATGATCAGGGCGCCGAGGACGGCGATCCAGAAGCCGTTGACGTAGAACCCGACGTCGACCTGGTCGGCGATCCACTCGGTCAGCAGCAGCATCAGCGCGTTGACGACGAGCAGGAAGAGCCCGACGGTCAGAATGATGAACGGCAGCGACAGCATCTTGACGACGGGCTTCACGATCACGGATACCAACCCGAGGATCAGCGCCACGATCAGCAGCGGCTTGAGCTTTGCCTGCCAGTCGGCGCCCTCGAAGCCGATGCCGTCGAGCAGCCACGCGGCCACGGCCAGGGCGACGGCGTTGGTCAGCAGCCAGATCACTATTCTCACGCGGCTCAGCCTAGGAGACCGGTCAACCACCCGCCGGGCGCCGACGTCGTACGACGGTCTCGGCCGCCGACCGTATGGCCGGCTCGGCCGCCGACCGAGTGGCCGGCTCGGCCCCCTCAGCCCCCGACGTGCGAGTGGGCCAGGGCGTCGAGAATCGCCACCTCGGCCTCGGCCAGATGGTGCTCGATGTCGGCCGCGGCCGCGTCGATGTCGCCGCGCTCGAGCAGCCGCAGGACCCGACCGTGCGACCCCGCCTGGTCGTGGGCGTTGCGGCGGATCCGGTCGATCTGCGCGAGGGCCAGCCGGAGCTCGGCGTACAGGCTCTCGGCCATCTGCATCAACCGCGGGCTGTCGATCAGCCCGACCAACGCGAGGTGGAGCGCGAGGTGCTTGTCGTTGAGGCGTTGGTACGACGCTCCCTCGCGGACCGCCGCCGTGTAGTCGACCAGCGCCTGCCGTACCGCATCGCGGGCCTCTTCGGAGGCGCCCGGCCAGCGGCGTACTCCCTCGACCTCGAGCACCGCCCGGGCCCGGCAGACGTCGCGCACCGAGTCGGGGTCGGGCGAGGCGACGTGGACGCCACGGTTGGGCGAGCGGGTGGCGATGCCTTCGGCGACCAGCAGCCCGAGCGCCTCGCGGACGGTGGACCGGGAGACCCCCAGTGACTCGGCGATCGCGACCTCGCGCAGCGGCGTACCGGACTCGACCTCGCCCTCGAACGCGGCACGGCGCAGCTCGTCGGCGACGCGGTCGACGGTCGAGGTGTGCTCGACGCTGAGCCGGTCGAAGGGGTGGAGGTGGGGGTCGGGATCGGACATCGCCCCCATTGTCCTTCAGAACTTGCGTAGACGCGGGGACCGCCCGACACTTGGCTGTTGTCGGATTGTCCGACAATCAGACCACGCGTCGAATACCGCATCGAGGGAGGCGACACATGCTCAGCTGGGGCAAGCAGTACGTCATGGTCCGGCCGGACCACTTCAGGGTCGACTACGTCATCAACCCGTACATGGACCGGTCCGTGCAGCCGGACCGGCTGCGAGCGCGCGAGCAGTGGTACGCCCTGGTCGCCGCCCTCGAGGCGCAGGACGCGCTCGTCGACGTCATCGAGCAGCGGCCGGACGCGCCGGACATGGTCTACGCGATGAACCTCGGGCTGCCGATGGTGCGCGAGGACGGCACGCGCCACGTCGTACTCAGTCACATGCGGTATGCCGAGCGGCGGATGGAGACCGAGTCGGCGGTGCGCTGGTTCGGCGACCGCGGCTGGAACACGTCGTACGCCGGTCGCGAGGGCATCGGGGCGCACTTCGAGGCCGGCGACGCCTTCGCCTGGGGTGACGCGCTTGTGGTCGGCTACGGCCCGCGCACCGAGGAGCTCGGGCTCAAGACGCTCGCGGTCGACCTCGGCGTACGCGTGCGGGGGCTGCGGATCACGCACCCCGGGATGTACCACCTCGACCTGGCGTTCTGCCCGCTCGACGAGACCCGGGCGATGGTCTGCCCGGCCGCCCTCGACGCGCCGAGTGCGGAGGCGCTGCTGGCGCTGGTGCCCGAGCCGCTGGTGCTGAGCGAGGAGGAGGCGCTGACCTTCTGCGCCAACTCGATCGTGATCGACCGGACCATCCTGATGCCCGCCTGCCCCGACCGGGTCCGCGCCCAGCTCGAGGCGTGGGGCTTCGAGATCGTGCTGGTGGACGTGAGCGAGTTCCACAAGGGCGGCGGCTCCATCCGCTGTCTCACGAACCCGCTCGACGTGACGATCGGCCGCGACCTGCCCGGCGTACTGGGTGGCGAGGTTGTGCTGCCCTGAGGGGTGACAGTTTCCCCGGATATCCGGGGAAACTTGCGGTTGTCAGGGACTGCAACCCCTGACAACCGTCAGAATCCCC
>DASXRJ010000112.1:0-14365 GCA_036506675.1 Nocardioides sp. | reverse complement strand
ACGCGGTACTCCGCGACCAGCCGCCGCTCCACGCGGCGTACCTCGGCGCGACCGAAGGGGTCCAGCGGCGTGCCGCGCAGGAACTTCATCCGGGCCAGCATCGCGAGCACGATCCCGAACCACGGGCCTAGCGTCAGCTTCCGCTTCATGCCGAGCGCCTTGAGCGTCGGCGGGTGCAGCTTCCAGGAGGCCTTGGCGCCCTCGCCGAACTGCTCGGTCACCAGGTCGCGCACCTCGGCGCCGCGGGCCAGCCGGGCGACCTCGTACTCGTCTTTGTAGGCCATCAGCTTGTGCAGGTTGCGCGCGACCGCCTCGCTCAGCGCGGTCGACCCGGGGCAGGCGGCCTCCTCGGCGACTCGGACCCGCTCCACGAACTCCGTGTACGCCGTCGCGTAGCGGCCGTTCTGGTAGGCGGTCAGCTCCTCGGTGCGCAGCGCCACCAGCCGCTCCAGCTCGGTGTCGAACTCGTCGGCGGCCGGGGAAGCCTCGCCCCGCAGCTCGCGGGACAACGCCGCGGCGTCGGCGACGTACTGCCGCCCGCGCCGGAAGGCCTGCAGGTTGGTCTCGACGGCGACCCCGTTGAGCCGGATCGCAGCCTCGATCGCGTCGGCCGGGATCGGCAGCGCGCCGGCCTGGTACGCCGCGCCGACCAGCAGCATGTTGGCGAACTGGTCGTCGCCGAAGATCTCCTCGGCCAGCCCGCGCGCGTCGACGTACACCGATCCCGCCGGCCGGGTGGTCGCGGCGATCCGGTCGACGGTCTGGTCGGTCCCGGGGAAGGACGCGGTCACGTCGGAGACCATCCGGCCGGTCGGCACCTCGGCGGTCGACAGGACGGCGACGGTCCGCTCGGGCGAGGCGACGCCCAGGTTGCCGGCCGCGGCGGCCGCGAGCAGGTCGGCGCCGAGGTAGAGGTCGCACTCGCCGGTGGCGACCTTGTTGGACTGCTCCAGCGGTCGGGTCGACACCTTGAGGTCGGAGACCACGGCGCCGCCCTTCTGCGAGAGGCCGGTCATGTCGAGGGTCTTGACGTGCCGGCCGACCATCATCGCGGCCATCGAGAGCACGGCCGAGATGGTGACCACGCCGGTGCCGCCGACGCCGGTGATCCGGGCCGCGAAGGCGGCTTCGGCCACCACCGAGGTGGGCTCGGGCAGCGTCGTACCGTCGAGGGGCGTGAGCGAGGCCGCCCGCTTGACGACGCCCTCCGCCGAGACCTCCATGAACGCCGGGCAGTCGCCCTGGACGCACGTGTAGTCGGTGTTGCACGAGGCCTGGTGGATCTGGGTCTTGCGGCCGAACTCGGTCTCCACCGGGTGCACGGAGAGGCAGTTGGACTTGCGGCCGCAGTCGCCGCAGCCCTCGCAGATCCGCTCGTTGATGACGATCTGCTTCTGCGGGGTGGCGGCCTTGCCGCGCTTGCGCTTGCGGCGCTTCTGGGCCGCGCACTCCTGGTCGTGCACCAGCACGGTGACGCCCTCGATCCCGGCGAGGAGCGCCTGCGCCTCGGCGAGCCGGCTGCGGTCCCAGACGTCGACACCCTTGGGCAGCTTGACGCCGCGGTAGCGCTTGCGGTCCTCGGTGGTGACGATGACGCGGCGTACTCCTTCGGCGAGGAGCGTCTCGACCAGCCGCGGCACCGGCATCGCGCCGACGGCGTCCTGGCCGCCGGTCATCGCGACCGTGGAGTTGTAGAGGAGCCGGTACGTCATGTTGACCCCGGACGCAATGGCCGCCCTGATGGCCAGGCTGCCGGAGTGGTGGAAGGTGCCGTCGCCGAGGTTCTGGACGTAGTGGTCGGCCTCCAGGAACGGCGCCATGCCGATCCACTGGGTGCCCTCGCCGCCCATCTGGGTGAGGCCGGTGACGGTGCCGACCTGGTCCTCGTCCATCAGCAGCACCATCGCGTGGCAGCCGATTCCCGCGCCCGAGAGCGACCCCTCGGTGGGCTTGGTCGAGGAGTTGTGCGGGCAGCCCGAGCAGAAGTACGGCGCCCGCGCAAGGAGCGGCAGCGGCCTGCGGACGTACGCCGACTCCGCGGCCCGGCGCGCCTCCAGCCAGGTGGACACCGACTCGATCCCGTGTGAAAGATGGCGCTGTGTCGCGGAGAGCCGGACCGCCAGCTTCTTGGTGATCAGGTCGGCGTCGAGGTCGGCGTACTCGGGGAAGAGCTCCTCGCCGGTCGGCAGCCGCTTGCCGGTCACGCTGGGGGCGCCGGGAACGCCGTACAGGATCTCCTTGAGCGCCGCCTCGACGAACGACCTCTTCTCCTCCACGACGACGATCTCCTGCAGGCCGGCCGCGAACTCCGTGACGGTCTCGGGGTGCAGCGGGTACGGCATGGAGAGCTTGAGCAGCCGGATGCCGTGCCGCTCGAGCTGGTCGCGACCGAGGCCGAGCGCGTCGAGGGCCTCACAGACGTCGAGGTAGGTCTTGCCGGCGGCCACGATGCCGATCCGGTCCCGCGGCGTACCGACGGTGACGGTGTTGAGGTTGTTGAGGCGGCCGTACTCCATGGCCAGCCGGATCCGGGTGGTGACCTGGTCGCGCTCGATCGGGCCGAGGGTCGGCTGCAGCAGCTTGCCGTTGACCACGTGCTTTCCGGAGCCGCGCGGGACCAGCGTCTTCGCGCGATGCGGGTCGAGCTCGACGGTCGAGGAGCCGTCGGCGACCGGGGTGACCACCTTGAAGCCGGTCCACAGGCCGCAGGCGCGGGACAGCGCGAGACCGTGCAGGCCGAGGTCGAGGACCTCCTGGCTGTCGGCCGGGTAGAGGATCGGCATCCGCAGGTCGGCGAGCGCGACCTCGGAGGCGCACGGCACGCTCGAGGACTTCGCGGCCGGGTCGTCGCCGACCAGGCAGAGTACGCCGCCGGTCGGGGCGGTACCCATCAGGTTGGCGTGCCGGAGAGCGTCCTTGGCCCGGTCGAGCCCGGGAGCCTTGCCGTACCAGACGCCGAACACGCCGTCGTACTTCTGGCCGTCGAGGGTCTGCGCGAGCTGGCTGCCCTGGACCGCCATCGCGCCGGCCTCCTCGTTGAGGCCGGGCTGGAGCAGCAGGTTGTGCTCCTCGAGCAGGGCCTTGTGGCGGGCCAGCTCGAGGTCGTAGCCGCCGAGCGGCGAGCCCTCGTAGCCGGAGATGAAGCCGGCGACGTCACGCCCCTCGCGGCGGTCCCGGCGGATCTGGTCGAGCACCAGCCGGGCCAGCGCCTGTACGCCGGTCAGCTGGGTGCGACCCTCGATCAGCTCGTAGCGGTCCTTCAGCGAGACGGGCTGCAGCTGGCTCATCGTTCCCTCCGGGGTGTGACACGGGTCATCCTCAGAGTGAATTAGCAGCGATACTGTGCCAGCTGCGCAACTCGGTGGGGGGCTATTTGTGCTATTGGCTCAATATTCGTCGGCGTATGACGTCCGGTTGCGTCAGTTGGCCAGTCGTTCGTCAGTCCTCCTCGCGCACCAGCCCGAGCAGCGGCTCGACCCTCGGCGCCACCCGCTCGGTCATCGCGACGTCCGACTTCGAGCGCACGACGCCGGGGATCCCGACCAGCCGCTGGATGACGTCCTCGAGGTGCTCGGTGTCGCGGGCGACCACTCGGCAGAGCAGGTCGCCCTCGCCGGTGATCGAGTGCGCCTCGGTCAGCTCCGGGATCGCCGAAAGCGCGGCGCTCACCTTGTCGAGGTGTCCCTGCGCGAGATGGAGCTGCACGAAGGCCAGTACTGGAAAGCCCAGCTGCGCTTCCGAGAGCTGCGGCGCGAAGCTCCGGATCAGCCCGGCCCGCTCCATCCGGCTCAGCCGTGACTGGACCGTCCCGCGGGCCACGTCGAGGTCGCGGGCGTAGGCCCGCATCCCCGCGCGGGGATCCTTCAGCAGCTGTCGCAACAGGGCCACGTCGAGCCGGTCGATCCGCATGCGCATCACGATAGGCGTCGTCGGTGGCTGCCCCTACGCTCGACTCGTGCGTCTGACTCCCCGCGATCTCAACCGGACCCTGCTCCACCGTCAGCACCTGCTCTCTCGCACCAGCCGGTCGGTGGGCGACCTGGTCGACCACCTGATCGGGCTGCAGGCGCAGGACAACCTGCCGCCGTACCTCTCGCTGGCCGCGCGGCTCGAGACCTTCGACCCGTACGACGTGACCGCCGGGCTGGAGTCGCGGGAACTGGTCCGGCTGCTGACCATGCGCGGCACGATCCACCTGCTCGGTGCCGACGACGCGCTGACTCTGCGGCAGTGGACCCAGCTGTGCCAGGACCGCGAGCGCAAGCACAGCGAGAACACCCGGCCCGCGCTCCACCTCGACACCGGTGAGGTCAACTCGGCGATCTCCGAGGTGCTGGCCGACGGACCGCTGCCGGGCAAGACGCTGGGCGAGGCGCTGACGGCGTACTTCCCCGACGTGCCGGGCACCGCGCTCGTCAACCTGGCCCGGGTCAACCTTCCGCTCGCGCAGCTGCCCCCGCGCGGCTGCTGGAAGGCGTCGGGCGGCGTGGTCTACCAGCGCGTCGACCGCTGGGTCGGCCGACCGCTGCTCGAGCCGGACGTCGAGGAGCTGGTCCGCCGCTACCTGCGCGCCTTCGGACCGGGGACCGCCGCCGACGTGACCGCCTGGTCGGGCGTCACCGGCCTCGCCGCCCTGGTCAAGGCGATGCCCGACCTCGAACGGCACGAGGACGAGACCGGCAAGGTCCTGTACGACGTGCCGGGCGCCGAGATCGTCACCGGCGACACCCCGGCCCCGGTCCGGCTGCTCGGCACCTACGACAACGTCTGGCTCTCCCACGCGGGCCGCGACCGGGTCACCGAGCCGGCCAAGCGCAACCGCTGGATGGGCACCAACGGCGGCGTGGGCTGCGTCATCCTGGTCGACGGGATGATGGAAGGGATCTGGCGGGTCGAGGATGGCCTGCCCACCGTGGTCGAGCTGCTCCGCCCGTTGACCGCCGCCGAACAGCGCGACCTCGACGACGAGCTGGCCCGGGTCGAGTCCCTGCTGTCGCGCTGAGCCGGCCTCGCGCCGTCCCGCTCAGACCTCGACTGCGGAGGCGGCGCCGGAGATCGCCCGCGACGTCGCGGCGGCCAGCGCATCGGCCTCCGCGACCGTGCGACCGATGGCCGTGTAGCCGAGCCGGCCGTCGACGGCCAGGCACGACAGCATGTGGAGTACGACGCCGGTGTGCTGGTCGTGGTCGAAGGCGAGACCGGCGTCTGCCACCGCCCGGATGACCGTGGCCGGGTCGAGCCCGAGCCAGGCAGGATCCAGGAGCGCATCCGACGAGCGGTAGCAGCGCTGGCTGCCGTCGAGATCGGCGAACCAGCAGCCAGCCTGCTCGTCGTACCCTCCGGGGACCAGCTCGCGCAATGCCAGGAACGGATGGGTCGTGCCGCCCCGGCGGAGGTTCACCTCGATGGCGTAGACGACCCACGTGCCGCGCCGGCGGACGGCGACGAAGTCGACGCCGACGCGTCCGATCGCTCCCGCCGCTGCCAACCTCTCCCCAATCGCCCGGGCGTGTCTCGCCAGCTCAGCCGCGTAGGCCGGACCCGCAGGGAAGGAACATCCGACGTAGGCCTGCCCGTTGGCACCGCCCAGCACCTGCTCGTGGGTCGACAACATCTGCACCACACCGTCCGGCGTGATGTTGAGCTGGGCGCTGGGGCTGGTCACCGTGCTCCCGACGACCAGCTCCTCCACGACCCCGCCCTCGGCGAGGTCACGGGCGAACCAGTCCGGGGCGGCATCGAGGCAGTGGTCCCGGAGCTCGGTGAGCGGGATGCGCCGGCGGTCTCGCTGCAGGGGCACCACGAAGTTGCCGTCGCCGGCACCGCTGTTGTCCTGCTTCACGACCACGCTGTTCAGCTGCGGACGCGCCCGGCGGATGGCCGCGATCGCGTCGGCCACATCAGCGCGGTCACGGACGTCCTCGCAGCCCTCGGGCGTGGGTACGCCGGCCTCGCGGAACATCCGCCGTCCGGCGCTCTTGAAGCCGAGCGGCCACAGGGCCGGTGGGGTGCCGTAGACCGGCCGGTCGAGCGCGAGGGCGATCGCGACCTCGTCGTCCGTGACGTTCCAGGGCTCGATCATCGCCGGCCGGTCACCGATGAGCTCACGCAGCCGCTCGAGCAGGTCGGGACGGTCGAGCAGCTTGGCCGAGACGCCGCGGGCGGTGCCGTCGGGGACGACCAGCACGTGCAGCCGTCGCCGGATCGACTCGGGGTCGGTGGGGTCGGCAAGTCTCGTGTAGTAGTCGATGACGTCGTCGGTCACCGGGCCGCAGGCCACCAGCACGAGCTCGGCGCCGGGCGTCCGCGCAAGGCCCAGCGCCGCCAGCAGGAACCGGTGTTCATAGGCGGCGAGGCGGGGCTGGTAGTGCAGCAGGATGGTCGGGCCGAGGCTGATCGACGGCAGCATGACGACGACGTGGGGCTCGGTCGACCCCGGACGGTGGAGACGGCACACCGTGGAGAGACGCTCCTGCAGGGCGTCGAACGCGTCCATGCTCACCTCATCGGGATCCGCCGCCGGGCACGTAGCGGCACGAGTTCAGCGTAGGGCCCCGACCGGGGCGACTCCCATCCGTCCCGGCGCCACCGTCCGACCGAGATGCCTCGAGCGGCGCGAAACCCGCCACCCCATCGAACCGGGAGTCGGGTTAGGGGCCACTCGACGGGTAGCCCGGCACCGGGCCGGGCTGGAGCTCTGTCACGCCCATCGGGAGGTCCGCGCCAGGAGGGCGCTGACGGCCGCCACGCCGGCGGTCGACGTACGCAGGACCTCCGCGCCCAGCCGGGCCGACCGCACGCCGGCCGCCGCGAAGGCCGCCAGCTCCTCGGGCGAGATGCCGCCCTCCGGTCCCACCACGACCACGATCCGGCCGGAGCCGGGCACCGGAAGAGCGGCGAGCGCGACCTCGCCCTTCTCGTGCAGCACGACCGCGAGGTCCGCGGACGCGAGCAGCGAGACCACGTCGGCCGTCGACGCCAGCGGCGGGACGACCGGAAACCAGCTGCGCCGGGCCTGCTTGGCCGCCTCGCGCGCGGTCGACTCCCACTTCGCATGGGACTTCGCGGCCCGCTCGCCGCGCCAGACGCTCACGCAGCGGGACGCCGCCCAGGGCACGATCTCGTCGACGCCGATCTCGGTCAGCACCTCGACGGCCAGCTCGCCGCGTTCCCCCTTCGGGATCGCCTGTACGACGGTCACCGCCGGCGTGGCCCGGGGCGCACTGTCGACCGACGTGGCCGAGACCGCGAAGAGCCGCTTGCCCGTCGACACGACCTCGCCGGTGACCGAGGTACCCAAGCCGTCGGTGAGCACGACCGACTCACCCACCCGCAGCCGGCGTACGGCGACCGCGTGGTGCGCCTCGTCGCCGGTGACCTCCACGACCGACCCCGCGCGGACGCCGGCCAGCGACGGGACCAGGTGGACCGGCAGCGACATCAGTGTGCGTTGAACGCGTCGCGGATCCGGCCGAAGACCGACTTGCTGCCGGTCCGGATGTTGGCCTCCGGCGACTCCTCGCCGCGCAGCGCCGCAAGCTCCTTCAGCAGCTCGGTCTGCCGAGCGTCCAGCTTGCCCGGAGTCTCGACCAGGATGCTGACGACCAGGTCGCCACGACCCACCCCACGCAGCCCGGGTACGCCGCGGCCGCGCAGCACCTGCTCCGCGCCGGACTGAGTGCCGGGCTTCACGTCGATCTCGAACGACGTCTCCACGCCCGAGTCGGCGCCCTTGTCCGGCCCCTTGACCAGGTCGGCCTCGAGCGTCGGCAGCGTCAGCGTCGTGCCCAATGCGGCGGCCGTCATCGGCACCGCCACCGTGCAGTGCAGGTCGCTGCCGTGCCGGTCGAAGGTGTCGTGCTGAGCCACCCGGATCTCGACGTACAGGTCACCGGCCGGGCCGCCACCGGGGCCGACCTCACCCTGCTCGGTGAGCTGGACCCGGGTGCCGGTGTCGACGCCCGCGGGGATCTTGACCGTGATCGTGCGACGCGACCGCACCCGGCCGTCGCCGGCGCACTCGCGGCACGGCTCGGGGATGATCGAGCCCAGCCCACGGCACGCCGCACACGGGCGCAGGGTCCGGATCTCACCGAGGAAAGACCGCTGCACGTGCGCCACCTCGCCCTGGCCATGGCAGGTCTCGCAGGTGACCGGCCTGGTGCCCGGCGCGGCGCCGTCGCCGTTGCAGGTCCCGCAGCGTACGGCGGTGTCCACCTTGATCTCGCGGGTCACCCCGAAGGCCGCCTCGGCGAGCTCGATCTCCAGCCGGATCAGCGCGTCCTGACCCCGGCGGGTCCGCGGCCTAGGCCCGCGCCCGGCCGCCGTACCTCCCGGCTGGCCGCCGAAGAAAGCGTCCATGATGTCGGTGAACGAGAACCCCTGGCCCTGCCCGAAGCCGCCCACACCCATCCCCGAGAACGGGTCGCCGCCGAGGTCGTACTGACGCCGCTTCTGCGGGTCGCTCAGCACCTCGTAGGCGTGCGAGACCTCTTTGAACTTGTCCTGGGTCGCAGGGTCGGGGTTGACGTCGGGGTGGAGCTGGCGCGCCAGCCTCCGGTAGGCCTTCTTGATGGTGTCGGCATCGGCGTCCCGCGGGACGCCGAGCAGCTCATAGAGGTCGTGACTCACCAGTTGTTCTTTCTCATGCCTCGTCGAGGATGCGGGAGACGTAGCGGGCGACGGCGCGCACGGCGGCCATCGATCCCGGGTAGTCCATGCGGGTCGGGCCGACCACGCCGAGCGTGGCCAGGGCGGCGTCTGCCGGTCCGTAGCCGGTCGCCACGACACTGGTCGCGGCAAGCTGTTGGTAGGGGCCTTCGTGGCCGATCCGGACGGTCAGCGTGCCGCCCGAGGTCGTCTCCCCCAGCAGCTTGAGGAGTACGACGTGTTCCTCGAGCGCCTCCAGCATCGGCCGGATGCTGCCGTCGAAGCTCTCTCCGAAGCGAGCCAGGTTGGCCGTGCCCCCGACCGCGACCCGCTCGTCGGAACGGTGGTCGGAGATCGCGTCGACCAGCACCCCGGTCACCGCCTCGGCGGCCACCCGGCGCTCCCGAGCCAGCTCTGCGGGCAGGTGGCTCAGGGCCTCGCTGGCGGCCGAGATCGGCTCGCCGGTGGTGACCCGGTTGACCGCCGTACGGAGCTCGGCCAGGTGGTCGTCGGACAGCGCCTCGTGCAGGTCCACAAGCCGCTGCTCGACGCGGCCGGTGCTCAGGATGAGTACGACGAGCAGCCGGGTCGGCGCCATCGCGACCAGCTCGATGTGGCGCACCGTGGAGCGCGCCAGCGTCGGGTACTGCACCACCGCGACCTGCCGGGTCAGCTGGGCCAGCAGCCGCACCGAGCGCTGGACGACGTCGTCGAGGTCGACCGCCTCGTCGAGGAAGGCGGAGATGGCCCGCTTCTCCGCCGCGCTCATCGGCTTGAGCGTGGTCAGCCGGTCGACGAAGAGCCGGTAGCCCTTGTCGGTCGGCACCCTGCCGGCGCTGGTGTGCGGCTGGGTGATGAACCCCTCCTCCTCCAGCGCCGCCATGTCGTTGCGGACGGTCGCGGGCGAGACGCCGAGACTGTGCCGCTCGACCAGCGCCTTGGAGCCCACCGGCTCCTCGGTCGACACGTAGTCCTCGACGATCGCGCGCAGGACGGCGAGCTTGCGGTCCTCGACCATCACTCCACCTCCCGGCTTGCTGTCGTGAGCTGCTGGCACTCCCGCAGCCTGAGTGCCAAGCCTACTAGTGTGTCTGGACATGGCCGACTTCAGCACGTCCCGGTTCCAGGAGGTGGCCCCGCGCGTGTGGGTGGCCCGCTACGACTGGCTCGACGTCAACATCACCCTGGTCGGCGGCGAGCGCGGCCTCCTGGTCGTCGACACCCACTCCTCCGAACGAGCCGCCCGCGAGGTCGTCTCCGACGTACGCCGGCTCGGCGCGGGCGAGGTGGTGGCCGTGGTCAACACCCACGAGCACTTCGACCACACCTTCGGCAACGTCGTACTCCGCGAGGAGTACGGCGACCTCCCGATCCACGCCCACGAGTGGGCCGCCGAGCACACCGTCAGCGCCGGCGAGCGCATCAAGACCGAGTACGCCGACTCCGGCGACCCGCACACCGAGGAGGTCCTCGAGACCCGGATCGTGCCGGCCGACCACACCTTCTCCTCCGCGCGGGTGCTCGACCTCGGCGACCGCCAGGTCGAGCTGCTGCACCCCGGTCGCGGTCACACCGCCGGGGACCTGGTGGTGCGGGTGCCGGACGCCGACGTACTCCTGACCGGCGACCTGGTCGAGGAGTCCGCTCCCCCGATGTACGGCGGCGACTGCCACCCGTTCGACTGGCCGGCCAGCCTCGACCTGGTGATCAGCCTGCTGACCGAGCGGAGCGTCGTGGTGCCGGGGCACGGGGCCGCTGTCGACCGGGAGTTCGTGCGCGACCAGCGCGCCGAGATCGGCGTGGTGGCCGAGACGATCCGCGACCTCGCGAGCCGCGGCGTACCGCCCGGACAGGCGCTCGACGCGGGCGAGTGGCCGTTTCCGAAGGAAGGACTCGCCCACGCCGTACGCCGTGGCTACGACCAGCTCCCGCGCGGCGCGCGCCAGCTGCCGTTGCTGTAGGAACCGCCGGAGCGGGACCGCCGGGTCCGGCGCCAGAGCAGGAACCCGCCGAGCCCGAGCCAGAAGACCCAGGCCGTGCCGAGCAGCAGTGCGAGCCCGATCAGCAGCATGACCACCGGCAGGAACGGCGGACCGGGCCGGTGCCAGCCAGCCGCGACCCCGGGCCGGGCCAGCGGCGTCGGCGCCACCGGAGCCGGGTGCGGGAGGTCGCGGAAGACCGGCGCCAGGTCGCCCCAGGTCTTGGCGGCGAACGCCGACGCCAGCCGCTCGTCGTACTCCCCGCGGTCGAGGCGACCGGTCGCGAAGTGCTCGCCCAGCGCGCGGGCGGCCTCCTCGCGCTCGACGTCACCGATGCGCACGTTGCCCTTGGTCAGCTGGACCTGCCAGGAGTCGAGGGCCGGCCAGACATTCCGGGTAGCGGCCCGGGCGTGGTGGTGGAAGCGGTGTGTCATTCCGGGTCCCCCTCCGCGAGCAGTCCGTAGAGCCGGCGCCGGGTCTCGCCGAGCACCTCGGCCGCCTCGGCCTTCTGCTGGGCGGTGCCGGAGACCATGATCTGCCAGACCGCGCCCATCACCTGCCCGACGACCGGCTTGAGGTCGCCGGCGGTCTGACCGGCACCCTTCTCGTCGGCGGCCTCGAACGGGCGCCAGGTGGCCTTCATCTCGTCGGGGTGCTGCTCGACGTAGTCCCGGCCCTCATCGGTCAGGTCGAGCACCCGCCGGCTGTCGACCTCGTGGCCGGCGACCAGGCCCTCGTCCTCGAGCTGCTGGACGGTCGGGTAGACCGATCCGGGGCTCGGCTTCCAGGCGCCGCCACTGCGCTCGGAGATCTGCTGGATGATCTGGTAGCCGTTCATCGGCTCGCGTGAGAGCACGTCGAGGATCGCCGAGCGGACGTCGCCGCGGCGTACCTTCGGGCCGCGGGGACCGCCGCCCAGGTCCGGGCCGCCGAAGCTGCGCACCAGCTCCTGCACCCACGGCGGCGGGCCCGGCCGGCCGCGTCCCGTACTCACTCCCCAGCCGGCCCATCCCGGCCCCATGCCATGTCCCCAACCGTGGTGTCCCATCGGTCCGCCTCCCTGCTTGTCGTTGCTGTTGTCGTCCGTGTTGGTCGTGTCGTCGGTGAACCGCGCCCACACTCCGTCGAGGGAGCCCGGGTCGCCCGGCTCATCGGAGTCGTCGGGGTCGTCGTACATCTCCGCCTCCTGAGTCGTATCCAGCCAACTGTTACGCGATACGTTGACGATATATCGCGACCGTACGTGACTCAAGGTCAATCTCGGCGCCAACCGGACAGATCGGAGCGAGTGGGGCGACCCCGGCGTTTCGTACGAACCCTTCCGCCCCACCAGCCACTAGCGTTGTCAGGTGAGCTCATCTGACCGCTATGGATCCGACGTCCTGGCCGGTGACTGGCGCGCCCCGAAGCGTGGCCGGGCGGTCGAGACCGCGGCCGAGCTCGGCCTGGTGGTCGAGGAGGTCACCACCGACTGGGTCGGCGAGATCGTGACCGTCGACCGCGACCTGCGCACCGTCACGCTCGAGGACCGCCGCAACACCCGGCGTACGTTCCCGCTCGGGCCGGGCTTCCTGCTCGACGGCAGGCCGGTCATCCTCACTCCCCCGACCCGCAAGGGGGCTCCGGCCGCCCCCACGCGTACGGCGTCCGGGTCGGTCGCCGTACCCCACGCGCGGGCCCGGGTGGCGAGGGCCAGCCGGATCTTCGTCGAGGGCCGGCACGACGCCGAGCTGGTCGAGAAGGTGTGGGGCGACGACCTGCGGATCGAGGGCGTCGTCGTCGAGTACCTCCAGGGTGTCGACGACCTGCTCGACCACCTGCGCGCTTTCGGTCCGGGGCCGGACCGCCGGGTCGGCGTACTCGTCGACCATCTGGTGCCGGGCTCGAAGGAGAGCCGGATCGCGGACGCCGTGGCCGCCTCCCCCATCGGCGCCGACGTGCTGATCGTCGGCCATCCCTTCATCGACATCTGGGCGGCGGTCAAGCCGGAGCGGATCGGGCTCAAGGAGTGGCCCGACGTGCCGCGCGAGATCGAGTGGAAGAAGGGGATCTGCCGGCACCTGGGCTGGCCGCACGGCGACCAGGCCGACATCGCGCGGGCGTGGCGCACGATCCTCGGCCGGGTGGGGTCGTATCACGATCTCGACCCGGCACTCCTCGGTAGAGTTGAGGAACTGATCGACTTCGTCACCGCCCAGTGACTTTTCACACCCGGGGAGCCCCATGTCCGACTCTGAAGGAACGCCCAACTTCGACAAGCCGACCGACCCCGCCTCCGGACAGCCGACCGACCCCGCCGCCGGACAGCCGGGCGGACAGCCGGGCGGAGAGCCCGGCGCAACGCCGCCGCCGTACGGCCAGGCTCCTTACGGCCAAGCTCCTTACGGCCAGGCGCCCTATGGTCAGCCGGGCGGTCAGCCGGGATACGGCGCGGCGCCGTACCAGCAGCCCGGCCCGGTCGCGCTGACGCCGGACCAGGAGCGGATGTGGGGCGGGGCGGCCCACTGGAGCGCGCTCGTCGGCTCGGTGATCGGTGGTTTCGCCTTCCTCGGCCCGCTGATCGTGATGCTGACCAAGGGCAACGAGTCGGCGTACGTGCGTCGGCAGGCGGTGGAGTCGCTGAACTTCCAGCTCTCGATCCTGATCTACGCCGTGGTGTCCATCGCGCTGATGCTCGTGCTGATCGGCTTCCTGACGATCATCGCGGTCGGCATCTGCTGGCTGGTCTTCACGATCATGGGCAGCATCAAGGCCAGCAACGGCGAGGAGTACCGCTACCCGCTGACCATCCGGATGGTCAGCTGACCGGCCGTCAGGGCAGCAGGTCCCTGACCACGGCGTCGGCGAGCAGCCGGCCCCGAGTGGTCAGCACCAGGCGGTCGCCCATCCGGCGATCGACGACCTCGAGCAGTCCCCGGTCCACGAGGCCGGGGACTGCCGCATCTCCGCTCTCCTCGAGTACGCCGCGGGGCAGGCCGCTGCGCAGCCGCAGCTCCAGCAGCACCCTTTCGGTACGCCGGTCGCCGGCGCCCAGCACCTCGCGGGCGTGGGCCGGACTGAGGCCGGCCTCGATCCGCTGGGCGTAGGCGGACGGGTGCTTGACGTTCCACCACCGCACCCCGCCGACGTGGGAGTGCGCCCCCGGGCCGACGCCCCACCAGTCGCCGCCGGTCCAGTAGATCAGGTTGTGGCGGCACTCCTGCTCGGGCGAGGTGGCCCAGTTGGAGACCTCGTACCAGCCCAGGCCGGCCTTGCCGAGCCGCTCGTCGGCCAGGAGGTACTTGTCGGCCAGGTCGTCGTCGTCGGGCATCGGCAGCTCGCCGCGGCGTACTCGGCGGGCCAGGGCGGTGCCCTCCTCAACGATCAGCGCATAGGCGCTGACGTGGTCGGGCGCGCAGGCCAGCGCCGCCTCCAGCGAGGTCTCCCAGTCGGCCTGGCTCTCGCCGGGCGTGCCGTAGATCAGGTCGAGGCTGACCTGGTCGAAGCCCGCCGCCCTCGCCCAGTCGACGACGGCCGGCACCCGGAGCGGGTCGTGGGTGCGGTCGAGGGTGGCCAGCACGTGTGGCACCGCCGACTGCATCCCGAACGACAGCCGGGTGAAGCCGGCGCCCAGGAGCCGGTCGAGGTAGGCGGGGTCGACGCTGTCGGGGTTGGCCTCGGTGGTGACCTCCGCGCCGGGTGCGAGGCCGAACTCGTCACCCACGGCCGCGAGCACCGCCGCCAGGTCATCGGCGGGC
>DASXRJ010000111.1:0-30025 GCA_036506675.1 Nocardioides sp. | reverse complement strand
GCCGGTGTGGCATTGCCGCGGCGGCGGCCGGTGTGGCACCGCGGCCAGGGCCGGCTCGCTGGTTAGCGTTTGCTGCATGAGCTCGGTGACCAGACCACGCGGCCCCTTGCCGGCCCGCGTCTACTGGCGCCGCCGGCTTGCGGTGCTCGGCGTGGCGTTCCTGCTGGTCTTCGGCCTGGCCCATGTGCTCGGCGGCGGCAGCGACGGCAAGTCGGACGGCGACGGCACCGTCACCACGGTCGCGGGCTCGCAGACCTCCTCGGCCGGTACGTCGTCGCACCGGCCCACGAAAACCTCGACCCGCAAGCCGAACAAGTCCAGCCACACCCCGACCCCCCTGGCCGAGCCGGACGGACCCTGTTCGGACTCCGAGGTCATGGTCAAGCCAGTGCTCTCCTCGCCGGCCGCCGCCGACAAGGTGACGATCCGGCTGGAGCTCACCTCCACCGACTCGGAGGCGTGCACGTTCACGGTCTCCCCGAAGACTGTCGTGGTGAAGCTGACCTCCGGCGACGACTTCATCTGGTCCACCCAGGACTGTCCGCGTTCGGTCTCCAAGGCCGACGTCGTGGTCCGCAAGACGGTGCCGGCCAAGGTCGACGTGACCTGGTCCGGGCGCCGCTCCAACGCCTACTGCGACGTGACGGCCGACTGGGCGCTCCCGGGCTGGTACCACGCCATCGCCGCCGCCCTCGGTGGCGACCCGACCGACGTACCCTTCGAGCTCGGCCCGGCCTCCGCTCCCACCGTCACCAAGACCGTCACGCCCACCGGCCAGCCGACCCACTCGCCGACCAAGTCGCCGACCCAGTCGCCGACCAAGTCGCCGACGAGGTCATCGAGTACGACGTCCGGCTCGCCCTCGTCGTCGCCCTCGTCGTCGCCCTAGTCCAAGTCCTCCGTCGACTGAGCGCAGCTACCGTTGGTGACACGGGCGTGTCGCCAACGGGATGGGTACCGCTGGCGTTGGTGACACGGGCGTGTCGCCAACGGGGATGGGTGCCGGCGGCGTTGGTGACACGGGTGTGCCGCCAACGGGGATGGGTGCCGGCGGCGTTGTTGATGCGCCTGTGTCACCAAGCGAGTGAGTCGCCCTCGCGTTGCTAGCACGGCCGTGTCACCAAGCGGGGGACGGATCCGAGCTAGACGTACCGCTCGAGGATGCTCGACTCGGCCAGCCGGGACAGGCCCTCGCGGACGCTGCGGGCCCGCAGCTCGCCCACGCCCTCGACGGCCTGGAGATCGTCGATGCCGGCGGAGAGCAGCTTCTGGAGGGTGCCGAAGTGGTCGACCAGGCGGTCGACGACGGCGGCCGGCAGCCGCGGGACCTTGGCCAGCAGCCGGTAGCCGCGCGGGGCGACCGCGCCGTCCAGGTGCTCGCTGGCTCCCAGGCCGAGCGCGCGGGCGACCGCGGCGGGGTCGACCAGCTCGGTGGGCGAGAGGCCCTCGAGGCGGCCGAGCAGGATCTCGGGGGAGCGGGCCCGTCGGCCGGCGGGGAGATAGTCGCGGATGACCAGCTCGCGCTCGGCGTCGACTCCGGTGACCAGCTCCTCGAGCTGCAGGGAGAGCAGCCGACCGTCCGTGCCGAGCTCCAGGACGTAGTCCTCGATCTCGCGGGCGATCCGGGTCACCATCTCGAGCCGCTGGGCCACCACGGCGACGTCGCGCACGGTGACCAGGTCCTCGATCTCCAGCGCCGACAGGGTCGAAGAGACCTCGTCGAGGCGGAGCTTGTAGCGCTCCAGGGTCGCGAGCGCCTGGTTGGCGCGGGACAGGATCTGGCCGGAGTCCTCGAGGACGTGCCGGGTCTCACCGACGTACGCCGCGATGATCTGCATCGACTGCGACACCGAGATCACCGGGAACCCGGTCTGCTTGGCCACCCGGTCCGCGGTCCGGTGCCGGGTGCCGGTCTCCTCGGAGGGGATCGTGTGGTCGGGCATCAGGTGTACGGCGGCGCGGTGGATCCGGCCGATCTCGCCGTCGACGATGATCGCGCCGTCCATCTTCGCCAGCTCGCGCAGTCCGGTCGCGGTGAACGGCACGTCGAGCACGAACCCACCCGTCGAGATCGACTCGACGGTCTTGTCGTTCCCGAGCACGATCAGGGCACCGGTGCGTCCTCGCAGGATCCGCTCCAGACCGTCGCGCAGGGCGGTACCGGGCGCGATCGAGGCCAGGGTTGCGCGCAGGCGAAGGTGATCTTCGGTGCGCTCGATGTTGACCACGCCGTCCTCGTTCCGGACTCGACTTCGCTTTCCGCTGGGCAGTCTAGGCGATCCCGCCATGGGCCCGTCGGCCCTCGGCGCGCCCCCTACCCAGGAGAGAGTCCGACCAGGCGCAGAGCCGACGCAACGTCGTGTACGTCGATCACCTTCATGCCGTCGACGGTCCAGTCCTCGGGGGCTCGCGGGGCGCGGCTGCGGTCGCCGGGGACCAGGGCGACACCGAAGCCCTGCCGGGCCGCCTCGGCAAGCCGCTGGGGCAGGTCGCGGACCTTGCGCAGCTCGCCCGCCAGGCCGATCTCGCCGAAGGCGACGATGCCCTGCGGGGCCGGCCGGCCCAGGAACGCCGACGCGACACTGACCGCCAGCGCCAGGTCGGTGGCCGGCTCGGTCAGCCGCGCCCCGCCGACGGTCGAGGCGAAGACGTCGTGGGAGTGCAGCCGGATCCCGCAGTGCTGCTGGAGCACCGCGACCAGCATCGCCACCCGCGCCGAGTCGAGGCCGGACGTCGTACGCCGCGGGCGTTCCGCCGCCGAGGGCGTCACCAGGGCCTGCACCTCCGCGAGCAGCGGCCGCCGGCCCTCCATGGTCACGGCGACGCAGGTGCCGGGCACCTGCTGCGCGTGCGTCTCGATGAACAGCCCGGTCGGGTCGGTGACCGCGACGATGCCCTCGGGGGAGAGGTCGAAGCAGCCGACCTCGTCGACCGGGCCGAACCGGTTCTTCATCGCCCGGACCATCCGGAACCGCGAGTTGCGGTCGCCCTCGAAGTGAAGCACCACGTCGACCAGGTGCTCGAGCACCCGCGGCCCGGCGATGGAGCCGTCCTTGGTGACGTGGCCGACGATGACCGTGGTGATGTTGCGGGTCTTGGCCATCCGGATCAGCGCGGCCGCGACCTCCTTCACCTGCGTCACCCCGCCCGGTACGCCGTCGACGTCGGCCGCCCCGATGGTCTGGATCGAGTCGACCACCAGCAGCTGGGGCCGGACCGCCTCGATGTGCCCGAGTACGGCGGAGAGGTCGGTCTCGGCGGCCAGATACAGCTCGTCGTGTACGCCGTTGGTCCGGTCGGCCCTCAGTCGCACCTGTGAGGCCGACTCCTCGCCCGTGACGTAGAGCGTGCGCCGGCTGTAGCGCGCCGTCTGCGCGGCCACCTCGAGCAGCAGCGTTGACTTGCCGACCCCGGGCTCGCCGGCCAGCAGGATCGCCGCCCCCGGCACCAGCCCGCCGCCGAGCACCCGGTCGAGCTCGGGCACCCCACTCGAGCGGAACGCCGACTCCTCGACCGACACCTGCCCGATCGGCACCGCCGGCGCGCTGACCGGCCCCGCGGCCGTCGTACGCGCGACGACCGCGACCTCGGCGACCGAACCCCACGCCTGACACTCGCCGCAGCGCCCGACCCACTTGGCGGCTTCCCAGCCGCACTCACCACATCGATAGCGGGCCCGGGACTTCGCGGGAGCTTTGCTCATGTCCGGAACGGTAGGGCAGCGCACCGACAGAGGGAGACCGGGCGGTAGCCTTGGATCGTTCAAGCGGTGGGAAAGCAGATCGGAAAGGGCCCGCATGGCGCGCGACGTACGCCGGGTGATGGTGCAGGCGACCCTCTCCGATGTGGCCGACCTGGCCGGCGTGTCGCGCCAGACCGTGTCCAACGCGATGAACAACCCCGACCTGCTCAAGCCCGACACGCTCCAGCGGGTCCGGGACGCGGTCGCCGTACTCGGCTACTCGCCCAACCGCGCCGCCCGCAACCTCCGCACCCGCACCTCGCGCCTGATCGGCCTGCGCTTCACGCCCGCGCAGGAGGGCACCGCCAACGCGATGATGGACCGCTTCGTGCACTCGCTGGTCGAGGAGTGCCGGGTCGCGGGCTACCACGTGCTGCTCTTCCCCGGCGACGGCGTCGACCCGCTTGCCGGGTACGACGACCTGTTGCGCGCCACCGCCGTCGACGCGTTCGTGGTGACCGACACCTACCTCGGCAACCCGCAGGCCGCCTGGCTGGAGGAGCGCGGCGCGCCGTTCGTCGCCTTCGGCCGGCCGTGGGACGCCCCCGACGCGACCCATCCGTGGGTCGACGTCGACGGCGCGGCCGGCGCGCGGATGGCCACCGAGCACCTCCTCGAGAGGGGCCACACCCGGATCGCCTGGATCGGCTGGCGCAAGGAGTCGCCGATCGGCGAAGACCGGCGGTCGGGCTGGCTGAGCGCCATGCACGCGCACAACCTGTCGACCTCGGGCCTGGCCTCCCGGGTCGAGGACACGGTCAACTCCGGCGCGGAGGCGGCCGCCGTACTCCTGGACGAGGCGGCGCCGACCGCGTTCGTCTGCGCCTCAGACACGCTGGCCATGGGCGTGCTGCACACGCTCTGGATCCGGCAGCTCGCGCCCGGCGCGGACGTCGCGGTGGTCGGCTTCGACGACTCGCAGGTGGCCCAGGTGGTGCCGGTCGGGCTGACCTCGGTGCGCCAGCCGCTCGAGGACGTCGCCGTCGAGATCGTCAAGCGGCTCCAGGGTCGGCTCGGCGTGCCGCCCGTCGTCGAGCCGGGCAAGCTGCTCAGCCCGTCGCTGACGATCCGGGGCTCGAGCGGGCCTGGCGACTGGATCTCGTGAACCCGGTGGCGTATTTCGGAAAGCACCAAAACTAGCCAGCGCAATGGTCTGGACCTAGACCACAGGCGACCCTAGATTCCCTGCCGATCCACCAGCCCATCGTCCAACGTGTGGAGCCGGCAAGGGAGCCAGCAATGACCATCACTCGGAGAAAGTTCATCGCCGGCACCATGGGAGCCGCGGCCGGAGTCGCAGGCAGCCAGCTGCTGCCGTCGCCCGCGCAGGGCGCCACCGGCACGCTCACCGACGCCAAGCACATCGTGATCCTGATGCAGGAGAACCGCAGCTTCGACCACTACTTCGGCACGCTGCGCGGCGTCAGGGGCTTCGGCGACCGGAGCACGATCCAGCTGCCCGGCGGCTACAGCGTCTTCAACCAGCCCGCCGGCTTCGGCCGGCAGTACCCCTGGCAGTTCAGCCTCACCCAGCCCGCTGGCGGCGCCGACCCCGAGCGGCTGGCCCAGTGCAACGGCGACCTCGCGCACGCGTGGTCCGACCAGCACAGGGCCTGGAACAACGGCAAGCTCGACTCGTGGGTCGCCGCCAAGGGCAACGTGCGCACGCTCGGCTTCATGGTGCGCGACGACATCCCGTTCCACTACGCGCTGGCCGACAGTTGGACGATCTGCGACGCCTACTTCTGCTCGATCCTCTCGGCCACCGGACCCAACCGGACCTACCACTGGAGCGGCCAGATCGACCCGGGTGGCACGGCCGGCGGTCCGGCGTACGACGGCGGCGACGAGGCCGGGCTCCGCTGGCAGACGTACGCCGAGGCGCTGGAGTCGGCGGGGGTGAGCTGGAAGGTCTACCAGAACGCGAGCGACAACTACGGTGACAACGCCCTCGCCTACTTCACCCAGTTCCAGAACGCGCCGGCCGGCAGCCCACTCCGGGTCAAGGGCATGTCGTCGGTGCCGCGGGTGACCGGCAAGACGCCCGACGACATCGTGCTCGCGCTCAAGGACGACGTACTCAACGGCCGGCTGCCGCAGGTCAGCTGGATCGTGCCCAACCAGGAGGTCAGCGAGCACCCCTACGCGACCCCCGACGACGGCGCCAACTTCGTGCACAACGTGATGAACGCGCTCAACGCCGACCCGGCCGTCTTCGACTCCACGATCATGTTCCTCAACTACGACGAGAACGACGGCTTCTTCGACCACGTGCCGCCGCCGGTGGCGCCCGGGAGTACGGCGGGCGAGTCCGTCAACGGCACTCCCATCGGCCTCGGCTTCCGGGTGCCCCTGATCGCGATCTCGCCGTGGAGCCGCGGTGGCTGGGTCAGCTCGGAGGTCGCCGACCACACCTCGGTGCTGCGGTTCCTCGAGAAGTGGACGGCGGCGCTCGGCCGGCCCGCGAAGACGCCGTACATCTCGGCCTGGAGGCGCCAGGTCTGCGGCGACCTGACCGGGCTCTTCGACTTCGCCCACCCGGTCTACGGCATGCCCACACTGCCCGCGACCGGCACCATCGGGATGGCCACCTGCGGGCCGCTGCCCAACCCGGCACCGGCCGACAACAAGCTGCCGACCCAGGAGTCCGGCACCCGCCCGGCCCGGCCGCTGCCCTACCAGGTGAACGGCAACCTCGACCACCTCGAGTTCGGCTCCAACGGGGTGATCAAGGTGTGGCTGAAGATGGCCAACACCGGGTCGGCGGCGAGCCACTTCGCGGCGTACGTCAACGCCTACCGGACCGGCGGCCCGTGGCAGTACACCGTCGGCGCGGGCGGTAGCCAGAGCGACTTCTTCAACTGTGGGCTCGGCTTCGGCAACGGGCCGTATGACCTCAGCCTCGTCGGCCCGAACCGGTTCCTGCGGCGCTTCCGCGGCGACGCGACCAAGCCCGGAAAGGCGCTGACCGTGACCGCGTCGTACGCCGCCGCGCCGGACACCGGCAAGCTGGCCGTCTTCTTCGAGCTGAGGAACGCCTCGACCTCTGCGGTCACCTTCACGATCACCGCGAACAACTACCGCGGCGACGGCCCGTGGACCTACTCGGTGCCGGCGGGCGGGTCGGTGAGCGACTACTTCAACGCGGTGCAGTACTCCCAGGGCTGGTACGACCTCACCGTCACCGCCAGCTCGGACGCCACCTGGTCGCAGCGCTTCGTTGGTCACCTGGAGACCGGCCAGGCGTCGGTCTCCGGCTAGGCCGAGTGGGTCGTGATGCCGACGACGCGCCGGGGCGCGTCCAGGGCATCACGACCCGAAGTGTTTGGACCACACGTTGACCGCGTAGTCGACCTCGAGGCCGTCGTACTCGGAGAGGATCCGGTCGGCCACGGCCGGCGCGAACTCGATGCGTACGACGGCCTCGAAGTCGGCTCGCGACTCGAAGCGCCAGCCCATGTCGACGGGAGTCCGGGTCCAGCCGTGCCGCGACCAGAACCGCTCGACCTCGTCCGGGTCGACCATCGGGTAGCCGCGCCGGAACCACGACCCGAACGTCGACCGGGTGCCGTCGTTGTCGATCAGCAGCGCGGTGCCGCCGCGGCGTACGACCCGGTCGAGCTCGGCCAGCCCCGGCTCGCAGCCGGGACCGAAGAAGTACGCCCACCGGGCGTGTACGACGTCCACCGACGCGTCCGGTAGCGGCAGCGCCTGCGCCGTCCCTTCGAGCACCCGGACGTTGCCGAGCCCGCGAGTACGTCGCCGCGCGATCGCGACCAGATCGAGATGCGGCTCGACGCCGACGACCGACCGAGCCCGGCCGAACGCGCCAGCCGCGAAGAAGGGGAGATGGAAGCCGGTGCCGCAGCCGATGTCGAGGACGGCCCGGTCGGTCCAGGTGGCCAGCGACGAGAGGGCCGCGGCCAGCCGGCCGTTGGGGTCGGCGGCCCGGTTCTCGAGCTCGTAGACCGAGGGGTTGTTCCAGATGTTCGGCGACGGGCGGGCGCCGGCGACCATCGCAGCCCCGTTCAGATGCGGACCATGCCGCCCGGCGTGAGGAACTGTGCGGCGATGATGCCGGGCGTGCCGTTGGGCGCGACCCAGTCGACCTTGACGTCCTCGAGCGGCGACTCGACGGTCTCGCCCAGCCACTCGCTCACCCGCTGCGGGTCACCGGCGATCTCGAGGCAGGCCAGCGAGAAGTCCTTGGTGCCGCCGGTGCTCGGGTGGTCGCCGGGGTTGCCCTCCCACTGGATGAAGAACGGCAGCTGCGGGTCGGCCATCAGGCCGTTGACGCCGATCTGCTTCCAGACCAGGTTGTGGCCGTCGGGCCGGTGCCGGTTGCCAGGTACGGCGGCGCGACCCAGGCGGTTCTCCACCTTGGAGATGTCGTCGACCGCGACCACCCAGCCGAGCCAGCCACCGCCGGCCGCGGACCGGGCCCGGACCGCCTGGCCGAAGGGCGCCTTGTCGGACGCCGGGTGGTCGAGGACCTCGACGATCTCGAGGTAGGTGCCGTCGGCGAGGGGCAGCACCATGTTGCGAGTGCCGAAGCGAGGGTGGATGCCACCGTCGTCGAACTGTCGTCCCAGGAGCCCACCGATGCGCTCCGCCGTGCTGGCGAGGCCATCAGGTCCGGCGGCGAAAGAGAGATGGTCGAGGCGCATGTTGGCATTCTGCGCTGTCGCTGAAATCACGCCGACACTGGGGGGTGGATATCTTGACGTCGAGAAAGATGTCGGGCGCGGCGGACGGCCGTGTCCGCTCAGCGTCCGGTCAGCGCGGGTCGGCGGGGTGGATCGCCAGCAGCGAGCGCGACCGCAGGTGTGCCTCGCAGTGCCGCACCAGCTCGTCGTACGCCGGTTTGCCGAGCAGCTCGGTCAGCTCCGGGGCGTTGGTCTGGAACACCGGCTCCACGCCGACGTGGGCCTCGGTGTTGCCGGAGCAGTACCAGTCGAGGTCGTGCCCGCCCGGCCCCCAGCCGCGCCGGTCGTACTCGCCGATCGAGACCTCCGTGTACGACGACCCGTCGGGCCGCTCCACGTCGCGGAAGGTACGCCGGATCGGCAGCTGCCAGCACACGTCCGGCTTGGTCTCCAGCGGCTCCTGACCGTCGCGCAGGGCCAGCGCATGCAGGGCGCAGCCGGTGCCGCCGGCGAACCCGGGCCGGTTGTGGAAGACGCAGGCGCCGCCCTCCACCTTGGTCTTCCGCTCGCCCTCGTCGTCGAGCTCGATCCAGTCGGCCTTCTTGGTCCGCCGGCCCGGGTGGTGCTGCCAGAGGTCGGGCGTCAGCTTGGCGACGTACGACCCGACGCGCTTCTCGTCGGCCTTGTCGGCGAAGTGCGCGCCGAGCGTGCAGCAGCCGGCGTCGGGCGCCTCCTTGTAGATCCCGGGGCAGCCCTGGCCGAAGATGCAGACGTAGCTCGACGTCAGCCAGGTCAGGTCGCAGCGGAACACCTGCTCGGCGTCGGCGGGGTCGGGAAACTCCACCCACGCCCGGGGGAAGTCCAGACTCACTTCGGGCACCCAGCAAATGTATGGCGCCGTGGCAAACGCCACGACCTGCTGCGCGACACCCGAGACGCACGCTGGCTGCGTTGTCGCTACGGTCAGGCGTCTGCCGACGCGCCCTACGCGTCGGCGGTAGCGTTGCCCCCATGCGGCTGGGCGTCCTCGACATCGGCTCCAACACGGGTCACCTCCTGGTAGTGGACGCGCACGGAGGCGCGGCACCGCTGCCGGCGTACTCCTACAAGGAGCCGCTCCGGCTCGCCGAGCATCTCGACGAGCAGGGGGCGGTCAGCAAGGCCGGCGCGAAGGCGCTGAGCCGGTTCGTGGCCCAGGCGGTCGTGGTGGCCGAGGACAAGGGCTGCGAGGAGATGCTGGGCTTCGCCACCTCGGCGGTGCGCGACGCGGTCAACAGCGACGACGTACTCGACGGGGTGCGGGCCGAGACCGGCGTCGACATCGAGGTGCTGGCGGGCGAGGACGAGGCTCGGCTGACCTTCCTCGCCGTACGACGGTGGTTCGGGTGGTCGGCCGGCCGGCTGGCGGTCTTCGACATCGGCGGCGGCTCGCTGGAGATCGCCGGCGGCACCAACGAGGCGCCCGACGTGGCCTGGTCGCTGCCGCTGGGCGCGGCCCGGCTGGCGCGCGACCACTTCGACACCCGCGAGCCGTCGGAGGAGGACATCCGCGCCCTGCGTCGCAAGATCCGGGCCGACATCGCCCGGGACGCCGGCCACCTGCTCCGCGGCGGGCGGCCGGACCGGGCGGCGGCGACCTCGAAGACGTTCCGGTCGCTGGCCCGGATCTGCGGCGCGGCACCCTCGGGGGACGGGCCGCTGGTGTCGCGAAACCTGTCGCGCGAGGCGCTGTCGGAGTGGATCCCCAAGCTGATCGACATGGACGACGGCGACCTCGCCGTACTCCCCGGGGTGTCGCCGTCGCGCACCCACCAGATCGTCCCTGGAGCGCTGGTCGCGGAGGGGTGCATGGACATCTTCGACCTTGCCGAGCTGGAGATCTGTCCGTGGGCGCTGCGCGAGGGAGTCATCCTGGAACGCTTCGACCACCTCGGCATCCTCGACCGATGAGCGGACCCATGAACGACACCTCTGCCCGGACCCCCAGTGCGACCCCGATCGTCGGGCTGTCGACCGCGTCGGTCTATCCGGAGTCCACGGCGCACGGTTTCGGCTACGCCGCCTCGGTCGGGTACGACGCCGTCGAGGTGATGGTCGGCATCGACTCGCTGAGCCAGCAGACCTCGGCGATCAAGCAGCTCTCCGACCACCACGCGATGCCGGTGTGCGCGGTGCACGCGCCGTGCCTGCTCTTCACCCAGCGGGTCTGGGGTACCGAGCCGTGGGGCAAGCTCGAGCGCTCGGC
Organism: Nocardioides sp.; assembly: GCA_036506675.1. Taxonomy (GTDB): domain Bacteria; phylum Actinomycetota; class Actinomycetes; order Propionibacteriales; family Nocardioidaceae; genus Nocardioides. The sequence continues at coordinate 19,392 of DASXRJ010000111.1, read as the reverse complement.
CGAGATGGCGCACGCGGTCGGCGCGGACGTCGTCGTCGTACACCCGCCGTTCCGCTGGCAGCGCGAGTACGCGCGCGACTTCGTCGACGGGATCGCGGCCATCGAGGAGTCGACGGGGATCGCGTTCGCGGTGGAGAACATGTACCCGTGGCGGGCGTCGTCTCGCCGCGGGATGGAGATGTACCTCCCCGGCTGGGACCCGTCGTCGGAGAACTACGCCAACACAACCGTCGACCTCTCGCACGCGGCCATCGCGCAGTCCGACCCGACGGAGATGGCGATGCGGCTGGGGCGCCGGCTGCGGCATGTGCACCTGACCGACGGGACCGGATCGGCCAAGGACGAGCACCTGGTGCCGGGCCGGGGGGCGATGAACGCTGCCGGGTTCCTGGCGCATCTGTCGGAGACCGGTTTCGGTGGCCACGTCGTACTCGAGATCAACACGCGGCGGGCCTCCTCGCGTGTCGAGCGGCAGGCGGATCTGGCCGAGTCGCTGGCCTTCGCCCGCGAGCACCTGGGGCTGGGCGTCCGGCCATGAGCCCTGTCCGTCGGGACGCCTTCCGATGAGCACGCCTCGCGGCCGCCGTCCGGGCGGCTCCGACACTCGTACGGCGATCCTCGCCGCCGCCCGGGCGTCGTTCGCCGGTCACGGTTTCGCCGGTACGACGATCCGGGCGGTCGCGGGCACCGCCGGCGTCGATCCGGCGCTGGTACACCACTACTTCGGCTCCAAGGACGACCTCTTCGTGGCCGCCCTCGAGCTCCCGGTCGACCCGCGGGTGGCCCTGGCTCCGGTGATCGCCGGCGGGCTGGACGGGGCGGCCGAGCGGATGTTGCGGGTCTTCCTCTCGGTCTGGGACGACCCCGAGCTGCGGCTGCCGCTGCTGGGCCTGGTGCGGGGGATGTTCGACTCCGAGGGACGCGGGCTGCTGCGTGACGGCTTCCTGCCGGCGGTGATCCAGCCGATCGGCGCCGCGCTCGGGGTCGACGACCCCGCCCGCCGGATGCCGCTCGTGGCCAGCCAGGTGCTCGGGCTGATCATGCTCCGCTACGTGCTCGAGGTCGAGCCGCTCGCCTCCATGCCGGTCGACGAGGTGGTGGCGATCTACGCGCCGACGTTGCAGCGGTATCTGAGTGGTGACTTGGGGGATCGGGCGGAAGTTTCCCCGGATATCCGGGGAAACTGACGGTTGTCAGGCACTGCAACCCCTGACAACCGTCAGCTCTCCCTGACCAGCAACCGGCAAACCTGAGCAGACCCTTGCCAGGGACCCACCCACGAGAGCACAATTCAACACATGATGAATAACGCCATCGAGACGCGAGACCTGGTCGTGGTCCGGTCCGGGCGCGAGGTGCTGCACGGACTGGACCTCAACATCCCCTCCGGCTCGGTCACCGGCCTGCTCGGTCCCAGCGGCTGCGGCAAGTCGACCCTGATGCGCAGCATCGTCGGCGTCCAGAAGCTCGCCTCGGGCACCGTCACCGTGCTCGGCCAGACGGCCGGGTGCCGGCCGCTACGCGACCGGATCGGCTACGTCACCCAAGAAGTCAGCGTGTACGACGATCTCACCGTCGCCGAGAACCTCGCCTTCTTCGCCAAGGTGCTCGACGTCCCCAAGAGCGTCATCGACAAGGCCGTCCAGCGCGTCGACCTGACCAGCCACCGCGACCAGGTCGTCGGCAACCTCAGCGGCGGCCAGCGGTCACGGGCCAGCCTGGCGGTCGCGCTCCTCAAGGACCCGGAGGTGCTCGTGCTGGACGAGCCGACCGTGGGGCTCGACCCGGTGCTCCGCAGGGACCTGTGGCAGCTCTTCCACGAGATCGCCGACGCCGGCGCCGCCGTACTCGTCTCCAGCCACGTGATGGACGAGGCCGAGCGCTGCGACCGGCTGCTGCTGATGCGCGAGGGTCGGATCATCGCCGACGGCACGCCCAGAGACATCAAGGAGAAGGCCGGCGTGGACGACGTCGAGGACGCCTTCCTCCAGCTGGTCGAAAGCAACGGAGTGGACGCATGAACCCCAGGATCACCCTCGCCGTCGCGGCCCGGGTCCTCACCCAGCTCCGCCGCGACCGCCGTACCCTCGCGATGCTGATGCTGCTCCCGTGCATCCTGATCACGCTGCTGTGGTGGATGTTCAACGACATGCCCGGGCAGACCTTCGACAAGCTCGGGCCGGGCCTGTTGGCGATGTTCCCGTTCATCATCATGTTCCTGGTGACCAGCGTGACCACGCTGCGCGAGCGCTCCAGCGGCACCCTCGAACGCCTGCTCGCCATGCCGATGGGCAAGGGCGACTTCCTGTTCGGCTACGCGCTCGCCTTCGGGCTGTTGGCCGCTCTGCAGTCGGTGCTCGCGGTCACGCTCGCCGTCGGGGTCCTCGGCCTCGAGGTCGACGGGCCGGTCTGGCTGCTGACCATCGTGGCGGTGACCGACGCGGTGCTGGGGAGCGCGCTCGGGCTGTTCGTGAGCGCCTTCGCGCAGACGGAGTTCCAGGCGGTGCAGTTCATGCCGGCGATCGTGATCCCGCAGATCCTGCTCTGCGGACTCTTCGTCCCCCGGCTGATCCTGCCCGACGGGCTGCGCCAGATCAGCGACGTACTCCCGCTCTCCTACGCCATGGACGCCATGAAGGCACTGGTCGACGGCAGCGACACCGGCGAGGTCTGGCAGGACGTCGCGGTGGTCGCGTGCTTCGCGATAGCGGGCCTGGCGCTGGGGGCGGTCACGCTGCGAAGGCGTACGGCGTAGCCTGTCCGGCATGTCGTTGCTCCGCCAGCCATTGCTCCTGATCTCCCGCTCAGAGCAGGTCAAAAAACTCGTCAGCACCCTTCCCGTCTCCTCCGGCATCGTCAACAGCTACGTGCCCGGCGAGACCACCGAGTCGGCCGTCGATGCGACCGCCAGATTGGTCGACGACGGCCTGAGGGCCACCCTCGACTACCTCGGCGAGGACACCCTCGACGTGGCCCAGGCCGAGGCCACCGTGGCGGCGTACCTCGACGTCCTCAAGCAGCTCTCCGCCCGCGGCCTGGCCCGTCAGGCCGAGGTCAGCGTCAAGCTCTCCGCGATCGGCCAGGCGCTGCCCGACACCGGCGACAAGCTCGCCCTCGAGAACGCGCGGACCATCTGCCGCGCCGCGCGCAATTCCGGTACGACGGTCACCCTCGACATGGAGGACCACACCACCACCGACCGGACCCTGGCCACCCTGCGCGAGCTGCGCAAGGACTTCCCCGAGACCGGAGCGGTCCTGCAGTCCTACCTGCACCGCACCGAGGCTGACTGCAAGGCGCTGGCCTACGAGGGGTCGCGGGTCCGGCTCTGCAAGGGCGCCTACAAGGAGCCCGAGACGGTCGCCTTCCAGGGCCGCATCGACGTCGACAAGGCCTACGTGCGCTGCCTCAAGGTGCTGCTGGCCGGCCAGGGCTACCCGATGATCGCCACCCACGACCCGCGGATGGTGGCGATCGCGTCGTCGCTGGCCAGCCGCTACGGCCGCGAGCAGGGCAGCTACGAGTTCCAGATGCTCTACGGCATCCGGCCCGAGGAGCAGAAGCGGCTGGCGTCGTCCGGCGAGGTGATGCGGGTCTACGTCCCCTACGGCACCGAGTGGTACGGCTACCTCATGAGACGTCTCGCTGAGCGTCCGCAGAACCTGTCATTCTTCGTGAAGTCCCTGGTCTCGAAGAAGTAGGTCCGCATGCCCCTCACCGCGATCCTCGGTGCCGGAGTGATGGGCGAGACCCTGCTCTCCGGACTCGTGCGGGCCGGCCGGCCCGTCGACGAGCTGATGGTCGGCGAGAAGCGCCCCGACCGGGCCCGCGAGCTGACCGAGAAGTACGGCGTCCGCGTGGTCTCCAACCTGGAGGCGGCCCGCACCGCCGACACCGTGGCCGTTGTCGTCAAGCCGCAGGACATGTCCGACCTGCTCGCCGAGATCGCCGGCGAGCTGCGGCCGGGGCAGCTGCTGGTGTCGCTCGCCGCGGGCATCACGACCGCGTTCATCGAGTCGCACGTGCCGGCCGGGGTCGCGGTCGTGCGGGTGATGCCGAACACCCCCGCCCTGGTCGACGAGGGCATGGCCGCCATCTCGCCCGGCTCGCACTGCGACGACTCTCACCTGGCCGAGGCCGAGGCGCTGCTGGCCTCGACCGGGCGGGTGCTGCGGGTGCCGGAGAAGCAGCAGGACGCGGTCACCGCGATCAGTGGCTCGGGGCCGGCGTACCTGTTCTTCGTGGTGGAGTCGATGATCGAGGCCGGCGTACACCTTGGCCTGCCGCGTACGACGGCCACCGAGCTCGTCGTACAGACCGTCGTCGGCTCGGCCAAGATGCTCCGCGAGACCGGCACCCACCCGACCGTCCTGCGCGAACAGGTCACCTCGCCCGGCGGCACCACCGCCGCCGCCCTGCGCGAGCTGGAGATACACAGGGTGCGTGCTGCCTTCCTCGCCGCCATGGAAGCCGCCCGCGACCGGTCCCGTTCGCTCGCTGAGGGCTCCTGACGCTGGTTTCGGCGGGGTCTCGTCTCGCAACGTCATGCGGACGGAGCCATCTACGGCTCGGAGCGGATGACGTCCCGGCGGCTGGAGCGGCCTCGCAACGTCATGCGGACGGAGCCATCTACGGCTCGGGGCGGATGACGTCCAAGCGCATGACGTCCGGGACGCATGACGGACGCTCAGTCGGCCAGCGACTCCGGCGGCATCAGGATCTCCTCGAGGAAGGCCAGGTAGCTCGGCCGCCGCTCCTCGGGGAGTACGCCGTCGCCGGTGGCGTGCTGCGCGTGGATCAGCCCGATCCGCGACACGTACGCGAGCAGTGCCCGGTTGGCGGCGGCCTCGTCGTCGAGGCCGAGGCCGCGGTAGCACTGGGTCAGGTACTCGAGCCGGCGATGGGTCACCTTCTGCAACACTTTGTCGACGCGCGGGTCGTCCCTGCTGGCGAGCAGCTTCAGCTCGACCCGGCTGTCCCGCCTGGCGGCCTCGACGTCGACGAAGAGCCGGTGCAGGCGGGCGCGCGGGTCGGGTTCGGCCTCGGCGTGCCGGATGATCGCCTCGGTGTGCTTGTCGACCCAGGCGTCCAACACCGCCTGGACCAGGTCGTCGCGGTTGGTGAAGTGCCAGTAGAAGCTGCCCTTGGTCGCGCCGAGTCTCGCCGCGAGGGGCTCCACCGCGACCACCGCGATCCCGCCCTCGGCCACCAGAGCAGTGGCGGCCTCGACCCAGCTCTCTCGGCTCAGACGTGGTCGCGACACTCGCCGTACGCTACCGTATGGTTTGCACCATACGCATCCGTACGGAAGGACCGAGATGACTGGAAAGCTGCCCTACGCCTGGGGTACGACGCAGGCCGACCTCGACCGGACCTACCCGGCCGACACCGTGCTCGACGGGCCGGTGGTGGCGATGACTCGGGCGGTGCGGGTGCTGGCGCCGGCCGCGCTGGCCTACCGCTGGCTGTGCCAGATCAGGGAGGCGCCGTACAGCTACGACCTGATCGACAACCTCGGCCGCCGCAGCCCGCAGCAGCTCACGCCGGGTGCCGACCAGATCGAGGTCGGCGACCGGATGATGATCTTCGAGGTGACCGACGTACAGCCCGGTCGGCAGTGGACCGGCCGCACGCTCCCCGGCCCCACCAGGATCTTCGGCCAGACCGCCGCCACGTACGCCGTGGAGCCCGTCGACGACTCCTCGTGCGTCATGGTCTGCCGGCTGACCTCGGCCGCCGGCGGCTGGCTGGGCCGGTTCCGCGGCTGGCTGCTCGGCTGGGGTGACCTGGTGATGATGCGCAAGCAGCTGCTCAACCTCAAGGGGCTCGCCGAGCGTGACGCCGGCGTACTCCGAGAGGTTTGAGGGGTTCAGTACGGCGTGTCGACCCCTCAAACATCTCTGACTACCCCGGTAGTCGCAGACCCGGACCGAGCTCGGGGGTGACGTCGCGGGCGGTCATCGGGCTGCCGCAGGCGTCGCACTCGAGCCGCGAGTGGGCCTCGCCGTCGCCTTCGCAGTCGCGGTGGCGGTAGACCACGGGCGGGCCGTCCGGGGCCATGTAGGTGTCACCCCAGTCGCGGATCGCCATCAGGATCGGGTAGACGTCGTGCCCCTTGGGTGTCAGTCGGTACTCCTCGTGCGCGCTCCCCGCGACCTTCTGCTTGGCCAGGATGTCGTGCTCGACCAGCCGGCCGAGCCGGTCCTGGAGCCGGCTGCGCGAGATGCCGAGCGCGCTCTGGAACGCGGAGAAACGGCGTACGCCCGAGAACGCGTACTTGAGGATCAGCAGCGTCCACCGGTCGCCGAAGACCACGAGCGGGCGCGTGATCGAGCACGGCTCGTCGGCCAGGTCCTCGTAGCGCATGACGTCGATCGTAGCCCAGTGGTTCCATTTCGAGACCGATCCGACTAGCGTGTGGTCTCGAAACGAGACTGATTCAGACAGGGGCCGCCATATGACGACCACCGAGCAGTACGACGTTCTCCGCCGGATCCTCGACGAGCGCTGGACCTGCCGGCAGTTCCGCCTCGACCCGGTGCCTCGCGACACCATCGAGCAGGTGCTGGCGCTCGCCCAGCGCACCCCGTCGTGGTGCAACTCGCAGGCCTGGCAGGTCGTGGTGACGGAAGGGGACGCGACCGAGCGCTTCCGCAAGGAGCTCGCCGCCCACATCCAGGCCAACCAGTCGGCGCCGGACTTCGAGTTCCCGGCGGCGTACACCGGGGTCTACCGCGACCGCCGCCGCGAGTGCGGCTTCCAGCTCTACGACAGCATCGGGATCGTGAAGGGCGACCGCGAGGCGTCGTTCGTGCAGATGCTGCGGAACTTCGAGCTCTTCGACGCGCCGCACGTCGCGATCGTGACGACCGAGGCCGACCTTGGGGTGTACGGCGCGGTCGACTGCGGTCTCTACGTCAACTCGTTCCTGCTCGGCGCCCAGAGCCTCGGACTCGCGACCGCGGCCCAGGCGGCGCTGGCGTCGTACTCGCCCTTCGTGCGCGAGCACTTCGACCTGCCCGACAGCCGCCGGGTAGTGGTCGGCATCTCGTTCGGCTATCCCGACCTCGACCACCCGGTCAACTGGTTCCGCACCAGCCGCGCCGATCTCGACGAAGTGATCACCTGGCGGTCGTGAGAAGCGCCGCCCGGGACGTGGCATCCGGGACGTCATGCGGACGGGACGTGGCATCCGGGACGTCATACGGACGGAGCCATCTATGACTCGGATCGCATGACGTCCGCAAGACGACTCGGATCGCATGACGTCCGCAAGACGACCCGGATCGCATGGCGTCCGCACAGCGACCGGCAGACCCCATCACGACCGGACGGCGTGCACGAGCTCGACCAGGTCGTCGACCACCCCGCGTACGACGGGCAGCCGGGTCATCCGGATCAGCCGATCGACCAGCGGGACCGCCTTCTCGATCAACGCCCGGGTGCGAGCCTGGTCGGGGCTGGCGTCGTACACCCAGAACAGCACGACGCCCATCTGCAGCAGCCACAGCAGCTCCGGCAGGTCGGCCCGCAGCGCCTTGGTGACCTTCACGTCGGAGCCGTCCACCGTCTGCCGGAACAGGTCGATCGCGGCCTCGCGGGCGGCCTTCGACTCCGGGCTGAACGGCGACAGCGGGCTGGTCGGCTCGGCGGCGTTCTTGAAGAACTTCCCCGCAAACTCGTGGTACGGCGCCGCCACGTCGACCCAGGCCAGCAGCACCTTCCGCAGCCGCGGCGCGAAGCTCGGCTCGGCCGCCAGCACCGCCGCCACCGCCTCGGTGTGCGACTCCTGCATCCGGTCGTAGTAGGCCTGGATCAGGTGTTCCTTGGAGGCGAAGTAGTAGTAGGCGTTGCCGAGCGAGACCCCGGCCTCGCCGGCGATCGCGCGCATGGTGGTCTTCTCGTAGCCGCCCGAGCGGAACAGCCGCATCGCCGCGTCGACGATAGCCTGCCGCGTCTGCTCAGCCTTCGGCGAGAGGGGGGCAGGGTCCGTCACAGGCGTCAATGTAGTCGTCTCCCTTCGAGGTCCTGGTGAGCGTGCGCACGCCCGCGGCCGTGTACGCCGCCGCGCGAGCGAGTGGCAGCCAGGCCGGCCGGGCCAGCCGTTCGGCCAGCCCGCGATAGCTGGCGGTGGCCCACAGGCACATCACCCAGGCGTTTTCCTTGGTCCAGATCGAGCCGTCATCGCCGAGCACGGTGACCTCCGACAGCGTGCTGGCGTGGTCGAGCCGCGGGTAGCGCGCCCGGGCCACGGTCGACCCGGCGGGCACCAGTTCGAGGGGCACCAGGAGCGCCTGCCCCGCCAGCCACTCCCGGAAGCGGCAACAGAGCGGGCACCCCGCGTCGTACAGAACGGTCAGTCGCATCAGGCACCTGCCGGGGGTGGGTTGGGGAGGCCGGGCGCGGGCATCAGGTAGCCCTGCGGCGGCAGCGGGGGAGTGCGCAGCGCCTCGGCCCGGCTGCGCCGCCGGATGGCGTTGAAGACGTACACGTTGAAGAAGTGGAGTACGCCGAGCACGAGCATCACGATGCCGATCTTCACACTCAGCGCCTCGAACAGCCCGGTCAGGTCGGTCACCTCGGTCCCCGAGCGCAGGTAAAGCATCACGAATCCGAGGTTGAGCAGGTAGAAGCCCACCACCAGCAGCTTGTTGACGGCATCCGCGAGCTCGAGGTTGTCGCCGAACACATCGGCCAGGAACACCCGGCCGTTGCGCGACAGCGTGAGCGCCACCCACACGGTCAGCGGGACCGCGATCAGCAGGTAGACGACGTAGGTGCCTACGGTCCAGGTCATGTCATTTCTCCTTCGGTGCGGAAAGGAACTTGTCAGTCGAATGAGGCGAGCACAACAAAGAGGCTGAAGATGGTGAGGAAAGCGATCGGGTACGCGGCCGACGAGGCGAGCACCCCACAGCCGAATTGCCGGATCCGGCCCCCGAACGGCATCAGCAGTACGCCGGCCAACAGGCACCCGGCATAGGTGAGGAGACCCGCCCGGCCCCATGGGTCGTTGAGAAACGGCACCGACTCGACCAGGAGCCCCAGCGAGACTCCGGCCATGCTGCTTGGCCCGAACCACGGCGCGGTCATGCCCACCCCCAGTGCAGCGCGAAGGCCAAGGCCGTCACCAGAACGCCGACGGCGAGGCCGAGCGCGATGCCTCTCGCTTGGCGAGCGCCCCGCCACAGGATGAGGCCGAGGACGCCGACCAGCAGGCACGGCTCCCAGGTCAGCCCCTGGCGAGCGAGCGAGACGATCGCCGTAATCCCGACGAGCGGCGAAGCTGCGGCCGTCCAGGTCGCGAGCGGCCAGGAGACGTCCCAACCACTATCTTGAACACGTTCAACTCCCATGTCGGTCACCGTAGCACGGAAACTTGAACGCGTTCAAGAGATCCGCCGAAGTGGCGAAAATGGCCCCTCGAGGTGGCGAGAACGGCCCCTGGCAAGGCTGGGTAGCGGCCAGGCCTGTCCCGCCCCGGGCCCGAGTCGAGTACGCCGGCCGGCGCACTCGCGGGGCCAAACTCGCCACGTCGCGGGGCCAAACTCGCCACCTCGGCGGGCCAAACTCGCCGCCTGGCGGGGCCAAACTCGCCACCTGGCGGGGCCAAACTCGCCACCTCGCGGGGCCAAGATCGCCACTTCGCGGGTCAGGCGAGACCCATCGCAGTTCTTGCGGCGGCCAGGACGGGAGCGGTGACGTCCCGACAATGCGCGGCCCCCTCGGCGAAGACGGACGTCACGTGGAGCGGGTCGGCGGCCAGGTCGGCGTACCGCTTCTGGAGGGGCTCGAGCAGCGCGAGTACGGCGTCCGCGGTGGCCGACTTGAGCGCGCCGTACGACGCAACACCCGTCGCAGAGCCGCCACACGCCTCCAGGATGTCGATCAGGTTGGTGACCCCCGGTTTGGCCGACCGGTCCCGCCGGACGGCATTAGGCCCCGTCTCGGAGTCGGTGACCGCCCGCGCGAACTTCCGGCGTACGACGTCCGGCGGGTCCAGCAGGTAGATCACCCCCGAGCCGTCCTCGCCCGACTTGCCCATCTTCGCCCTCGGGTCCGTCAGCGACATCACCCGCGCTCCGGCAGGAGGCGTCACCAGCTCCGGCACCGTGAAGACCGGCCCGTAGGTCCGGTTGAACCGCACCGCCAGGTCACGCGTCAGCTCGACGTGCTGCCGCTGGTCGTCGCCGACCGGGACCTGGGCCGGCCGGTAGAGCAGGATGTCGGCCGCCATCAGCGCCGGATACGTGAAGAGCGAGGCCCGGGTCTGTGGTCGGCCCCGGCCCTTCTCCTTGAACTGGATCATCCGGTCGAGCTCGCCGACGTACGCCGTCGACTCCAGCAGGTAGGCCAGCTCGCTGTGCGCCGGCACGTGGCCCTGCACGAACAGCGTGCTCCGATCCAGCCCGACCGCGAGCATCGTGGTGGCCAGCTCCTGGGTGAGGGTTCGCAGCTGGGCCGGGTCATGCGTGATGGTCAGCGCGTGCAGGTCCGCGATGCCGAAGTAGCACTCGGAGTCGTCCTGCGAGCGCGCCATCGGCAGCAGCGCGCCGAGCAGGTTGCCGAGGGTCAGGTGCCCGGTCGGCTTGAGCAGGGACAAGGTGGTGGTGCGCATGGTCTCTCCTAGGGATGAAGCGCCCTCGGAGACCGCCCGAAATGCCGAACGGCCGCCCGAAGGCGGCCGTTGGATGTCGTGTGTGTACGACGCTGGGTCCGCCCGTCAGGCGGCCCACCACTGAGTGCTGCGGAATGTCGTCACGACCTCATGATGACACACCGATACCACCCGCTGCCGCGACCAGAGCCGCGACCACGTCGGGGAAGTCCGCGGTGATGGCCGGACCGATCTGCGGCCCCAGCTCCGCGGCCGCCGGTCCGGTGATCTCGGTGCGGTAGACGACCCGGGTGCGCCCGTCGTCGAGCGCCTCCAGCCGGTGCGCGGTGCGTACGACGACCTCCCCCAGGTCGGCCTCGTCGGTGAACAGCTCACCCGGGACGACCTCGGTGATCCGCATGGTGATCGGGTCGTCTCCCGGCGGGGTCATGGTGAAGCTCGACCCCACGGCGAACCGCCCGTCGATCGAGATCGACTCGATGCCGGCGTTCCACTCCGGCCAGCCGGCCACGTCCGACCAGCGGCGCCAGAGTGCCTCCGCGGATGCGTCCGACTCGACGGCGTACTCGTACTCCCACATGTCCCTGCTCCTCCGTTGGTTGACTGGAATCAAGATTATATGCGCGCTTACTATCCGTCAAGACGGAACCGAGCCGCGAGAGCGCGACGGGTATCGTCGGCTCCATGGCCGACTGCGGGAGAACCACCGTCGTCTTCGACCAGTCGCTGACCGAGTACGACTTCGGCCCCGAGCATCCGATGGCTCCGGTCCGGGTGGATCTCACGATGCGACTGGCCCGCGAGCTGCGCGTCGTACCCACCGTCGTGGCGGCGCCCACCGCCGACGAGGACCTGATCGCGACCGTGCACTCGCCCGGCCTGATCGAGGCGGTCCAGCGGATGCATCGCGGCAGCGTGGACGAGACGTACTGCCTCGGCACCGACGACAACCCGACCTTCGACCACATGCACGCCGCCTCGGCCCACGTGGTCGGCGCGACCGTCGAGGCCTGCCGCCAGGTGTGGACCGGCGACTCGACCCACAGCGCCAACATCTCGGGCGGGCTCCACCACGCGATGCCCGAACGGGCCAGCGGCTTCTGCATCTACAACGACGTCGCGGTCGGCATCCGCTGGCTGCTCGACCACGGCGCGGAGCGAGTGGCGTACGTCGACGTCGACGTCCACCACGGCGACGGGGTCGAGAAGGTCTTCTGGGACGACCCGCGGGTGCTCACCATCTCCCTCCACGAGACGGGGCAGATGCTCTTCCCCGGCACCGGCTTCGCGGCCGACCTCGGGGGCAAGGGTGCCGAGGGCAGCGCGGTCAACGTGGCCCTGCCGCCCGGCACCGCCGACGCCGGCTGGCTGCGCGCCTTCCATGCGGTGGTGCCGCCGCTGCTGAGGGAGTTCAAGCCCGAGATCCTGGTCACCCAGCACGGCTGCGACTCCCACCTCGAGGACCCGCTGGCGCACCTGATGCTGAGCATCGACGGCCAGCGCGCGGCGTACCTCGCCCTGCACGATCTGGCCCACGAGCTCACCGGCGGAAAGTGGGTGGCCACCGGTGGCGGAGGGTACGCCGTCGTCGAGGTCGTCCCGCGCGCGTGGACCCACCTGCTGAGCATCGTGAGCGGCGCCCCGCTCGACCCCTCCACACACACCCCTGAAGCCTGGCGCGAGCACATCCGGGTTCGCCTCGGCCGGACGCCGCCGTACCGGCTCACCGACGGCCGTACGCCGGCCTATCGCGACTGGCGGGACGGCTACGACCCGGGCACCTGGCTGGACCGGTCGATCCACGCGACCCGCGAGGCGGTCTTCCCGTGGCACGGCCTGGACCCCTTCCCCTAGGGGTTTCAAACCGACACGCGGGGCGAGGGGGATAATTTTCGTTCACCTCTTCCCCACGAGTCACACGAGGCCCTATTCTCACGGGGGAGCGGGACGTGGGTCACCGGTGGGGAAGCCGGTGGCGTGCCGCAGGGATAGGTCGGTGCGCCATGTCGAACGCGGACGCCTCAGAGTCACGGTTCCTGACCGTCGCCGAGGTCGCCACGATGATGCGGGTCTCGAAGATGACGGTCTACCGTCTCTTGCACAACGGCGACCTCCCCGCCGTCCGCGTGGGCCGCTCGTTCCGGGTGCGCGAGAGCGATGTGCACGAGTACCTCCGCAAGAGCTTCTTCAACGCCGGCTGAGCCCGCCCAGCTGCCAGGCGCCATCCCAGGCCGCCCACCGCATGGTGGGCATTCGACCTCCAGATTCTGTGCCGCAGGCGATCACGGATAGGCTGTGTCGGTCGTCCAGTTCTCCGATCGGACGACCGCATAGTCTCCGAAAGGTTCATCCGTGGGTTCTGTCATCAAGAAGCGTCGCAAGCGCATGGCTAAGAAGAAGCACCGCAAGCTGCTGAAGAAGACGCGCGTCCAGCGCCGCAAGCTCGGCAAGTGACCTTGCCGTGACGCGGCACGGATAGGGCCTGCTGCCATGGGGAGAGTTGTCCTCGTCACCGGGGTCTCACGTGACCTCGGCCGTCGCTTCGCGCGCACGGTGGCCAATGACCCTGCCGTCGACCGCGTCATCGGCGTCGACATCGTCCCTCCGCGGGGCGACATCGGCGCCGTCTCGTTCGTCCGCGCGGACATTCGCAACCCCATCATCGCGAAGGTCATCGCGAAGGAGGACGTCGACACCGTCGTCCACATGAGCGTGATCGCGACTCCCGGCAGCACCGGTGGCCGCACCCCGATGAAAGAGCTCAACGTCATCGGGACGATGCAGCTCCTGGCCGCCTGCCAGACCGCTCCCCGGCTCGAGCACCTGATCGTGAAATCCTCCGCGACCGTGTACGGCGCCAGCTCCCGCGACCCGGCCATGTTCACCGAGGACATGGAGGCCCGCCGGTTGCCCACCTCGGGCTATGCCAAGGACGTCCTCGAGGTCGAGGGCTACGTCCGTGGCTTCGCCCGGCGTCGGCCCGACGTCCGGATGACGATGATCCGGGCCGCCAACGTGGTCGGCCCGCACGTCACCAGCCCGATCACGTCGTACTTCCGGCTGCCGGTGATCCCGACCGTCCTCGGCTTCGACCCGCGGCTGCAGTTCCTGCACGAGAGGGACCTGGTCGCCGTGCTCCAGCACGCCGCCCTCGGCGACGTGGCCGGCACCTTCAACGTCGCGGGCGACGGCGTACTCCTGCTGTCGCAGGCGCTGCGCCGGCTCGGCCGGCAGGCGCTGCCGATGCCGAGGTTCGCGGTCAACCGGGTCGGGTCGCTGATGCGGCAGGCCAAGCTGGCCGACTTCTCACCCGAGCAGCTGGCGCTGCTGACCTACGGTCGCGGCGTCGACACCACGCGGATGCGCGAGATGCTCGGCTTCGAGCCGACGTACACCACGGCGGAGGCGTTCGCCGACTATGCCACCAGCGTGCCCGCGGGGCGGCTGCCCGCCGAGCGGGTGCTGACCGGACTGACCGATTCGTTCGCCTCGATCGAGGCAGGAGGGTCGACTCATGGGTGACGCAGACGTGATCCCGATCGGGACCCGCGGCCGCCCGGGCCGCGGCACCGGCAAGGCGAAGCCGTCAACGGCGGCCCGCAACCTGGCCACACCGCGTACGCCGGCGAAGGCCGAGCCGAAGAGGATCCCGACCATCGACCCGGGTCCACCGGCCGAGGCGACCGGTCCCGAGCCCGTGCCGGACGCCGTACCCGAGCCGGCGCCGGCCACGACGCAGGACCGCTCGCCGATCCCTGGCATCCCGGTCGGCGACTGGATGGCGGCCTTCGGCTTCGCCGCCAAGGAGCTGTTCGGCGACGACTGGGAGCCGCGACTGGCCCAGTTCCTCGCCTTCCTGCGCCGCAGGGTCTCCGGTGAGTACGCCGTCGACGACTACGGCTTCGACGCCGAGCTGACCGAGCGCTTCCTGCTCGCCGCGCTGCGGCCGATCGCCGAGACCTGGTTCCGGATCGAGGTGCGCGGGGTCGAGAACATCCCGGCCGACGGGGGTGCGTTGGTCGTCTCCAACCACTCCGGCACGGTGCCGGTCGACGGGCTGATGACGATGTTCGCCATCCACCGCGAGACCGGCCGTTTCCTGCGGCCGCTCGGCGCCGACCTGGTCTTCAAGCTGCCGTTCGTCAGCAGCATGGCCCGCAAGAGCGGTGCCACCCTGGCCTGCAACGAGGACGCCGAGCGGATGCTCAACCAGGGCGAGCTGGTCGGGGTCTGGCCCGAGGGCTTCAAGGGCATCGGCAAGCCCTACTCCGAGCGCTACAAGCTGCAGCGGTTCGGCCGGGGCGGGTTCGTGTCGGCCGCGCTGCGGACCGGCGTACCCATCGTGCCGTTGTCGGTGGTGGGGGCCGAGGAGATCTACCCGCTGGTCGGCAACGTTCCGTCGCTGGCGCGCCTGCTCGGCGTACCGTATCTGCCGATCACGCCGCTGTTCCCGTGGCTGGGGCCGCTCGGGATGGTGCCGCTGCCTTCGAAGTGGCTGATCGAGTTCGGCGAGCCGATCCGCACCGACTCCTACGACCGGGTTTCGGCCGAGGACCCGATGCTGGTCTTCAACGTGACCGACCAGGTGCGCGAGACGATCCAGCAGACGCTCTACAGCCTGTTGATGCAGCGCAAGTCCGTCTTCGGCTGAGGATGCGCCCCGGCACGCCCGAGGCGATGGTCAGCGCTGCGACATGGGCTTCCAGTCGCCGAGCAGACCCTCCAGGGTCTGGTCGAGCGCGTCGGTCACGTTGCCCACCGCGGAGGTCACCGGGTCGAGCGGCCCGCTCGACTCGTCGCCGAGAATCGTGTCGGTGAGGGTGCCGAGGCTGTCGTCGGTGGACGTCGGCAGCAGCGGGCCGATGGGCGAGGTGATGGAGCTCGGGTCGACCTGTGTCGGGCCGGTCGGGTCGTTCTGGTCCGTGCCCGTGGTCGGGTGGGTGAGCGGCTCGCCGTCCGTCGGTGCCTCGATCAGGTTCGGCCACGCGGGGTGGATGGACGTGAAGTCGCCGAGCTGCGGCGGCGAGGCCACCGGAGCCGACGTGAGGAAGATCTGCGGCAGATCGAGCACCGCGCCACCGCACGACGGGCAGGCCTGGGCCGCCTCCGTGTCGATGGCGGCCAGCGCGGTCGCCGCGTTGGCGACGTCGTCCTTGGCCGAGTCGGGCACGCTGGCGTTGAGGGACTCGAGCCGGTCCATCCCGTCGGCGGCGAACTGCCGCACCTCGGTGATCTGGCTGGCGTCGTCGGAGTCGATCGCCCGGGCGGCACCCTCGCTGACCTGCTCGGTGAAGTCGGCCAGCGTCGGCGGGATCTGGGCATCGGCCTCGGGCGAGCCCTGCGCGGCCAGCTCTTCCGCCTCGTCGAGCCGGTTGCCGGCGTTGTCGAGGATCTCGTGGGTCTTGCTGTCGCCGGAGGCGAGCCCGGTCTGGGCGTTCTCGATGGCCCGCTTGAACGGGTAGAGCGCGTCGCCCGGCAGGGCGCCCTGCGCGGCGATCGACATCGAGGCGGTGGCGCCGACGAAGGTGAGCGCACCCACGGCCACCGCGAGGCGGCGGCGCTGGCGGCGCTGGCGCGGATGGTAGGCCCGGGCCAGGGTGAGCTCGCGGTCGAGGTGGACGAGTACGTCGTCGGCCTCGGTCATCAGGCGCGAGCGCAGATCGGCCACGAACTCCGGGCGCGGGGTCGGGCCGCCGGCGCGACGCAGGTCGGCGACCGTGCTGAGCATGGGAGCGAAGGAGTCGCCGCGGCGCGAGCGGGGAGGCGCGGTGCCTTCGACCAGCTCGTTGAACTTCTCGGCACGACGGCGTGCCGGGACCACGGAACTCACTGCGATCGTCCTGTCGACTCGGGGCCGCCAGCTATCGGCGACGTCAGCAGCATCAACGACGTGCGGTCTGGGCAAGTTACGCGGGCCTGCGCGAACGTGAACGAAATCATCAGTCGCGGATCCCTTCGGGCATCAGCTTCGCCAGGTTGCGTACGCCGCGCAGCTGGAGCTGTTTGACCGCTCCCTCGCTCCGATCGAGCACCAGAGCGGTCTCCGCGATGCTCATGCCCTGGAGGAAACGCATGACTAGACAATCCTGCTGCTCGGCGGGCAGCTTCTTCAGCGCGGCGAGCAGCAGCTCGTTCGTCAGCGAGTTGAGTACGGCGGTCTCGGGGCCCTCGGTGGCGTCGTCGTGGACGCCCATGTCCTCGGTGGCCTGCTCGAGCCGGGTCCGGCCGGCCTTGAAGTGGTCCATCGTCAGGTTGCGCGCGATGGTCATCAGCCAGGCGCCGAAGTCCTTGCCCTGCCAGCGAAAGCTGTTCATGCTCCGCAGCGCCCGGAAGAACGTCTCCGAGGTGAGGTCCTCGGCCAGCGTGGTCGTCCGGGTCCGGTAGTAGAGGAACCGGAAGACCGAGCCGTGGTAGTGGTCGTAGAGGAGCCCGAAGGCCTCCTTGTCGCCCTTGCGGGCCAGCTCGACCAGAGCGATCAGACGCTCGCGGTCGCCCTCGTCCTCCTCGCTGGAGGTGGCCAGGTTGGCGTCGTCGTACCGGCCCGGGCCACCCGCGGAGGGGTGCAGCAGGTCATGGTTGGAGTCCGGTGAGGTGTCGGGGTGGGAGTCGATCCCGACGATGCTCTCGGAGAAGACGATGCCGGTGGTCGACGCGAGCCCGATCGGCGCACCGACCATTGGCAGGGCCGACCGGGGATCGAGGCACTGGAGGACGGCGGCACGCAGGGCGTCGAAGCCACGCGATGCGTCGTACTTGTCCCGAGCCATTCCGAACTGTTCCCTCCCCGGCGGCGCTCCCTCGCGAGTCCGTTTCCCCAGGGTAAGCGGCAGTGAGGAATCTGTGAACCGTTCAATCCCAAATCGTGGGGGAAGCCACGCGCCGGGAGATCCGGGGTCAGGCCCCGCGGCGGCGGTCCCGGATCGCTACTCCGGCCGCGACCGCACCACTGACCGCGCCCGCCAGACCGCCGGCGATCAGCCCGGCCCGGGCGGCCTTCCGGCCGGTCCGGTAGTCGCGGATCCGCCAGCCCGCTTCCTTGGCGTGAGCACGGAGCTTGGCGTCGGGGTTGATCGCGCAGGGGTCGCCGACCAGGCTCAGCATGGGCAGGTCGTTGGCCGAGTCGGAGTACGCCGAGCAGCGCGCCAGGTCGAGCCCTTCGCGGGCCGCGAGCGCCTTGACGGCCTCTGCCTTCGCGGGACCGTGCAGCATGTCGCCGACGAGCTGACCGGTATAGACACCGTTGACGTGCTCGGCCACGGTTCCCATCGCTCCGGTGAGGCCGAGCCGGCGGGCGATGATGTTGGCGATCTCGATCGGGGCGGCCGTGACCAGCCAGACCCGCTGGCCCTGGTCGAGGTGTAACTGGGCGAGCGCGCGGGTGCCGGGCCAGATCCGGTGCGCCATCGCCTCGTCGAAGATCTCCTCGCCGAGCTCCTCGAGCTCCTGCACGGTGTGGCCGGCGATGAAGCTGAGCGCGGAGTTGCGGGCCTCGGCGACGTGCTCCGGGTCCTCGACGCCGACGATCCGGAAGTAGGCCTGCTTGTACGCCGCCCCCAGGATGTCGCGGGTCGTGAAGAACTTGCGCCGGTGCAGCCCCCGGGCCAGGTGGAAGATGCTGGCGCCCTGCATCACGGTGTTGTCCACGTCGAAGAAGGCCCCGGCGGTCGGGTCGGCAGCGATGTCGAGGGAGGACTCCACCTCGGCCGCGGCTGCGGCAGCCTCGCCGGCCATCGCCGATCGCTGGCGCAGGTCGGGACGGCGGCCCTTGGGTGGCTTGCCGCCGCGCTGTCGAGGGGTCACGGCACCACCCTAGTGGCCCGCGCGCGGGTGTCGCGGGCTGTGGAAGTATCTGTCCATGGTCCAGATGAACGACGCCGTGTCCGGCGTCGCCGACCTGCTTTCGGCCGCGGCGCGAGAGCACCCCGACAAGGTAGCCCTGGTGGAGGTGGACGGCCGGGCCCGGACCTGGGCCGAGCTCGCCGACGAAGCCGGTCGGCTCGCCCACGGGCTGGGGGCCGCGGGACTCGTCGCCGGCTACCGGGTGGTGCTGGCGATGGGCAACGGGATCGAGTTCGTGGCGACGTACTTGGGGGTGCTGCAGGCCCAGCTGGTCGCCGTACCCGTCAATCCGCGGTCGACCCCCGACGAGCTCGAACGCATGCTCACCGACTCCGGGGCCCGGATGGTGGTCGCCGACCCGACGACGGTCACCGCGGTGCGTACGGCGGTCGCCCGGATCGAGGGACCGGCGCGGCCGCGCGTGGTCGTCGTAGGTACGACGCTGCAGCCCGGCGAGCGCTCCTACGACCACCTGGTGGCGACCGCCGGCCGGCCGCTGCCGGGGCTGCGGGACCCGGAGTCGCTGGCGGCACTCCTCTATACGAGCGGTACGTCGGGTCGCCCGCGGGCCGCGATGCTCAGCCACCGGGCGCTACTGGCCAACATCGAGCAGGTGGCCTCGGTCGAGCCGCAGATGATCGGCGCGGACGACGTCGTACTCGGGGTGCTGCCGCTGTTCCACGTCTACGGGCTCAACGCCGTGCTCGGCCAGGTCGTGCGCCAGCACGGCCGCCTGGTCCTGGTCGACGGCTTCGACCCGGAGGGCTCGCTCGACATCATCGAGGACGAGGCGATCTCGGTGCTCCCGGTCGCGCCTCCGGTCTTCGCGTACTGGATGCAGGTGCCCGGCCTCGAGGAGCGGCTCGGACCGGTCCGGATGATCCTCAGCGGGTCGGCGCCGCTCTCCCCGGAGCTGACCGAGGCGTTCACGGAGC
>DASXRJ010000110.1:0-10774 GCA_036506675.1 Nocardioides sp. | reverse complement strand
CGCCGGTGGCGGGCCGGCCCAGCCGACCTCTCCGTCGAAGTCGCGCTTGTCGACGCCGCCGCCGGGGAAGACGCTCATCCCGGCCGCGAACTCCATGCCGACGTGCCGACGCAGCAGATACAGCTCGAGCCCGCCGGGCTCGGCCGCTCGGCCGGCGCGCAGGAGCACCACCGTCGAGGCGAACCGCGGCTCGACCGGCTCGCGGCGCCCCTCGGCGTACTCCCTCGCGCTGGCGACCAGCGCCGGCGGCAGGCGACGGGTGGGGTCGACCACGCGGGTCAGCCCTCCACCTCTGCCGAGACCTCAACCGTGATCTCGACCTCGACCGGGGCGTCCAGCGGCAGCACGGGTACGCCGACCGCCGACCGCGCGTGTACGCCGGCCTCCCCGAAGACCTCTCCGAACAGGTGCGACGCCCCGTTGGCCACCGCCGGCTGACCGGTGAAGTCGGGGGTCGACGCGACGAAGGCGACCACCTTCACGATCCGCTTGACCAGACGCAGGTCGCCGAGCTCGGCCTTGACCGCGGCGATCGCGTTGAGGGCGCACTGCTGCGCGCACTCGGTCGCCTCCTCGGGGCTGACGTCGCCGCCGACCTTGCCCGTGTACATCAGCTCGCCCGACCGCATCGGCAGCTGGCCGGAGGTGAAGACGTAGTTGCCGGTGCGGAGCGCCGGGACGTACGCGGCCACCGGCTTCGCCACCTCAGGCACGGTCAGTCCGAGCGCCGCCAGCCGCTCCTCGGGAGTACTCATGCCTCGACCGGCCGCTTGAAGTAGCCGACCAGGTTCTCCGGGTTCATGCCCGGCACGATCTGCACCAGCTCCCAGCCGTCGGAGCCGAAGTTGTCGAGGATCTGCTTGGCCGCGTGGACCAGGATCGGGGCGGTCAGGTATTCCCACTTCGTCATGGCTCGCACCCTACTCGGGCCGGTCGTGCGGACGTCATACGGACGGAGCCGTCTATGGCGCCACCCGTATGACGTCCTGTGGCGCGGTTGACTCTCGGTTTACTAAGCGCGCATACTAGAGCCATGGACAACTCACCGAACGCCTGGCTCGGCGTCGTCTCCGCCGAGCACGTACGCCGCGCCGTGGCCCTCGGCTTCGCGCAGGTCAACCACGGCAAGCGCGCCGGCCTGGCCAGGATGCGGCCCGGCGACGTACTCGTCTACTACTCCGCACAGGAACGCCTCGGCGAGCGGCCCGCGCTCCGCAGCTTCACGGCGTACGGCGTGGTCGCGGACGGCGAGATCTGGCAGGCCGACGAGGGCGACTTCAAGCCGTTCCGGCGCCGGGTCGAGTACGCCGACGCCCGCGTCGTACCGCTCGAGGAGGTGCGTGCCGACCTCGACCTGACCCGGGACCCCAACTGGGGCTACCTGCTCCGCCGCGGCCTGCTCGCGTTGAGCGCGGATGACGCCGAGGTGCTGCGGGCCGCGATGCTCAAGGAGTACGCCGCCCGATGAGCCGGCTCGAGACGGAGTTCGCGGACGCCGACGACTCCCCCGGCCTGATGCTCTGGCGGGTCACCAACGCCTGGCAGGCCGCGCAGCGGGCGGCGCTCAAGCCCTACGACCTGACGCACGTGCAGTTCGTGCTGCTGGCCTCGCTGACCTGGCTGGGCGGCGTCGGCACGGGCGAGCCCGTCACCCAGCGGCACCTCGCCCAGCATGCCGGCACCGACCCGATGATGACCTCGCAGGTGCTGCGCACCCTCGAGGCCAAGGGCCTGGTGACCCGAGAGGCGCACCCGACCGACGCCCGGGCCCGGGCCCTGGCCGCGACCGCGACCGGCGTGGAACTGGTCAACCGCGCCATCGGCGCCGTCGAGACGGTCGACCGCGACTTCTTCGCGGCGCTCGGCCGGCGCCGGGGTGATTTCACGAAGCTGCTCGGCAAGCTGCTGTGAGGCCGGTGCTGGTCAGGGACTGCTGACGGTTGTCAGGGGTTGCAACACCTGTCAACCGTCGGTTTCCCCGGATATCCGGGGAAACCGACACCCCCCTCACACCAGCTCCGGCTCCGTCTTCTCCCGCACCTCGTCCTGGGTGACACCCGGCGCCAGCTCGACCAGCTTGAGCGCGCGGTCGCCCAGCGTGCCGGACTCGGCGAGCTCACCGGTGGCGGCGTCGATGACGTCGATGACGGCGAGGTCAGTGATGATCCGCTGTACGACGCGGCGGCCGGTGTAGGGCAGCGAGCACTCGTTGACGATCTTGTACGACCCGTCGCGCGCGACGTGCTCCATCAGCACGATGACCCGCTTGGCGCCGTGGACCAGGTCCATCGCGCCGCCCATCCCCTTGACCATCTTGCCGGGGATCATCCAGTTGGCGATGTCGCCGCCGGCGGAGACCTGCATCGCACCCAGGATCGCCGCGTCGATCTTGCCGCCGCGGATCATCCCGAACGACGTCGCGGAGTCGAAGAACGACGCCCCGCGGCGTACCGTCACGGTCTCCTTGCCGGCGTTGATCAGGTCGGGGTCCTCGTCGCCGTCGAGCGGGTAGGCGCCGACGCCAAGGATGCCGTTCTCCGACTGCAGCACCAGCTCCACGTCGTCGGCGACGTAGTTGGGCACCAGCGTCGGCAGCCCGATCCCGAGGTTGACGTACGAACCGTCGTGCAGCTCCGAGGCCGCCCGCGCGGCCATCTCCTCACGTGTCCAGGCCATCAGGCGTCTCCCTCCGCGATGCCGGCGGCGGCGCCACCGGCGGGTACGTCGGCCGCGGGCGGCTCGGTGCGCGGCCGCACCGTCCGCTTCTCGATCCGCTTGTCGGCGGCCTGCTCCGGGGTCAGCGCAACCACGCGCTGCACGAACACCCCCGGCGTGTGTACGTCGTTGGGGTCGAGCTCACCGGGCTCGACCAGCTCCTCGACCTCGGCGATCGTGACCCGCCCGCACATCGCGGCCAGCGGGTTGAAGTTGCGCGCGGAGTCGCGGTAGACGAGGTTCCCGTGCCGGTCGCCTTTCCAGGCCCGCACCAGCCCGAAGTCCGCGACGATCGCCTGCTCGAGCACGAACTCGCGGTCGCCGAAGGTGCGCACCTCCTTGGCCGGCGAGGAGACGATCACGTTGCCGGCGTCGTCGTACTTCCAGGGCAGCCCGCCCTCGGCGACCTGGGTGCCGACCCCGGTCGCGGTGAAGAAGGCCGGGATCCCCGACCCGCCCGCCCGCATCCGCTCGGCCAGCGTGCCCTGAGGGGTGAGCTCGACCTCGAGCTCGCCGGACAGGTACTGCCGCGCGAACTCCTTGTTCTCTCCGACGTACGACGAGATCATCCGGCGCAGCCGCCTGGCCATCAGCAGTCGGCCCAGCCCCCAGTCGTCGACGCCGCAGTTGTTCGACACCGCCTCGAGGTCCGTGGCGCCCTGCTCCAGCAGCGCGTCGATCAGCACCGACGGGATCCCGCACAGTCCGAATCCGCCGACCGACAGCGTCGTACCCGACCCGATGTCGGCCACCGCCTCGGCCGCGCTCGCGACCACCTTGTCCACCGTGTTCTCCCTCTCAGTTGAGGTCGTCCCAGGACGATCGTCCGCACCAGCGGTCCGGCCGTCGCCTCCGGGTTGTGATCCTAGCCACGCGGGTACGGCGGTGCCCGCACGACCGCGTCACATCGCCTTCCGCCGCGCGGCCCGGCGACTACTCTTCATCGGGTGAGCAAGCAGTGGCCCGAGGGCCGGGGCCGCGTGAAGCTGCACGTGGTCACGGGCAAGGGCGGCACCGGAAAGTCGACGGTCGCCGCCGCGCTCGCCCTCGCGCTGGCCTCGACCGGCAAGGACGTCCTCCTCTGCGAGGTCGAGGGCCGCCAGGGCATCGCCCAGCTCTTCGACGTCGCCCCACTCCCCTACGAGGAGACCCGGATCGCCACCGGCCTGACCACCCGCGAGGGCGAGCCCGGCGGCTCGGACGGTGCTGGTTCGGTCTGGGCGCTCCACATCGACGCCGAGTCGGCGCTGCTGGAGTACCTCGCCATGTACTACAAGCTCGGCCGTGCCGGCCGGGCCCTCGACCGGTTCGGCGTGATCGACTTCGCCACCACGATCGCGCCGGGCGTGCGCGACGTACTCCTCACCGGCAAGGTCTACGAGGCCGCCAAGCAGGGCCGTCGCGGCAAGCACGCCCGCGAGTACGACGCGATCGTGCTCGACGCGCCACCCACCGGTCGGATCACCCAGTTCCTCACCACCAACAGCGAGCTGGCCGGGCTGGCGAAGGTCGGGCCGATCAAGTCGCAGGCGGACACCGTGATGACGCTGTTCCGGTCGCCCCGGACCGCCGTACACCTGGTGACGGTGCTGGAGGAGATGCCGGTGCAGGAGACCGCCGACGGGATCTCCCAGCTGCGCGCGGCCGGGCTGCCGGTCGGCGCGATCGTCGTCAACCTGCTCCGCCCCCGCGACCTGGACGCCGATGACCTCGCGGCCGCGCGGGCCGGCTCCATCGACCGCGGCCGGACCGCCGACGACCTGGCCCGGTCCGGCGTCGAGGTCAGCGAGCCGCTCCTCGACGGGCTGCTCGGCGAGGCCCACGACCACGCCGAGCGTCGCGCCCTCGAGGACGCCCAGCGCACCGTCGTGGAGCGCCTCGGCGTCGCCACCTACGGCCTGCCGCGGCTGCCGTCCGGGGTCGACCTCGGCGGGCTGTACGAGCTGGCCGAGGACCTCAAGAGTCAGGGGATGGCATGAGCGCATGCTCACTTAGTTCCGCTTCGAACGGGGACCCCGCATGAGCGCATGCTCACTTCGTTCCGTTAAGAACGGGGAATCCGCATGAGCCGGGGCACCCCCCGCGACAGCCGGGCCCGGGTCGGGCCGCTCGCTTCCGCCCCCTCGCCCGCGCCCGCGCTGGACGTGGACGCCCTGCTCGACAACCGCGACACCCACATCATCGTCTGCTGCGGGTCGGGCGGGGTCGGCAAGACGACGACGTCCGCGGCCCTCGCGCTGAGAGCAGCGGAGCGGGGACGGCGGGTCGTCGTACTCACGATCGACCCGGCCCGGCGGCTGGCGCAGTCGATGGGCATCGAGAGGCTCGACAACACCCCGCGTCCGGTGCCCGGGGCCGGCCATACCAACGGTGGCGGGCTCGACGCGATGATGCTCGACATGAAGCGCACCTTCGACGAGGTGGTCGAGAGCCAGGCCAGCCCGGAGAAGGCCAAGCAGATCCTGGAGAACCCCTTCTACATCGCGCTGTCGAGCTCGTTCGCGGGCACGCAGGAGTACATGGCGATGGAGAAGCTCGGCCAGCTGCACCGCGACGCCGTACGCGACCAGACCTACGACCTGATCGTCGTCGACACCCCGCCGTCGCGCTCCGCGCTCGACTTCCTGGACGCGCCCGAGCGGCTGTCGAGCTTCCTCGACGGCCGGTTCATCCGGCTGCTGCTGGCGCCCGCGCGCGGGCCGGCCCGGCTGATGACCGCGGGGTTCTCGATGATGACCAACGCGCTGACCAAGATCCTCGGCGCGCAGATCCTCCGCGACATGCAGACCTTCGTGGCGGCGTTCGACACGCTCTTCGGCGGCTTCCGGGCCCGGGCCACCAAGACCTTCGAGCTGCTCCAGGCCGACGGTACGGCGTTCCTCGTCGTCGCCGCTCCGGAGCCGGACGCGCTGCGCGAGGCGGCGTACTTCGTGGAGCGGCTGAGCGCCGACCACATGCCGCTCGCCGGGCTGGTCGTCAACCGGGCCAGCAGCGTCCCGGAGAAGACGCTGTCGGCCGACGAGGCGATGAGCGCGGCCGAGCGGCTGCGGCGCGACGACCCCGACTCGCTGACGGCCGGGCTGCTCCGGCTGCACGCCGACCGGGTCCGGATGGTGGAGCGGGAGGCGCGGCTGCGCGAACGCTTCGGCGCGGCTCACCCGCGGGTGCCGACGGTCGTCGTACCGGCGCTGCCGACCGACGTACACGATCTCGACGGGCTGCGCGCCATCGGCGCCCTGCTCGCCACCTGAGCCCTCGCGGTCCCGGTACGCCGAAGCGCCCGGCCGAGCGGATCGGTCGGGAACTTCCGCGAGTCGTTGTGCCCCTAGACGTTGAGCACTAGACGGCGTGCCGGGCGACGAGGTCGTCACCCGGGGCCGCCTTGGCCGCCTCGAGTACTTCGCGCCAGGTGCCGGCCGGGCGGCGGCGGAGCAGGGCCCGCCGTTCCCGCTCGGTCATGCCGCCCCAGACGCCCCACTCGATCGAGTTGTCGAGCGCCTCCGCGAGGCACTCGCTGCGCACGGGACAACCGCTGCACAGCTGCTTGGCTTTGTTCTGCTCGGCTCCACGCACGAACAGCTGGTCCGGTGACGTCTTGCGGCACATCGCCTCAGGCGCCCAGTCCTCAATCCACATTTCCTTCCCCTATCCCTCCGGGTGCGAAGAGAGGCCCTCCCACAGGGACTCGCTCCGGGTAAAACAACCCCAGGTCTCGAAGTAAAGGCGGGATCGGCGCCGCGCGACAGAGTCCTTACGGCCCAATTGGCATGGTCCATTCGGACTATGTGTAGATGTCCAGCAATGGTCCGGCTCTCGGGGCGTCACGTACCCTGGCCCCATGTCAGCGTCCGGTCCCGGGGCCCCACTGCCCACTTCCCGCGTGCTCTCGCACCTCGCCGTGATGGGTGTGGTCTCGGTCGTGATGGGCATCGTGGTCGCCGGACTGGCCATCCCGTTCGCCGGCGTACTCGGTCTGTCGGCGCGCGACGTGTCCGACAGCCTCGAGGAGCTCCCGGCCGACCTGCAGACCGAGACGCTGCCCGAGAAGACCCGGATCCTCGACGTCAACGGCAACCTGGTCGCCTCCTTGTACGACGAGAACCGGGTCAACGTCCACCTCAAGGACATCTCGCGGACCATGGTCAAGGCGATCGTCTCGATCGAGGACTACCGCTTCTACAGCCACGGCGCGCTCGACATCAAGGGCACCCTGCGGGCGCTGGTCACCAACCAGGCCAACAGCGGCGTCGTACAGGGTGGGTCGTCGATCACCCAGCAGATGGTGAAGCTGACCCTGCTCTCCCAGGCCGACACCAAGGAGGAGCGGAAGGCCGCCACCGACGACACCTACGCGCGCAAGCTGCGCGAGCTGCGTTATGCGATCGCCTTCGAGCACAAGTACTCCAAGGACTGGATCCTGGAGCGCTACCTCAACATCGCCTACTTCGGCGACGGCGCGTTCGGCGTACAGGCCGCGGCCCGGCACTACTTCTCCAAGAACGCCTCCAAGCTGACCCTGACCGAGGCGGCTATGCTGGCCGGCCTGGTCAAGAACCCCACCGGCTACGACCCGACAAACTTCCCCGACCGGGCCTTCGAGCGCCGCAACACCGTCATCGACCGGATGGCCGAGCTGCACGTCATCACCGACGCCGAGGCGACCACGGCCAAGAAGGCCGGCCTCGGCCTGCGGATCACGCCCGCCCAGAACGGCTGCGTGAACTCCCGGGCCCAGTTCTTCTGCGACTTCGTGCTGAGCTACCTGATGCAGGACTCCCAGCTCGGCAAGACGCCCGAGGAGCGCCGCAAGCTGCTCTACTCGGGCGGCCTGACCATCCGGACCACGGTCGACCTGCGCTACCAGGAGGCGGCCGACCGCTCGGTGCGCTCGCACGTCGACCCGACCGACCAGGCCATCGGCGGTCTGGCCATGGTGGAGCCGCGCTCCGGTGACGTCCGGGCGCTGGCCCAGTCGCGCCCGATGGGCACCGACAAGAAGGCCGGCCAGACCTACCTCAACTACGTCGTCCCGAAGAAGTACGGCGACGCCAACGGCTTCCAGGCCGGCTCGACGTTCAAGGCGTTCGTGCTCGCCACGGCGATCGACAAGGGCATTCCGCTCAACACGACGTTCGAGTCGCCGGCGGAGAAGATCATGCCGTACTCGGCGTACAAGGACTGCGACAACAAACCCCTGGTCGGCGGCGTCTGGGACGTGCACAACTCGACCGACTCGGGCCGGATGAACATGTACACCGGCACCCAGCTGTCGGTGAACACCTACTACGCCCAGCTCGAGGCGCTGACCGGGGTCTGCCAGCCTTACCGGCTCGCCAGGACGCTCGGCGTCCAGCTGACCGACCCCACCAACCAGATGGTGCCGTCGTTCACGCTCGGGGTCGTCAACACCGACCCGCTGACCATGGCGAGCGCCTACGCGACGTTCGCCGGCCGCGGCATGTACTGCACCCCCCGGCCGATCACCGCTCTGGAGGACGCCAACGGCAACCTCCTCAAGGAGTACCCCAAGTCCTGTCGGCAGGTGCTCCCGAGCGCGGTCGCCGACGCGGTCAACGACATCCTCAAGGGCGTCCAGGAGCCCGGCGGCTTCGGCTACGAGGCCGGCATCTCGCTGCCCGACCGGCAGTCGGCCGGCAAGACCGGAACCATCAACGACAACATGGCGGTGTGGTTCATCGGCTACACACCCGGGTTGGCCACCGCGTCGATGATCGCGGGCGCCAACCAGGCCGGCCACTGGATCACCCTCAATGGTCAGGTCGTCGGTGGCTCGTACGTCGTCTCGGCGCACGGCTCGACCACGGCCGGCCCGATGTGGGGCGACGCCATGAAGGCGATCGAGGCGCTGCTGCCCAACGCCACCTTCGTGAAGCCGTCGAGCGACGACATCGCCGGCGTACTCACCGGGGTGCCGGACGTCTCCGGTATGACGCTGGCCGAGGCCAAGGAGGTCATCACCGAGGCCGGCTTCCGCCCGGCGTTCGGCGGCTACGTACACTCCAGCCTCAGCCGCGGTCTGGTCTCCTACACGAGTCCGAGCGCCGGTGAGCAGTTCGCCGAGGGCGACGTGGTGTCGATCTATCTCTCCGACGGCACTCCCGAGCCCCCGCCGAACCAGAACAACAACCACCACGGCCCCCGCCACTGACGGCGGCCGGCTGGCCCGGGACGTCATACGGAGCGAGCCGTCTATGGCTCCCCGCGCATGACGTCCTGGGGCCTCGTCTCGTCGGCCCGGCCGGGTCAGCCGAGCTGGCGGCGTACCTCCGCGGCGACAGCGCCGCCGTCGGCCTTGCCCTTGACCTGCGGCTGTACGGCGCCCATCACCTTGCCCATCGCCTTCATGCCCTCGCCGGCCGCACCGGTCTGAGCGACGGCCGCGGTCACGATCTCGGCGATCTCGGCCTCGGTGAGCTGCTTCGGGAGGTAGTCGGCGATGACGACGCCCTCGGCGCGTTCCTTGGCGGCCATCTCGACCCGGCCGCCGTCCTCGAAGGCGCTAGCGGCCTCACGGCGCTTCTTCGCCTCCGTGGAAAGTACGCCGATCACGTCGTCGTCGGTGAGCACGCGGGACGCCTTTCCGGCCACCTCGGCGTTGGTGATAGCGGTCAGCAGCATCCGGATGGTGGACGACCGGACGTCGTCGCGCGCCTTGATCGCGGTGGTCAGGTCGTCACGAAGCCGGTCCTTCAAGGCACTCATGGGGTCATTGTGGCAGCCTTGGTGCGTGCGACTCACTCGGATGGTCGGAACGGTTGTCGGCGCCGGAGCCCTCGCGGGCGCGGCCACGCTGGGCTACTCCCTCTGGGAGGCCAGGCAGTTCACCCTGCGTCGGGTCGACCTGCCCGTGCTGCCGCCGGGCCACAGACCGCTGAAGGTGCTGCACCTCTCCGACATCCATCTCACTCCCAAACAGCGCGACAAGATCGAATGGATCCGGTGGCTCGAGGAGCTCGAGCCGGACCTCGTCGTCAACACCGGAGACAACCTCTCCCACCAGGACGCGGTCCCGGTGCTGCTCGACGCGCTCGGCGGGCTGCTCGACGTACCTGGCGTGTTCGTGTTCGGCTCCAACGACTACTTCGCGCCGCGGCTGCGCAACCCGCTCCGCTACCTGGTGGACACCGGCAGGCGCGACACCAGCGGACCCGAGCTGCCCTGGCAGGACCTGCAGAAGGCGTTCCTCGACGCCGGCTGGCTGGAGCTGACCAACCAGTTCGGCACGATGACCGTCGGCGGTACGTCGTTCGCGTTCGCCGGCGTCGACGACCCGCACCTGCGCTACGACAACCTGTCGCTAGTCGAGGGGCCGGCCCGCGCGGACGCCGACGTGCGGCTCGGGGTCACGCACGCGCCGTACCTGCGGGTGCTGGACCAGTTCGCCCGCGACGGGTACGACGCGGTCATCGCCGGCCACACCCACGGCGGCCAGATCTGCGTACCCGGCCTCGGCGCGCTCACCACCAACTGCGACCTCGAGCCGGCGCGGGTCAAGGGCCTGCACCGGCACCCGGCCGACTCCCTGCCCGGGGACCCGGGCTCGTCCTGGCTGCACGTCTCCGCGGGCGTCGGCACCAACCCCTACACGCCGATGCGGGTCGCCTGCCGTCCCGAGGCGACGCTGATCACGCTGGTCCCGAAGGTCTCCTGACCGCCCGCCAGCCCGGCCCTCACGGGCCCGCGGCGCGGCCCGGCGCGACGTCGTACTCGCGTCGCTGTCCGCGTGGGGGTGGCGATTTCGGAGGCCCGCCGGGGCTCGGGTATGCTCGCATCGCTCGTGGGCCTTCCGCCCGCGATCGGGCTGTGGCGCAGCTTGGTAGCGCGCTTCGTTCGGGACGAAGAGGCCGCAGGTTCAAATCCTGTCAGCCCGACTTTGTAAAGCAGCAGGTCAGAGGCGGTTCGGTGTGAACCCGAACCGCCTCTTGCCCTTCTATTCGGGGTCGGAAGGCAGCGAAAAGGCAGCGGGAGCAGCATCCGCGTCCGCTTGTCCCCCCTGGCCGAGGCGGCACCGGGAGCCACTGGGGAAGCTGGCACACGG
>DASXRJ010000109.1:0-11947 GCA_036506675.1 Nocardioides sp. | reverse complement strand
GCGCGGCCATCCACAGGCCGCGCGACCACCGGTTGTGGTATCAGAGTGATACCGTCAACGTCATGGCCATGACTCTTCGTGTGGATGAAGAACTCGATCGCGCGCTCACCGAACTGGCCGAGCTCGAAGGCACTTCCAAGCAGGAGGTGATTCGACGCGCCGTACTGGAGAAGCACGCGTCCTCGTCGCATCGCGCACGTGTCCAGGACGCTGCGGAGCGCATGCTCGACCGGTGGGGTGACGTTCTCGATCGGCTCGGGAAGGCATGACCGAGTTTCTCGACATCGAGGACTTGCTGGCCCTCACTCGCGCCCTCGGGGCCGGTCCGGTCCGCGACTTCGGTCTCCTCGACTCCGCTTGCGCACGGTCACGGTCCAGCATGTTCGGCGAGGACGCCTACAAGACCCTGGAACTCAAGGCGGCGGCGCTGTTGCACTCGGTCTGTTGCAACCACGCCTTGGTTGACGGAAACCAGCGCCTTGCCTGGCTGGCGACGACTGTGTTTCTCGACATCAACGGCTTCAACGTGACCTTGTCCCAGGATGAGGGTTTCGATCTCGTCATCGGAGTGGCGGAGGGTTCTCTCGACGTCGAGGAGATCGCGGCGGTACTCACGGAGGCGATCGAAGCTCGCTGACGGGTCCGCACTACCCTCGGGAACGTGACCCAGGAACACACCAGCAAGGCTGGCTTCGAGACCCGCGCCATCCACGCCGGCTACGAGCCCGACGCGGCGACCGGAGCGGTGATCCCGCCCATCTACGCGACCAGCACCTACAAGCAGGACGGCGTCGGCGGGCTGCGCGGCGGTTACGAGTACAGCCGCTCCGCCAACCCGACCCGGACCGCGCTCGAGGGCAACCTCGCGGCGCTGGAGGAGGGGGAGCGCGGCTTCGCGTTCGCGAGTGGGTTGGCCGCCGAGGACACCCTGATCCGGGCGCTCTGCCGCCCGGGTGACCACGCGGTGATCCCCGATGACGCGTACGGCGGCACCTTCCGGCTCTTCGACAAGGTCGAGCAGGTGTGGGGGCTCGAGCACAGCCCGGCGCCGGTGTCCGACGTCGACGCCGTACGCGCGGCGATCCGGCCCGGCCGGACCAAGCTGGTGTGGGTCGAGACGCCGACCAACCCCCTGCTCAACATCGGCGACATCGAGGCGCTCGCCGGCGTGGCCCACGACGCGGGTGCGGTGCTCGTCGTCGACAACACCTTCGCGTCGCCGTACCTCCAGCAGCCGCTGACGCTCGGCGCCGACATCGTCGTGCACTCGACCACGAAGTACTGCGGCGGACACTCCGACGTCGTGGGCGGCGCGCTCGTCGTACGCGACCACGAGCTCGCCGAGAAGGTCGCCTTCCACCAGAACTCCATGGGCGCGGTCGCTGGGCCCTTCGACGCGTGGCTCACGCTGCGCGGGCTCAAGACCTTGGCCCTGCGGATGGACCGGCACTGCGACAACGCGGAGAAGGTCGTCGAGTTCCTGTGCGCGCACCCCAAGGTCGGCGACGTGATCTACCCCGGCCTGGAGACCCACCCGGGACACTGGATCGCCCAGAAGCAGATGAAGCGGTACGGCGGCATCGTGTCGTTCCGCGTCACCGGCGGTGAGAGCCAGGCGCTGGCCGTGTGCGACGCGACCGAGGTCTTCACGCTCGGCGAGTCGCTCGGCGGCGTCGAGTCGCTGATCGAGCACCCAGGCCGGATGACCCACGCCAGCGTCGCGGGCACCGAGCTGGAGGTCCCGGCCGACCTGATCCGGCTGAGCGTCGGCATCGAGACCGCCGACGACCTGCTCGCGGACCTCGATCGTGCCCTCGGCTGAGCGGGTCGTGATGCCAGGGACGCGCGATGGCGCGCTCTGAGCAGCACGACTCCGTGGTGGTCTGCGTCGACTTCGGCTCCACCTTCACCAAGGCCGCACTGGTCGACCTGGCCGACGCCCGGATCGTCGCCAGCGCCAGCCACCCGACGACGATCGAGACCGACGTCCTGGACGGGTACGACGCGTGTCTCGCCGAGCTCACCGGCCAGGACCCGCGCGCGGCGGACGCGGAGGTGCTGGCCTGCTCGAGCGCCGGTGGCGGGCTGCGGATCGCCGTGGTCGGCAACGAGGAGCTGGTCACGGCCGAGGCCGGTCGGCGGGTCGCGCTGAGCAGCGGCGGCAAGGTCGTCGCGGTGCTGAGCCGGCCGTTCGAGGATGACGCCTTCGCCGAGCTGGGGAGCACCAGCCGGCCCGACGTCGTACTCCTGACCGGCGGGACCGACGGCGGCAACGCCGAGGCGCTGGTCGCGGGCGCGACGGCGCTGCGCGACGGCGGCTGGGACGGGCCGGTCGTCGTGGCCGGCAACGTCGACGCGCGGGACGAGGTGGCCGCGGTGCTCGGCGCCATCCCGCACGTGCTCGCAGACAACGTGGTGCCGAAGATCGGCGTGCTCGCGCCCGACTCGGCGCGGGCGGCGATCCGGGAGATGTTCCTGGCGCACGTGATCGGCGGCAAGCACCTGAGCGAACGGGCCGATTTCACCGCGATGGTGCGCGGGGCGACGCCGGACGTCGTACTCACGGGGGTGGAGGTGCTCGCCCGCGGCCTGGACGAGACCCGGCCCGGCGCGGGCGACGTGGTCGTCGTCGACGTGGGCGGTGCGACCACCGACGTGCACTCGGTCGTGGAGGTCGACCCGGAGGACAGCGGGCTGGCCCGCGAGGTCGTCGCCACCACCCCGGTCACCCGGACCGTCGAGGGCGACCTCGGCATGCGCTGGTCGGCCGAGTCGACCGTCGACGCGGTGCTCGACGGGGCGGCGGACCCGGCGCTGGTCGAGGCCGCGCGCCGGCGGCACGCGGACCCGGGCTGGCTGCCGGACTCCGAGCGGGAGGTCGAGTACGACGAGGCGATCGCTCGCGGTGCCGTCGGTCTCGCACTCCGACGTCATGCGGGCCGGTCACGAGTCGTGCTCAGCCCCGAAGGCCGGGTCGTCGAGCGCACCGGCAAGGACCTGCGCGAGATCGACCTGCTGGTCGGGTCCGGCGGCGTACTCCGGAACGGGCGGGCGGGCATCGCCGAGCGGGTGCTCGGGCCGGGCACCGGAGAGCAGGACGGCGGCTGGCAGCTGCCCCGGGCACCGCGGGTGGTGATCGACCACGACTACGTGCTGGCGGCGGTGGGACTGCTCGCCGAGCGGCATCCGGAGGCGGCGTACCGCCTGAGCCGTCGCCTCTTGGACGATCGTGAGTAGCCTGTCCCGGTGAGCAACGACGCTGACGAAAGTCGCGACCAGGAGCCGGGGGAGGAGTCGGGTGAGCACCGGCCGCTGCGCGACCGGCTGAGCCTGAACAAGTCCCGGCGCGAACGCGAGGTGGACAGCCTCTCCGAGCGGCTCGCACACCAGATCACCACGCAGTGGGCGCAGGCCCGCGCGGAGCGGCAGCAGGGCCCGGAGCCGATCCGGACCGGCCGCTCCAACTTCTCGCGCGCCCAGGTGCCGTGGGGCGTCGACCTGGCCGCGGCGTGGGCGTGGCGGACGCTGGTGATCGCGGCGGCCGGCTACCTGATCCTGTGGCTGCTGGCGTACTTCGTGGTGATCACGCTGCCGATCGCGATCGCGCTGCTGATCACCGCGCTCGCGGTCCCCCTCGTCAACCGGATGGACCGGCTCGGGCTGCCCCGCGGCCTCGCCGCCTTCGCCGTGGTGCTCAGCGGGATCGCGCTGGTGGCCCTGCTACTGACCTTCGTCGGTCAACAGGTCTCGCAGGGCGCGGCCGACCTGGCCGACCAGGTCGTCCGCGGGCTCGGCGAGATCAAGGACTGGCTGCAGACCGGCCCGCTCAAGGCCTCCGACTCGCAGATCAACACCTACATCGACCAGATCCAGGCGAGCATCAAGGAGCACAGTCGCGGCGGCGAGATCTTCAAGCAGGTCACCGAGCTCGGTGCGGCGCTGGGCCATGTCCTCGCCGGGTTCTTCATCGTGATCTTCTCGACCTACTTCTTCCTGGCCGACGGCGACCGGATCTGGTCGTGGGTGGTCCGGATCGCGCCCCGCGCCGCTCGCGGGCAGGTCGACTCCTCGGGCCGGGTCGCCTGGGTCTCGCTGACCCGGTTCGTGCGGGCGACGGTGCTGGTGGCACTGACCGACGCGATGGGCGTGATGCTGGTGGCCGGCGTACTCGGGGTGCCGTTCGTGCTGGCGATCGGCGTACTCGTGTTCCTCGGCGCGTTCGTGCCGATGATCGGTGCCACGCTGGCCGGCTCGGTGGCGGTCCTGGTCGCGCTGGTCGACCAGGGACCGCTGACCGCGCTGTTCATGCTGATCGGCGTGGTGATCGTGCAGCAGATCGAGGGGCACGTGTTGCAGCCGTTCCTGATGGGCCGCTTCGTGTCGGTGCACCCGCTGGGTGTGATCGTCGCGATCGGCTGCGGCGTTATTGTGGCGGGCGTGGCCGGCGCGCTGATCGCGGTGCCCATGGCGGCGGCTCTGAACGCCGTCGTACTCCACCTGGCCGGGCTGACCCAGGCGGAGGACGAGGCCGCCCATCTGCCCTTCGAGCCACCACCCGGTGGGGCTCCCGACGATCCGTTGGAGACGAAGCAGTGACCGAGACCGTGTCGCTCGCGGACGTCGAGGCGGCGCGCGCCCTGTTGGACGGCGTGGCGTCCACGACGCCGGTCGAGGAGACCCGCTGGCTGTCCGAGATCGCCGGCGGGCGGGTGCTGCTCAAGTGCGAGAACCTGCAGCGCACCGGCTCGTTCAAGATCCGGGGCGCCTACGTCCGGATGGCCCGGCTCACCGAGAAGGAGCGCGCGAACGGCGTCGTGGCGGCCTCGGCCGGCAACCACGCCCAGGGCGTCGCGCTGGCCGCGCGGCTGCTCGGGATCAGGGCGACGGTCTTCATGCCGGAGGGCGCGCCGATCCCGAAGGAGCGCGCGACCCGCGGGTACGGCGCCGAGGTGATCTTCCACGGCAAGTACGTCGAGGACGCGCTGGGCGCCGCTCGGCGGTTCGCGGCGGATACGGGTGCGGTGCTGATCCACCCGTTCGACCACAGAGACATCATCGCCGGCCAGGGCACGTGTGGGCTCGAGATCCTTGAGCAGGTGCCCGACGTGGAGACGATCGTGGTGCCGACCGGCGGTGGCGGTCTGCTCGCCGGCATCGCGCTGGCGGTCAAGGCGATCCGGCCGGGCGTGCGCGTGGTCGGCGTACAGGCGGCGGGCGCGGCGGCGTTCCCGGCCTCACTCGCCGCCGGGCACCCGGTGGCGCTCGACTCGATGCGCACAATGGCCGACGGCATCGCCGTGGGTCTGCCCGGCGACATCACCTTCGCCGCCGTACGCGACCACGTCGACGAGATCCTCACGGTCTCCGAGGAGTCGCTGTCGCGTGCCCTGCTGCTGCTCATCGAGCGGGCCAAGCTGGTCGTCGAACCGGCGGGCGCGGCGGCGGTCGCGGCCATCCTCGACCATCCGAAGCATTTCGCGGCGCCGGCCGTCGCGGTGCTGTCGGGCGGCAACATCGACCCGCTGCTGCTCGGCAAGGTGATCCGGCACGGCATGGTCGCCGACGGGCGCTACCTGCAGATCCGGGTGTGCGTCCCCGACCACCCCGGCGGACTGGCCACCCTGCTGCGCGAGGTCGCCGACGCGGGCGCCAACATCCTCGAGGTGGTGCACGGCCGTACGTCGGCCGAGCTCGGCCTCGACGAGGTCGAGGTGCACCTGCAGATGGAGACGCGCGGGCCCAAGCACACCGAGCTCGTGCTCGGGCGCCTGCGCGAGGGTGGCTACCGAGTCAGCGACCAGCCCTGAGTCGCGGGTGCTGGGTGGCGCTCAGCCGGCGTACGGGACGGCGTCGACGATCTCGACGCGGAGGTCCTTGCCGTTGGGCGCGGTGTAGGTGACGGTGTCGCCCTTGTGGGCGCCGAGGATCGCCGAGCCGAGCGGCGACTGCGGCGAGTAGACCTGGATCGAGTCGTCCTCGATCTCGCGTGCCCCGAGCAGGAAGGTCTCCTCCTCGTCGTCGCCGACGAAGCGATAGGTCACCTTCATGCCGGGGGAGACGGTGCCGTCGTCCGCGGGCGTCTCGCCGACCTCGGCGCGACGCAACATGTCTTCGAGCTGCCGGATCCGACCCTCGACCTTGCCCTGCTCCTCGCGGGCGGCGTGATAACCGCCGTTCTCCTTGAGGTCGCCTTCGTCGCGCGCAGAGGCGATGCGGTCGATGACCTCCTGGCGGACCGGTCCCTTGAGGTTCTCCAGCTCCGCGTGGAGCTTGTCGAAGGCCTCCTGGGTCAGCCAGATGGTGTCCTGCTCGCTCGTCGTCATCGGTCACTCCTGCTTGCTCTGCCGAAGGGGTACGGCGGCGCCGGACCCGGGTGGTCTGGTGGTACATCCCGGCGTGGACGCGGCTACGAAAACGTCACGCACGCGCTGGGGCTACAGCTGCACGGCAAGTCGTTGCTGCACCCTGCGGGATGAATCAGAGAGTCGAGTTTAGCCCAACTGGGCTGTCGGACGCACGCTCAGCGGGGTCGGTGCTGGTCGGCGGTGGTGCAGCCCAGCAGGTTGACGGAGGTCGCTTCGCGCTCGGTGCGGATCGAGATCCGCATCGGTCCGTGGTCCCCGGTGGCCGGTCCCGGCACCGCGAAGACGCGCTCCCCGACGATGCTGTGGTCCTCGGCGATGGCCTGGACCGTGCAGGTGCCGACAACGGACCGATCGGCGAGTACGACGTCGACCTGCGCGATGGTCTCGTGGGCGTCGACGACCTCGTAGCCGGCCAGCGACGAGCGCACCTCCGGCGTGGAGTAGGACCAGATCGTCCAGGTCAGCCAGCCCAGGAAGACCGCCGCGACCACGCCGACCACGCCGGCCAGCCACCACCGGCGGCGTCCTTGCCGGCCGTAGCGGTCGCCCAGGTCGGTCGCGGTCGACACGGGTCCGACAGTTGGCCCGGCAGCGGGTCCGACAGCGGGTCCGGCGTCGATGGAAGGGTTGGTCACCCGATCATTGTCACACCCATCTGAATAGACTCGCCGCCATGGTCAACGGCACGGTTTCCGGTCCGCCGCGCAAGGGTCTGCGGCTCATGCACGTCCACGCTCACCCCGACGACGAGTCGAGCAAGGGCGCGGCCTCCACGGCGAAGTACGTCGCCGAGGGCGTCGACGTCCACGTCGCGACCTGTACGGGCGGTGAGCGCGGGTCGATCCTCAATCCCAAGATGGATCGCCCGGACGTCCTCGAGAACATCACCGAGATCCGGCGTCAGGAGATGGAGCGGGCCCGCGACATCCTCGGCGTACGCCAGGACTGGCTGGGTTTCATCGACTCCGGGTGGCCGGAGGGCGACCCCAAGCCGCCGCTGCCTGAGGGCTGCTTCGCGCTGGTGCCGCTCGAGGAGGCCGCGGCCCCGCTGGTCCGGCTGATGCGCGAGTTCCGGCCGCACGTCGTGACGACGTACGACGAGCGCGGCGGCTACCCGCACCCCGACCACGTCAAGTGCCACGAGGTGGGCGTCGCGGCGTTCCACGCCGCCGGCGACCCGGAGCGCTACCCGGACCTCGGCGAGCCCTGGCAGCCGCTCAAGCTCTACTACCACCACTCGTTCAACCGGCCCCGGATGGTCGCGCTCGACGCGGTGATGAAGGAGCACGGCCTGCAGTCCCCGTGGACCGACCGGCTCAAGGACTGGGAGCCCGAGCCCGAGTGGGACGCCCGGATCACCACTCGGGTCCCGTGCGGCGACTACTTCGGCGTACGCGACCAGGCGCTGCTCGCGCACGCGACCCAGATCGACCCCGACGGGGCCTGGTTCTCGATCCCGCGCGAGCTGCAGGAGCAGGTCTGGCCGACGGAGGACTACGAGCTCGTGGTCAGCCATGTCGAGACCACCAAGCCCGAGGACGACCTGTTCGCCGGCGTCCCCGAGCCTGGGGACACAATGGAGTCATGAACGCCCTGCTGGTCCCCGTTTTCTTCCATGTCCTCGTCCTGCTCGACGACCCGAGCGAGCCCCCGGCCCCCGAGGACGTGAAGGCGGGCTGGGTCGCGTTCGGCGTCTTCATCGCGCTCGGCCTGGCGGTCGCGTTCCTGGGCTGGAGCCTGGTCCGGCAGCTGCGCAAGGCGCAGGCCGCCAAGGACGCCGGCGTGTACGACGAAGAGACCTCCAGCGGGTCCTCCGACGCCGGCCCGGCAGCTTGACCTCAACCACGAGGGCCGTCTTCGCCACCTCGAGGGGCCACTCTTGCCGCTTCGGCGGGCTTGACTCGCTGCGGTGACTCCCAGCCCGGAGCGGATGTCCGCTACCCTGCTTCGGTGCGCCGCCTCTTCAGAGGCCCAGTCCGGCTGGTCCTCGCTACCCTCGTCACGGGTTCTGTCGTGGCCGCGGGGCTGGCGCTGACCGAGGCCGACAAGGCGCCGGGCGAGAGCCTCTCGGCCCTCTCCGACCCCACGCACCAGGCCGACCAGGCCTCCCGTTCCGGCGGCCGGAGCCAGGTCGCGCGGCCCGGTGGCGAGTACCCGGACGCGACCACGCCGCCGCCGTACCACGTGGTGAAGGCGCCGTCGCCGTACCAGCTGAAGCCGGCGGTCGAGGCCAGGCTCCGCAGGGCGGCCGAGCTGGCCGCGCACCGGGGCGAGCCGTTCACCTTCAAGATCGGGTCGCTCAACGTGCTCGGCAGCAACCACACGCCCCCAAGGAGCGGCTACGCCTCCGGTACGACGCGCGCCGTGTGGGAGTCCGACCTGATCGAGAGCGTCGGCATCGACCTGATCGGCCTGCAGGAGGTCCAGCCCGACCAGCTGCACGTCTTCGTCAGCCAGCTCGGCGGCTACAGCGTCTGGCCGCAGGAGACCCTCGGCCGCAACTCCTACCGCCGCCAGATCGCGTGGCGCGAC
This sequence comes from Nocardioides sp., assembly GCA_036506675.1. Taxonomy (GTDB): domain Bacteria; phylum Actinomycetota; class Actinomycetes; order Propionibacteriales; family Nocardioidaceae; genus Nocardioides. The sequence continues at coordinate 3,050 of DASXRJ010000109.1, read as the reverse complement.
GACCTCTTCGAGCTCAAGGACACCGGCTCGATCACCACCATCTTCAGCGGGCAGCTGATCCCGCTGCCCTACGTCCTGCTCGAGGACCGGCTCACCGGTGGCCAGTTCTATGCGGTGACGATTCACAACTCCCCGCGGGGCATGGAGAGCGAGCGCGACGCGGCGACCGGCGCGGAGATCGGGCTGATCAAGTCGCTGCTCGCCAGCGGACACCCGGTCGTGGTCACAGGTGACATGAACGAGCCGACCGAGTGGTACTGCGCGGTCGCGGCCAGCACCGGCGTCGTCGGCGCCAACGGGGCCTACTACGACGGCGGTTGCCACACGCCCGGCCACAACGGCATCGACTGGATCGTCGGGGGCGGCGGGGTCGACTTCTCCGACTACGTCCGCAAGGACGACATCAACAAGATGAGCGACCACCCGATCATCTGGGCCACCGCGACCCTGCAGGACTGATCCGTCACCTCTTGGTGAGCCTGACCAGGCAGTCCCAGGCGGTCCGCCCGCCGTCGCCTCGGTGTCCGTCATCCACTGTGCGCGCGACCCGGCCGGCGGACACGACGTCGTACTCCTGGCCGGCGAGGTCGTCGAGTACGTCGGCCGCGGTCATCAGCACCGACGGGTCCTGCGGGCCGCCGGTGCCCTCGGCCAGGTTGGTGGAGTCGTGGGCGACCAGCAGGAAGGTGCCGCCGGGACGCAGGCTGGCGAAGCCCGCGCGACAGGCGGCCCGGCGCTGCTCGGCGGCCAGCTGGAGATAGGCGATCACGCACAGGTCGTAGCCGTCGCCGGTCCAGGTCGTGGCGTCGGCACGGACCCAGTCGACCTTGGCGGCGCCGGCGAGCTGCCGGCCCTTGTCGAGCCCGACCTGCGAGAAGTCGACCGCGGTCACCGACCAGCCGCGCCGGGCCAGCCAGATCGCGTTGCGGCCCTCGCCGGCGGCCAGGTCGACGGCCCGGCCGGGCGGCAGGTCCGCGCACTCGGCGGCCACGAACTGGTTGGGCTCGACCGACCAGACCAGCTCGGCGGCGGCGTACCGGTCGTCCCAGGCGTGTGCGTCCATGACTCCAGGATGCCTCGCCTACAAGGCGACCTGCGGGTCGACCCGGGCCGGCGTCCAGACCCGGTGTCGGCGGGCGACCAGGCCGGTCAGGGCCAGCGTGGCGCCGAGGTAGATCGCCAGCACGAGTACGTCGGCCCAGATCCGGGTCGAGGCGCCGCCGTACATCAGCTGCCGGAGGCCGTCGACGGCGTAGCTCATGGGCAGCACGTGGTGGGCCCAGTGCAGCGGTTCGGGGATGGTCTGCCACGGGAAGGTGCCGCCCGCGGTGACGAGCTGGACCACCATCAGCACCAGCCCGAGGAACTGGCCGGCCGACCCGAGCAACGCGTTGAGCAGGTGGATGATCGCGACGAAGGTCGCGGAGATCAGCAGCAGGAACACCCAGGTGGCGGCCAGGTTGGCCGGGTGGATCTTGATCGCGAAGGCGACCACGAGCGTCATCAGCGTCACCTGGCCCAGCCCGACCAAGGCGGGCGGGAACCAGCCGCCGAGCGCCACCCGGATCGGCGTCTGGTTGGCGGCCAGCGCCCGGGTGGACAGCGGCCGGACCAGCAGGAACAGCACGTAGCCGCCGATCCAGGCCGCGAGGCTCATGAAGAACGGCGCCAACCCGGCGCCGTAGCTGCCGGCCGACGCCTGAGACGTGGAGCGTACGTCGACGGGGTCGGCGATCGTGTTGGCGATCCGCTGCCTGGTGGCGTCGGTGGTGGTGGGGATCTGGTCGGCGCCGTCCTGGAGCGAGGTCTGCAGCTTGGTCGCGCCCGTCTTCAGCTTGCCCAGCCCGGTCCCGAGCTGGTCGGCTCCGGTGCCCAGCTTCTTGGCGCCGCGGGCCAGGCTGGCGCTGCCGGTGGCCAGCGTCGAGGCGCCGTCGTGCGCGGTGGAGATGCCGCTGGCCAGGCCGGGCATCGCGGTGGCCAGCGTCTCGGTGCCGTCCGCGACCGCGTTGGCGCCGGTCGAGAGCTCGTCGAGCTGGGCGGAGAGCCTGCCGGCCCGGCTGTCGGCCGAGTCGATCCGGCCGCCCACCCGGTCGTAGATCCCCAGCAGCCGGGCCCGCTGCGTCGAGGTGAGGCCCATGGACTGCATTGCGCTGACCAGGTCGGCCCGACGGTCGTCGTACTGCGTGTTGACCAGGTGTACGGCGGCCGCGGCCTCGTCGCCGAGCGTGGCGATCCGGGCGTTGCCGTCGGCGACCTTGCGGGCACCGGTGGCCAGGTCCCGGGTCTGGGTGGGCAGGTCGGCGGTGCTGGTCTGCAGCGTGGCCAGCCCCTCCTCGAGGCGGCCGGCGCCGTCGGAGAGGCTGGTGGCTCCGGTGGCGAGTCGGTCGGCCCCGTTCGAGAGCCGGCGCGCGCCGTACTGTGCCTGCTGGATGCCGTCGGCGACGTCGCCAGCGCCGATGGCGCCCTTCTCGAGGCCGGTCCGGAGCTCGGCGATGCCGAGCAGGAAGCTGGTGGTCGCCTCCTGCGAGACCTTCTCCGCGATCGCGTCGCGGACGTTGCCGGTGACGGTGTCGGCGATGGTCGTGGAGAGGTAGGAGTTGGCGTCGTTGGTGAGCATCCGGAGCTGAGCCTGGCGCGGGTCGCTGTCGGCGGAGCTGGTCAGGGACGCCGAGAAGTCGCGCGGGATGACCAGCGCGAAGTCGTAGGTGCCGTCCTCGACGCCCTGCTCGGCCGAGCTGCGGTCGACCTTGGCCCAGTCGAAGGAGTGCGAGTCGACGAGGTGGTCGGCGACCGCCGTACCCGCCTCGATGCGGCTCCCATCGACCGGGTTGTCGGCTCCGGTGTCCTCGATCACGATCGCGGCCGGTACGTCGCGCAGCCGGCCGTAGGGGTCGTGGTTGGCGTAGAGGTAGAGGCCGGCGTAGATCGTCGGCACCAGGGCCAGCGCGATCACGACCAGGCGGGCACCGCGGCTGGCGGTGATCCGGCGCAGCTCGGTGAAGGCGATGCGCAGAGCGGTCATGCGAGTTTCTCCTGGTCCTGCTGAAGTT
>DASXRJ010000108.1:0-6135 GCA_036506675.1 Nocardioides sp. | reverse complement strand
GGCTCTCCTGCTTGGCCCGCTCGACGTCGACGTGGATCCACTGGTGGTCGCCGGTGGCGTCGGCGAAGAGGTCGATCATGTCCTGGGTCACCTCGAGCCACGGGCTGGTGCCGAGGTCGTCGCCGACCATGGTGAGCAGGTCCTTGGGGTGCGAGATCGTGGTGGCTCGGGTTGTCATGGGGCTTCGCTTTCGTTGACGGGGTGGGTACGGCGTGCCGCGTCGCGCAGGGCTGCGCGGAGGACCTTTCCGGTGGCGTTCCTGGGGAGCTCGTCGAGGAGCTCGAAGTAGCGGGGGATCTTGTAGCGGGCGAGCCGCTGCTCGAGGTGGGCACGGACCTGGTCCTCATCCAGTCGGCTGCCGGAACGCAGCTGGACGTACGCACAGCCCACCTCGCCCCACCGGTTGTCGGGTACGGCGACCACGGCGGCTGCGACGACATCGGACAGCTCGGCGATGACCGCCTCGACCTCGGCGGGGTAGATGTTCTCGCCGCCGGAGATGATGAGGTCCTTCACCCGGTCGACGATGTAGGCCCAGCCGTCGTCGTCGACCCGGACCACGTCGCCGGAGCGGTACCACCCGTCGTCGGTCAGGGCCTTGGCCGTGTCCTCGGGCCGGTTCCAGTAGCCCGAGAAGACGTGCGGGCCGCGGACCAGGAGCTCACCGCGTCCTGGTCCGGAGACCTGGTTGCCGTCGGGGTCCTCCAGGAGCACATCGGTGAAGAAGTGCGGGACGCCCGCAGAGACCGGCCGCGCCGGTGCGCCCTCCGGCAGCGCCATGAACACTCCCGGGGCGGCCTCGGTCATGCCGTAGCCCTGCTGCAGCACGACACCTCGGGACAGCCAGGCCTCGGCCACCCGCGCGTCGATCGGCGAACCGCCGTACAGGACGTAGCGGAGCGACGACAGGTCGGTCGACTCCCAGCTGGGGTGGTCGCACATCATCTGCAGCATGGTTGGGACCGCAGAGAACGAGGTGGCGCCGAGGCGCTCGATCGTGCCGAGGAAGCCGCCCGCGTCGAACTTGGGTACGACGACCACCGTGCCGCCCTTGAGCAGGGTGGGCATGGACACCTGGCCGAGCCCGGTGACGTGGAACAGCGGGGCCACGCAGAGGGCCACGTCGGTGCTCAGCACGTCGATGTGGGTGAGCTGGTTGATGGTGTTCCAGGTGATGTTGCCGTGCGTGAGGACGGCGCCCTTGGGCCGGCCGGTCGTGCCGGAGGTGTAGAGGATCAGCGCCGGGTCGTCGGGGTCCACCAGCTGGTCCGGCCAGGAGGGGGTGTGGGTGCCCTCGACCGTCCGTCGCCTGAGGTCGGCCACCGCCAGCACGTGCTTGACGCCATGGGCCGCCGGACCCGCCGCAGCAGCCAGGTCGGCGCACTCGGGCCCGTGGATGAGGACCAGGCTGCCGCTGTCGTCGAGCATGTAGCCGATCTCGGGCCCCGCCAGCCGCGTGTTGAGCGAGACGAAGACCGCCCCGACGCGGGCGGTGGCGAAGAAGCAGACGAAGGTGTCGATGCTGTTGGGGCCGAGGTAGGCGACCCGCTCGCCCCGGGAGACACCGAGCTCTCGCAACAGGTCCCCGGTGGTCTCGACGCGCACCGCGAGCTCGGCGTACGTGAGCCGCTCGTCGTCGCTGGCCAGGGCGATCCGGTCGGGGTTCATCCGGGCCCGGCGAGCCGGCCAGCCTCCGATGCCAGGTCCGTTCACGACGCCTCCTTCGCTGCCGCGGGCTGCAGGTTGAGCGCGGTGACCGCGTTGTGCTTGAGGATCCGCGGCCGCACGTCGTCCTTGACGTCCAGTCTCTCGAAGTCGGCGAGCCAGCGGTCGGGAGAGATGAGCGGGAAGTCGGACCCGAACATCACCTTGTCCTTCAACAGGCTGTTGGCGTACCGGACCAGCTGTGGCGGGAAGTACTTCGGCGACCAGCCCGACAGGTCGATGTACACCCGCGGCTTGTGGGAGGCGACGGCCAGCGCCTCGTCCTGCCAGGGGAACGACGGGTGGGCGATGATGATCGTGAGCTCCGGGAAGTCGACCGCGACGTCGTCGAGGTGCATCGGGTTGGAGTACTTCAGCCGGATGCCGCCCCCGCCGCGCAGGCCCGAGCCGATCCCCGTCTGGCCGCTGTGGAACAGCGCCGGCACGCCGAGCTCCTCGAGCACCTCGTACATCGGGTAGACCGACGGGTCGTTGGGGTGGAAGGCCTGCACGCTCGGGTGGAACTTGAACCCCCGCACGCCCAGCTCCTCGACCAGGCGGCGGGCCTCGGCGACACCGGCCTTGCCCTTGGCCGGGTCGACGCTGGCGAAGGGGATGAGTACGTCGGAGTTGCGCAGCGCGGCTTCGACCACGGCCTCGTTGGCGATCCGCGCGTGACCGAGCGCGGACTCGGCGTCGACGGTGAAGACCACGGCGGCCATCCGCCGCTCCCGGTAGTACGCCGCGAGCTGGTCGAGCGTGGGCGGCCCGCCGCCGTCGACGCCGAAGTACTTGTCCGCGCCGGCCCTGAGCGGCTCGGGCAGTGAGTAGTGGCCGCACCCGTCGGTCTCGGCGTGCGTGTGCACGTCGATCGCGACGAGCGCGTCCAGGTCGAGCCTGGGCTGGTAGCCCACGTCAGGCTCCCTGCGGCTGCAGCTCGGGCAGCTTGGGCGCCGGAATGCCGTAGGTCTCCTGCTGCTCGCCGACGGTGGACTCGAACGCCTCGGCGATCGCGTCGGCGCTCCAGCCGCCGTCGAGGAAGGCGCTGCGGATCTCGGTCGGGTGCGACCAGAGCGAGAGCCGGTCGCCGCCGATCCCGATGGCCTGCCCGGTCACGCCGGCCGAGGCGTCGGAGGCCAGGTAGACGACGAGACCGGCCACGTCCTCGGGAGTGCCGAAGGACGCGGCCCGGCGTACGACGGACGGGACGGGCAGGCCCTGGGCCATCCGCTCGACGTACGGCGCCAGGAACGGGATCGTCTCGGTCATGGCGGTGGCGGCGTTGGGCACGACGGCATTCACGGTGACGCCCGCCTTCGCCAGCTCCATCGCCCAGGTCCGCGCCATGGCCACGATGCCGGCCTTGGCGGCTGCGTAGTTGGTCTGACCGAAGTTCCCGCGCTGTCCCGCGGGGGAGCCGGCCAGGATCACCCGGCCGCCCTCGCCCTGGGCACGGAAGCGCCGGGCCGCTTCGCGGACACAGGTGAACGTGCCGCGCAGGTGCACCTGGACGACCGTATCGAAGTCCTCGTCGGTCATGTTCCAGAGCACCCGGTCACGGAGCACCCCTGCGTTGGTGACCATGACGTCGAGGCGTCCGAACGACTGCACGGCCCGGGCCACGAGTCGTTCGGCCGCCTCGGTGGTGCCGACCGGCACCACCTCCGCGACGGCCTGACCGCCGGCCGCGGTGATGGCCGCGACGGCGGCGTCGGCGGTCTCGTCGTTGACGTCGTTCACGACCACGGCCGCGCCGGCCTCGGCCAGTGCGGTGGCGTAGGCGAGGCCGAGCCCCTGTCCTGCGCCGGTGACGACGGCGACCTTGCCGGAGATGTCCATGAGTGCTCCTGTTTTCGTGAGTGCTTGTGGGTGCTGGTCAGTCGGCGAAGCGCAGCACGGGCTTGATCGCCACTCCGCTGGTGACGTCGGTGACGGCGCGCTGGATGTCGGCGAAGTCGTAGCTGCTGATCAGCTCGGAGACCGGGAGGCGGCCGTCGGCCACCATCGCGGCGAGGGTCGGGATGAGTGCCTGGGTCTCGCTGTCACCAAGCGTCACACCGACGACCTTCTTGCCGCCGAGCATCCCGTTGACGTCCAGATTCACCTCGGTGCCGAACGGCGGCGCGCCGATGATGACGACCGTTCCCCGTGCTGCGAGGGCGTCGACCGCCTGGCGCAGCACCTTGACGTTGCCGGTGGTCTCGATGACCCCGTCGCAGCCGGCTCCACCGGTGATCTCGGCGATCCGGGTCGCGAAGTCCTCGGTGTTGGCGTCGATGACATGGGTGGCGCCGAGCTTGCGGGCGAGGTCGAGCCGCCGCGGCACGATGTCGACCGCGACGATGCGGAGCGCCGGCGTGAGGGCCGCGGCCATGACCGCGGAGAGCCCGACGGCACCGGCCCCGGCCACGACGACCGTGCTGCCGGGGCGCGGCTCGAGTACGTTCCAGACCGCACCCACGCCGGTCTGTACGCCGCAGCCCAAGGGGGCGAGCAGCTCCAGCGGCAGGGCCGGGTCGACCTTGACGACGCTGCGCTCGTCCACGATCGCCGCCCGCGCGAACGAGGACTGGCCGAAGAAGTGACTGCCGAGAGGCTCACCGTCGCGGCTGATCGTCGCCGACCCGTCGGTGCGCGCACCGCCGATCAGGTTCGCCGGCAGCCAGGTCGCGCAGTAGGCGGGGTGCCCGTCGCGGCAGTTGGCGCAGCTGCCGCACGAGGTGAACGAGAGTACGACGTGGTCGCCCGGACCGACCGAGGTCACGTCGGTGCCCACTGCCTCGACGACGCCCGCGCCCTCGTGGCCGAGCACGCCCGGCAGCGGGAACGGGAGCCCGCCGGAGGCGACTCCGAGGTCGGTGTGGCAGAGGCCGGCGGCCTTCATGCGCACGAGGACCTCGTCGGCGCGCAGGTCGTCGAGCTCGACGTCGTACACGGTGAACGGCGCGCCGGGGGAGTCGACGACGGCGGCCTGGGTGGTGATGCTCATGGGTTGCTCCTGTGGGTCGTCGCGCGGGGTTGTCAGGCGGGACCGGGGAGGGAGACCACGACGGACTTGACCTTCGTGTAGGCCTCCAGGGCTTCGGGGCCGTACTCGCGGCCGAAGCCGGAGTCCTTCACGCCGCCGAACGGAACGGCCGGGTCGAGCATCGCCCAGTCGTTGACCCAGACGATCCCGGCCTGCAGCCGGGCGGCCACCCGATGTGCCCGGGTGACGTCGCGCGTCTGCAGGCCGGCGGCGAGGCCGTAGGGGGTGCCGTTGGCCAGCGAGATCGCCTCGTCCTCGTCGTCGAACGCCTGGACGGTGAGGACCGGGCCGAAGACCTCCTCGGCGATCACCCGGGAGTCGTGGGGGAGGTCGGCGATCACGGTCGGCTTGTAGTAGTAGCCGCCGTCGAGCTCGAGACGCTCGCCGCCGCAGACGATCCGGCCGCCTTCCTTGCGGGCGAGCTCGACGTACTCCTCGACCTTGCGCAGCTGGCGGTCGCCGGCCATCGGGCCGATCACGGTCGCCTCGTCGCGCGGGTTGCCGATCGGGACCGTCGGCACCGCCTCGGCCAGGATGCCGAGCACGGCGTCGTGGAGCGGCCGCGCGACGAGGAGCCGCGGTCCGGCCATGCAGAACTGGCCGGAGTTGAACACGAATGCCTTGATCACGGCGCCGACCGCCACGTCGAGGTCCGCGTCATCGAAGACGAGGTGGGCCGCGTTGCCACCGAGCTCCATCGTGACCGGCTTGAGGTGCTCGCCGGCGACGCTGGCCGCGTGGCGACCGACGGCGGTCGAGCCGGTGAAGGCGATCTTGTCGACGCCCGGGTGCCGGAGCAGCGCCTCGCCGACGACCTGGCCGCTGCCGGTCACGACGTTGAGTACGCCGTCCGGGAGCCCGGCGTCGTGCAGCAGCTGTGCCATGAAGAGTGCGCTGAGGGGGGTGTCGTCGGCGGGCTTGTGCACGATGGTGTTGCCGGCGGCGAGGGCGGCCGCGATCTTCGTGCTCGACAGGATCAGCGGGAAGTTGAACGGGGTGATGGCGGCCACGACGCCGACCGGCTCGCGCAGCGTGTAGGCCAGCGCCGGGATCGGCGTCGTACGCGTGGCACCGTCGACGCTCTGGGCGAGCGCGGCGCAGTACTCGTACTGCTGGGCGGCAGTCTCGACGTCGACGGCGCGGCAGAGGGTCACCGGCTTGCCGACGTCGTGGCTCTCCACGGCGACCAGCTCGTCGGCCCGCTCGCGGATCAGGTCGGCGGCGCGGTGCAGGATGCGCGCCCGGTCACGGGCCGCCATCCGCGGCCACGGGCCGCTGTCGAACGCCTCGCGGGCGGTGCGCACCGCGTGGTCGACGTCAGTGGCGTCGGCTTCCGCCACGGTGGTCAGGACGGCCCCGGTGGCCGGGTCGACCACGTCGCGACGGGCGCCGGACTCTCCCTC
>DASXRJ010000107.1:0-14880 GCA_036506675.1 Nocardioides sp. | reverse complement strand
AGGTTCCTAGACTTGGCCGGTGCCCGAACCTGCCGTCGAGATCACCGACCTCGTCATGCGGTACGGCGACAAGGTCGCCGTCGACGGGCTGTCACTCACCGTCGACCGTGGTTCCATCACCGCGGTGCTCGGCCCCAACGGCGCCGGCAAGACCACCACCCTGGAGACCTGCGAGGGCTTCCGCAAGCCGCACCGCGGGGTGGTGCGGGTGCTCGGCCTCGACCCGATCCGCCAGCGCCACGACCTGCTCCCCCGGCTCGGGGTGATGCTGCAGGCCGGCGGCGCCTGGTCCGGGGTGCACGCTGTCGAGATGCTGCGCCACGTGGCCCGGCTGCACGCCCACCCACTCGACGTCGACATGCTGGTCGACCGGCTGGGGCTGGACGAGTGCGGGCGGACGCCGTACCGCAGGCTCAGCGGTGGGCAGCAGCAACGACTCGGCCTGGCGATGGCCGTGGTGGGGCGCCCGGAGCTGGTGTTCGTCGACGAGCCGACCGCCGGCATGGACCCCGGCGCCCGGCGTACGACGTGGGAGCTGCTGGAGGAGCTGCGCGGCGACGGCGTCACGATCGTGCTCACCACCCACTACATGGACGAGGCAGAGAAGCTGGCCGACCAGGTCTTCGTCATCGACCACGGGCGAGTGATCGCGCACGGCAGCCCGTTCGAGCTGACCCGGGCGCGCGGGCGCGCGACCATCCGGCTGGTGGTGACCGAGCCGTTCCCGCCCGACGCCCCGCCGACCCTGCAGGCGGCGCTCGGGAGCGACACGGAGGTCACCCAGATCAACGACCACAGCCTGCTGATCAGCGGACCGGCCGACCACCACACGCTGGCCAAGGTGAGCGCCTGGTGCGAGGAGCACGGCGTACTCCCGGAGTCGATGACGCTGGGCCAGCGCACCCTCGAGGACGTCTTCCTCCAGCTCACCGGACGGGAGCTCAAATGATCACCCCATTCGAATGCTCGCTTCGCTCCGCTTCGAACAGGGGCCCCGAATGAGCGGCACCTTCACCCCGCGGCCGGGAGCGGCGCCGTTCCCGAGCATGGTGCGCGCCCAGGCCGCGATGGAGACGAAACTGCTCCTCCGCAACGGCGAACAGCTGCTGCTCGCGGTGGTGATCCCGGCGCTGGCGCTCGTGGGCGGCGTACTCGCGGCCGACCACGTCAACCTCAAGCTGTCCCACCGGCCCGTCGACGTACTCACTCCCGGCGTGCTCGCGCTCGCGGTGATGTCGACCAGCTTCACCTCGCTGGCGATCGCCACCGGCTTCGAGCGCCGCTACGGGCTGCTGAAGCGACTCGGCGCCTCCCCCCTGCCGCGCTCCGGGCTGCTGGCGGGCAAGGTCGGCGCGCTGCTGATCGTCGAGGTCCTGCAACTGCTCGTCGTCGGTGGGCTCGGGTTCGCCCTCGGCTGGCGCCCCGATCCGGTGGGCGTCGCCGTGCTGGTCCCGGTGGCCCTGCTCGGTACGGCGGCGTTCGCGTCGCTCGGACTGCTGCTCGCCGGCACGCTGCGCGCCGAGGCAACACTGGCCGCCGCCAACCTGGTCTACCTGCTGCTGATGGCCGGTGGCGGCGTCGTGCTGCCACGGTCGTCGTACGGCAGCTTCGGGTCGGTGCTGCGGCTGCTGCCGTCGGGCGCGCTGGGAGACGCGTTCCGGGCCGGGTTCCTCGACGGCCGGCTCGCCGTCGTACCTCTCCTGGTGCTGGCCGCCTGGACCCTCGCCGGCACCGCGCTGGCCGCCCGGACCTTCAAGTGGGAGTGACCGTGACCGAGACCCCGCCCGTGACCCCGCCAGTGGCCCGGCCCACCGCCCGGGACGCCGCGACCCGCTGGCTGCCCCGGCTCGCCTGGGCCAACCTGGTCGCCAACATCGCGATCGTGGTCACCGGTGGCGCGGTCCGGCTGACCGGCTCCGGGCTCGGCTGCCCGACCTGGCCTCGGTGCACGGACCAGTCGTACGTGCCCCACCAGGCCCTCGGCGTACACGGGGCGATCGAGTTCGGCAACCGGATGCTCACCTGGGTGCTGGTCGTGGTCGCGATCGCCTGCGTCGTCGCCGCGTTCGGCACCGCCGACCGCCGGGCCAGGTGGCTCTCGGTGCTGATCGCGCTCGGCATCCCGGCCCAGGGCGTGATCGGCGGCATCACCGTGCTGACCGACCTCAACCCCTGGGTCGTCTCGATCCACCTGCTCGTCTCGATGGCGCTCATCGGGATCTGCGTGGTGCTCGTCGACCACCTGCGCGCGGCCGCTCCCGACCCCGCCCCCCAGCAGGTCCGCCGCCTCGCCTGGCTGGTCTTCGCCGTCGGCTGGGTGGTGCTCTACCTCGGCACCGTCGTCACCGGCAGCGGGCCGCACTCGGGCGACCTCGACTCGCGGCGGACCGGGCTCGACCCGCAGGTGATGTCGCACGTGCACGCGGGCGCGGTCTACCTCCTGGTCGCGCTCACGATCGGGATCGTGGCGCTGGCCCGTCGACAGCGGGCGGCCGGCGTCGCCCAGGTCGCCGCGCTCCTGCTGCTGCTGGAGGTCGCGCAGGGCGTGGTCGGGTTCGCGCAGTACCTCCTCGACCTGCCCGAGGCGCTGGTCGCCGTACACATGCTCGGCGCGGCGCTGACCAGCGCCGGCATCACCCGGCTGGTGCTCCGGGCCCGCGGCTGATCAGATGACCCGCTAGGCCGGCTCGCTGGTCGGGCTCGCTGGTCCGGCTCGCTGGTCCGGCTCGCTGGTCCGGCTCGGGGAGGCGCGCGAGGGTCTCGCGGCAACGACTTCGCTTCGGACCACGGACCCCCGCGGGACGACTCGATCGTCCCTGGTTCGGGCTTGGGCGGGCCCCTGCTGGAGCACTTGGTGACGACGGTCGATCGCCTACGAGTGTCTACACACTCAGAGGCGATCGACGGCCCAGACCAAGCGCCCAGACCAAGCGCCCAGACCAAGCGCCAGACCAAGCGCCCGCCGATCCCGTGCCCGGGGCGGCCGAGCCGCCGACCCTACGAGAGCCCCACCTACGAGGCCAGGAACGACTCCAGCCGGCGGAGCACCTGCGGGAACTCGCCGGCGTGGCTCTGCACCGAATGGCCGGTGCCACGCACGACCAGCACCTGCGGGTGCGGCGTCACCCGGATCTCCGCCTTCGCCCACTCCCACGACGTCGACAGGTCGTGGTCGCCGACCAGGATCAGGGTCGGTACGTCGGGCAGCATCCGGTCCTTGGACACCTCGTCGGGCGGGGTCTCGCCCCACGGCTCGCACTCGGCGACCAGGCCCTGGTCGACCACCGCGGCCGGCCCGAACGGGTAGGTCTCGGCCGCGGTCAGCCCCGCCTCCACCCGTTGTACGGCGGCCGCCCGCGTCGCCTCGTCCGCGTCACTGCCGCCCCAGGGCTGGTGCTGCTGGTCGAGGCAGACCGTGGCCGCGTGCAGCCCGGCGCTGTACTCCTCGGTCGGCGGCGGCTCCGACACGCCCTGCAGCCAGCCGTCGAGGAACCTCCGGTTGCCCAGCACCGCCCGGTGCAGCATGTCGGGCACGAACTCCATGTCGGTCCCGGACGCCACGCTGATCACGGCCATCAGGTTCATCAGTCGTGGGGCGTCCTCGCCCCGCTTGACCAGGGTCGCAATGTCGGCCAGCGGGTCGGTGTCGCACTTGCTCTCCCGGCAGACCATCCGCAGCACGCGTCGTACTCCCGCGACGTTGGGGAGCTGCAGCGTGCCCTCGGCCGTCCACTCGTGGGGTACGACGGAGTCGAGGACCAGGTGGTCGACCCGCTCCGGATAGCTGAGCGCGTAGTGCTCGGCCACATAGGTGCCGTACGACGTGCCGTCGACGGTCAGCGTGTCCGCACCGAGCGCCTGACGCAGCAGGTCGATGTCGTCGACGGTGTCCTGGGTGGCGTAGAACGCGCGGTCGTCGCCCAGGAAGTCGGAGCACTGGCCGGTGGCCGCCACCGACGGGGTGATCAGGTCGTTCCAGCCCATCTCGGTCTGCAGCCCCGGGCACTCGATCGCGGTGCCGCCGGTGCCGCGCTGGTCGAACATCACCAGCCGCCGTCCCGCGAGCGCCGGCCCGAGCCGTTCGCTGACGCGCTCGGCAAAGATCACGCCGGGCTGGCCGGGGCCGCCGGTCAGGTCGAGGAAGATCGGCGCGTTGTCCGGTCCGTCCTGCACGATCACCGGCAGCGCGAGAGTCTCGCCGCCCGGCTTCGTGTGGTCGAGCGGGACCGTGAGCCTCCCGCACTTGAAGCCGTCGGGTAGCTCGTCCGAGCACGGGCCGAGCGCCAGGTCGGGCCCCGTGCCGGATCTGGCCACCGCCGGGGACTCTCCCGTCGACGTCATCGCGGAGGGCTGGTCGGCCGTGGACGAGTCGTCCGTACATCCGGCAAGAAGGAGCAGGCTGGCGAATCCGACGAGAAGTCCCCTCACGGGACTGACGTTAGCGTTTCAGGAGCGGGTCGAGCGCGACGGCCACGAAGAGCAGGCTGAGATAGAGGTTCGAGGAGTGGAAGAGCCGCATCGGCTTGATCTTCGAGAGCTCCTCGGTGTCGCGGGCGCGGGCCAGCAGCTTGTGCGCCTCGACCAGGAACACCGCACCCAGCACGGTCGCCGCGATCGGGTAGAACCAGCCTGTGTGCGCGACCGGCCACAGCAGCAGCGAGACCAGCACCATCACCCAGCTGTAGACCACGATCTGGCGGCCCACCTCGCGCGCCGGCTTCACCACCGGCAGCATCGGCACGTCGACGTTCGCGTAGTCCTCGCGGTAACGAAGCGCCAGCGCCCAGGTGTGCGGCGGCGTCCAGAAGAACACCACCGCGAAGAGCACGATCGGCACCCACGACAGCGAGTTGGTGACCGCGGTCCACCCGATCAGGGCGGGGAAGCAGCCGGCCAGGCCGCCCCATACGATGTTCTGAGTGGTACGCCGCTTGAGCCACATCGTGTAGACGAAGACGTAGAACGCGTTGGCCAGCACCGAGAGGCCGGCCGAGAGCCAGTTGACCCAGAAGCCGAGCACCAGAGTGGACAGCACGGCGAGCACGGTCGCGAACACCAGCGCGGCCCGCGCCGACACGATGTGGCGCGGCAGCGCCCGCCGTCGAGTACGGCGCATCTGCTCGTCGATGTCGCGGTCGTAGACGCAGTTGTACGCCGAGGCCGACCCGGCCGAGAGCGTGCCGCCCAGGACCGTGGCCGCCACGAGCTCAAGTCCAGGGATGCCGCGAGCCGCGAAGAACATCACCGGGACGGTGGTCAGGAGCAGGAGCTCGATGACGCGTGGCTTGGTGAGACCGACGTACGCGCCGACGACGTCCTTCCAGGATGCCTGCGACCCACTTGTGGGCACGGCGGAGTCGACGCGGGCGTCTGCATCCGGCGCAGAGGCCGGCTGGCCGACGTAGGTCACAGGGTTTCCTCGCAGATAAGCGTGTGATGCGGAGTCGAGTCTATCGCCACCGCTAGGTAGGCTCGGCGCTGAGTCCGGCAACTCGCGTGAGTCGAACGCCACAACCCGAGAGGAACCCAGTGACCGCCAAGAAGAACCTGGAGTGGAGCGAAGTCGACGCGAGGGCGGTCGACACGGTCCGGGTGCTCGCGATGGACGCCGTACAGAAGGTCGGCAACGGACATCCCGGCACGGCCATGAGCCTCGCCCCGGCGGCGTACCTGCTCTTCCAGAAGGTGATGCGCCACAACCCGGCCGACCCCGACTGGGCCGGCCGCGACCGCTTCGTCCTCTCGTGCGGCCACTCCAGCCTGACCCTCTACATCCAGCTCTACCTGGGCGGCTGGGGCCTCGAGCTCGACGACCTCCAGGCGCTGCGCGCGTGGGGCAGCAGGACCCCCGGCCACCCGGAGCACGGCCACACGGCCGGCGTGGAGACCACCACCGGTCCGCTCGGCCAGGGCGTCGCCAACGCGGTCGGCATGGCGATGGCCGCCCGCCGCGAGCGCGGCCTGCTCGACCCCGACGCGGCCGCCGGCGCCAGCCCGTTCGACCACCAGATCTACGCGATGTGCAGCGACGGCGACCTCGAGGAGGGCGTCAGCGCCGAGGCCTCCTCCATCGCCGGCCACCAGCAGCTCGGCAACCTCACCGTGATCTACGACGACAACAAGATCTCGATCGAGGACAACACCAACGTCGCGTTCACCGAGGACGTCGCCAAGCGCTACGAGGCCTACGGGTGGGACGTCCACGTCGTCGACTGGACCGCCGGCGACGACTACACCGAAGACATCCCGGCGCTGTACGACGCGATCGAGGCCTCCCGCGCGGTCACCGACAAGCCCAGCTTCATCCAGCTGCGCACGATCATCGCCTGGCCCGCGCCCAACGCTCAGAACACCGGCAAGGCGCACGGCTCCGCGCTCGGCGAGGAGGAGGTCGCGGCCACCAAGAGGATCCTCGGCTTCGACCCCGAGCGGACCTTCGAGGTCCCGGCCGAGGTCATCGAGCACACCCGCGAGGCGATCGCCCGCGGCACGGCCGCCGAGTCCGAGTGGGACGAGGAGTTCGCCGCCTGGGCCGAGAAGAACCCCGACGGCGCCGCCCTCTTCGAGCGGATGCGGACCCGCACGCTGCCCGACGGCTGGGCCGACTCGCTGCCGACGTACGAGGCCGACCCGAAGGGCGTGGCCACCCGCAAGGCGTCGGGCCAGGTCATCAACGCGGTCGCGGGCTCGCTCCCCGAGCTGTGGGGCGGTTCGGCCGACCTCGCGGAGTCGAACAACACCACCATCGAGGGCGCTGCGTCGTTCATCCCGGCCGAGCACTCCACCGCCATGTGGAAGGGCGACCCCTACGGCCGGGTCCTGCACTTCGGCATCCGCGAGCACGCCATGGGCGCGATGATGAACGGCATCACCGTCCACGGCGGCACCCGCGTGTACGGCGGCACCTTCCTGACGTTCTCCGACTACATGCGTCCGTCGGTCCGGCTGGCGGCGATCATGCAGCTTCCGGTGACCTATGTCTGGACCCACGACTCCGTCGGCCTCGGCGAGGACGGCCCCACCCACCAGCCGATCGAGCAGCTCGCCGCACTGCGGGCGATCCCGGGCCTCGACGTGGTGCGGCCCGCCGACGCGAACGAGACCGCGGCCTGCTGGAAGACGGTTCTCGAGCACACCGACCGCCCGGCCGGGCTCTGCCTGACCCGCCAGAACGTCCCGACCTTCCCGCGCGGCGCCGAGGGCTTCAGTGACACCTCCGACGTCGCCAAGGGCGGCTATGTCCTGGTCGACGCCCCCGTCATCGACGGCCAGGCCGGCGCGCCCGACGTCGTGCTGATCGGCACCGGCTCCGAGGTGCAGCTGGCGGTCCACGCGCGCGAGCTCCTGGCCGAGGAGGGCATCCGGGCCCGCGTGGTCTCGATGCCGTGCCGTGAGTGGTTCGACGCCCAGACGCCGGCGTACCGCGAGACCGTCGTACCCCCGACCGTCAGGGCGCGGGTCTCGGTCGAGGCCGGCATCGCCCAGGGCTGGCGTGAGGTCGTCGGCGACGCCGGCCGGATCGTGTCGATCGAGCACTACGGAGCGTCGGCCGACTTCCAGCGGATCTATCAGGAGTTCGGCATCACCGCCGAAGCGGTCGCCCAGGCCGCGCGGGACAGCATCGCCGCCGCGGTCTGATCGCGCGCGGCAATAGAGACAGAGCACGACACACGAGGCAGTGGAGGCAACAGTGACCGACCGTCTGAAGAACCTCACCGACGCGGGAGTGTCGATCTGGCTCGACGACCTGTCGCGCGAGCGCATCGAGACCGGCAACCTCGCCGACCTGGTCCGGGAGAGCTCGGTGGTCGGCGTGACCACCAACCCGACCATCTTCGCCGCCGCGTTGTCGGAGGGTGAGCGCTACGACGATCAGGTACGCCGCCTGGCCGAGCAGGGCGCCGACATCGACACGACGGTCTTCGACCTGACGACGACCGACGTACGCGACGCGTGCGACGTACTCGCGCCGGTCTGGGAGGCCAGCTCCGGCGTCGACGGCCGGGTCTCGATCGAGGTGTCGCCCGAGCTCGCCTTCGAGACCGAGCGGACCCTGGAGTCCGCCCACCGGCTCTGGAAGACCGTCGACCGGCCCAACCTGCTGATCAAGATCCCCGCGACCAGCGAGGGCATGCCGGCGATCGCGTCGGCGATCGGCGACGGGATCAGCGTCAACGTGACCCTGATCTTCGGGCTCGACCGCTACCGCGACGTGATGGAGGCCTACCTCACCGGCCTCGAGAAGGCCGCCGAGGCGGGTCACGACCTGTCGCAGATCCACTCGGTGGCGTCGTTCTTCGTCTCTCGGGTCGACACCGAGATCGACAAGCGGCTCGACGCGATCGGCACCGACGAGGCGCTCGCCCTGCGCGGCAAGGCCGGCATCGCCAACGCCCGGCTGGCCTTCCAGGTCTTCGAGGAGACCTTCGCCGGCGAGCGCTGGGAGGCGCTGGCCGCGGCGGGCGCCGCCCGGCAGCGGCCGCTGTGGGCGTCGACCGGCGTGAAGAACCCCGACTACCGCGACACCATGTACGTCACCGACCTGGTGGTCGCCGACACGGTCAACACGATGCCGGAGAAGACCATGCGGGCCTTCGCCGACCACGGCGAGGTCGAGGGCGACCAGGTCACCACTCGGTACGACGACGCGCGTGCGGTCATGGACGCCCTGGCCGGGGTCGGCATCGACTACGACGACGTGATCTCGGTGCTCGAGCAGGAAGGCGTCGACAAGTTCGTGGCCTCCTGGCGCGAGCTTCTCGGCACCGTGAAGACGCAGCTGGAAGGCGCGGCCCGGTGACCGACGGAGCGACCGACGGAGCGACCGACGGGGCCACCTCCTGGAACACCACCAAGGGCGACGCCTTCGAGTTCTTCTTCGGCTACCCCGACGAGGCCGCGTACGCCGCCGCGGTGGAGCAGCTGGTGGCCGACAAGGTCGCCAGCCGGATCGCGGCCCAGGACCAGACCCTCTGGGGCGAGGCCGCCGAGGAGGAGTCCGCCAAGCGGCTCTCCTGGGTCGGGCTGGCGTCGTCCTCGCGGCCGCTCGTCGCGGAGATCCAGGAGTTGCACGCCAACCTGCTCGGCCAGCGGCTGACCCGGATCGTGCTCTGCGGCATGGGTGGCTCCTCGCTCGCGCCCGAGGTGATCTGCGAGGCGGCCGGCAAGGAGCTCGTCGTACTCGACTCCTCGGACCCCGACTTCGTCCGGACCGCGCTGGAGCAGGACCTCGACCGGACCGTCGTGGTGGTGTCGAGCAAGTCCGGCGGCACGGTCGAGACCGACAGCCAGCGCCGGGCCTTCGAGAGGGCGTTCACCGACGCCGGCATCGACCCCAAGGGCCGCATCGTCGTGGTCACCGACCCGTCGTCGCCGCTCGACAAGTCGGCCACCGACGCCGGCTACCGGGTCTTCCGGGCCGACCCGAACGTCGGCGGGCGCTACTCCGCGCTGACCGCGTTCGGGCTGGTGCCGAGCGGGCTGGCCGGCGTCGACATCGGTGCGCTGCTCGACGAGACCGCGGCCGTCGTACCCGCTCTCGAGGCGGACTCCCCCGACAACCCGGGACTGCGGCTCGGCGCCCTGCTCGGCGTGGCCAACCTGGCCGGCGTCGACAAGGTCGTCCTGGCCGACGCCGGATCGCCGTACGCCGGCTTCGGCGACTGGGCCGAGCAGCTCATCGCGGAGTCCACCGGCAAGGACGGCAAGGGCATCCTGCCGGTCGTGGTCGAGGGCACCGACGCGCCCAACTACTCCCCGAGTACGCCGGACGAGGTGCTGGTGACCTACGGGCCGGACTTCGACGACTCCGTGCGGCCCACCTCCGGCTTCGGCGCGTCGGTCGACGCGAGCCTGGGCGCGCAGCTGCTGCTGTGGGAGTACGCCACCGCCGTGGCCGGCCGCGTGATCGGCATCAACCCGTTCGACCAGCCCGACGTCGAGAGCGCCAAGCAGGCCGCCCGCGACATGCTCGAGGGCGCGGGCGACGCGCCGGAGCCGACGTTCACCGACGGCGAGGTCGACGTCTACGCCTCGGGTGACTGGCTGCCCGCGGACACGTCGACGGTCGCCGAGGCAGTGGCCGCACTGCTCGGCGGGCTCGACGAGACCCACGGGTACGTCGCCGTACAGGCCTATCTCGACCGGCATCGCGACGCGGCGCTGGCCGGCGTGCGTCCCGCGCTCGCGACCCGCACCGGGCGTCCGGTGACCTTCGGCTGGGGGCCGCGGTTCCTGCACTCGACCGGTCAGTACCACAAGGGCGGACCCGCGACCGGCGTCTACCTGCAGGTCACCGGCGAGCCCGTGGCCGACCTCGAGATCCCGGACCGGCCGTTCACGT
Source organism: Nocardioides sp. (assembly GCA_036506675.1). Lineage (GTDB taxonomy): Bacteria > Actinomycetota > Actinomycetes > Propionibacteriales > Nocardioidaceae > Nocardioides. The sequence continues at coordinate 4,538 of DASXRJ010000107.1, read as the reverse complement.
TCCAGGGCTTCATCACCGCCCAGGCGATCGGCGACGGCAGCGTGCTGGCCGACAAGGGCCGCCCGGTGCTCCGGCTGCACGCGCGGCGCCTCGAGGCTCTGGAAGGGATCCAGGAGGCACTCGCGTGACCGACCGGGAGCCGACGTACACGAACCCACTGCGCGACCCGCAGGACCGTCGGCTCCCCCGGATCGCGGGTCCTTGCTCGCTGGTGCTTTTCGGCGTGACCGGCGACCTGTCGCGCAAGAAGCTGATGCCGGCGATCTACGACCTCGCCAACCGCGGGCTGCTGCCGCCGGGCTTCGCCCTGGTCGGCTTCGCGCGGCGCGACTGGCACGACCAGGACTTCGCCCAGGTGGTCCACGACTCCGTGAAGCAGCACGCCCGCACGGAGTTCCGTGAGGAGGTCTGGCAGCAGCTCGCCGAGGGCTTCCGGTTCGTGCCGGGCGACTTCTCCGACGACCTCGCCTTCGAGAAGCTCAAGCACACCCTCTCCGAGCTCGACCAGGTCCGGGGCACGGCCGGCAACCACGCGTTCTACCTGTCCGTGCCACCCCGGTTCTTCGCCGACGTGATCGGCCAGCTCAAGAAGCACAGCATGGCCGAGGGCGACGGTACGTCGTGGCGCCGGGTCGTGGTCGAGAAGCCGTTCGGGCACGACCTGGCCTCGGCCCGCGAGCTCAACGCCGTGGTGTCGGAGGTCTTCCCGCCCGAGGCGGTATTCCGGATCGACCACTACCTCGGCAAGGAGACCGTCCAGAACATCCTGGCGATGCGCTTCGCCAACAACATGTTCGAGCCGATCTGGAACGCCAACTACGTCGACCACGTGCAGATCACCATGGCCGAGGACATCGGCATCGGCGGCCGAGCCGGCTACTACGACGCCATCGGCGCCGCCCGCGACGTCATCCAGAACCACCTCCTCCAGCTGATGGCGCTGATCGCGATGGAGGAGCCGCCGGCCTTCGACGCCGCGTCTCTGCGGGCGGAGAAGCAGAAGGTCCTCTCCTCGGTGGTGCTCCCCGAAGACCTCGACGCCGCCACCGCCCGCGGTCAGTACGCCGAGGGCTGGAGCGGCGGGCAGCTGGTCCGCGGCTACTCCGACGAGGACGACATCCCGGCGTCCTCCAAGACCGAGACGTACGCCGCCATCCGACTCGGCATCGGCACCCGGCGCTGGGCCGGCGTGCCGTTCTACCTCCGCGTCGGCAAGCGGCTCGGGCGCCGGGTCACCGAGGTGGCGGTGGTCTTCAAGCGGGCGCCGCACCTGCCGTTCTCCGAGACCGAGACCGAGGACCTCGGACAGAACGCCATCGTGCTCCGGATCCAGCCCGACGAGGGGATCACCACCCGGTTCGGCGCGAAGGTGCCCGGCACCCAGATGGAGATCCGCGACGTCAACATGGACTTCGCGTACGGCGGCACCTTCACCGAGTCGTCGCCCGAGGCCTACGAACGGCTGATCCTCGACGTGCTGCTCGGCGACCCGCCACTGTTCCCCCAGCACCAGGAGGTGGAGCTGTCGTGGCGGATCCTCGACCCGATCATCCGGCACTGGGCCGAACACGGCCGCCCGGATCGCTACCCCGCCGGCACCTGGGGGCCAGCGTCGGCCGACAAGATGCTGGCCCGGGACGGAAGGACGTGGCGACGCCCATGACCCGTCAGTCGGAGGCCCGCAAATGATCGAGCTGCTCAACACTAACTCCCCCGCGATCGCGGCCGAGCTGATCCGGGCCCGGCGCCGGGCAGGGTCTCCAGCCATGGGCATGGTGATGACGCTCGTGGTGGTGGTCGACGAGTCGCGGGTCAACGAGGCGATGGCCTCTGCGCAGGAGGCGTCGTACGAGCATCCCGCGCGGGTGCTCGGCGTCGTGCTCGGCTCGCGCCGGGGCGCGGCCCGGGTCGACGCGCAGGTGGGCATCGGCTCCGGCTGGACCGGCGAGGTGGCCACGATCCGGCTGCACGGTGCGGTGGTCGACCACCCCGAGTCCGTCGTACTCCCCCTGCTGCTGCCTGACTCCCCCGTCGTCGTCTGGTGGGCCGGCCCGCCGCCGGCGCATCCCGGGACCGACCCCTTGGGGCGACTCGCCCAGCGGCGCATCACCGATGCCGCCGAGGGCCGCGGCTCGACGGCGCTGCTCGCGCTCTGCCGTGAGTACGCCGCCGGCTCGACCGACCTTGCCTGGACCCGGATCACGCCGTGGCGGGCACTGCTGGCCACCGCCCTCGACCAGCAGCAGGAGAAGGTGCGCGCGGCCTCGGTGACCGCCGAGAAGGTGTCGCCCTCCGCCGACCTGCTCGCCGCCTGGCTGGCCTCTCGGCTGCGCGTCGACGTGGCCCGCTCGGTCTCGAACGGTCCGGGCATAACCGATGTGGTGCTGGAGACCAGGTCGGGGCCGATCTCGATCACCCGGAAGGACGGCCGGCTGGCGACCTTCTCCACGCCGGGCCAGCCGGATCGTCCGGTCGCGCTCAAGCGCCGTTCGGTCGCCGAGTGCCTGGGCGAGGAGCTGCGCCGGCTCGACGAGGACGACGTCTACGCCAAGACCGTCCGCAAGCTCGTGAGGATGACGAAGTGACCGACCAGCCCAACCCACCGATGCTGCGCATCTCGCCCACCGCCGCCGAGCTGGCCACCTCGGTGGCCAACGAGCTGCTCGACCGCGTCGTGGTCCTGCAGGGCGAGGGCCGGGTCCCCGCCATCGCGCTGACCGGTGGCACCATCGCCGACGCGATCCACGCCGAGCTGGCCCGCCTGACGCCCGAGTCGGGGGTGGACTGGAGCCGGGTGGACATCTGGTGGGGCGACGAGCGCTATGTCACGTCCGACTCCCCCGACCGCAACGCCGGCCAGGCCCGGATCGCCCTGCTCGACCATGTCGACGTGGACCCCGCGCGGGTGCACGAGATGCCGGACTCGTCTTTCGGCGACCTCGAGTCGGCCGCGACGGCGTACGGCGACCAGGTGCGGGCCTATGGCTCCGGCGAGTTCGACGTGGTGATGCTCGGGCTGGGCCCGGACGGCCACGTGGCGTCGCTGTTCCCCGGCTATCCGCAGCTCGACGTCGACGACCGGATCGCGGTGGCGGTCACCGAGTCTCCCAAGCCGCCCCCGCAACGGATCAGCCTCACCTTCGCCGCCCTCAACCGCACCGCAGCCGTGTGGTTCCTGGTCTCCGGTGAAGGAAAGGCCGCCGCCGTCGCCTCCGCCCTCGCCGGTGGTGACCCCCACGAGATCCCCGCCCGCGGCGTACACGCTCCCGAGACCGTCTGGTTCCTCGACCAGGACGCCGCCTCCCGCCTCTAACCCACCGAAGCCCAAACCCCGCCGAAGTGGCGATCTTGGCCCCTCGAAGTGGCGCGGATGGCCCTTCGAGGTGGCGATCTTGATCCTGGCCTCGCGGGCCAATTTCGCCGCCTCGCGGGGCCAAATTCGCCACTTCGGCGGAAATGCGCCGCGCCCGCCGGAAGAAAGAAATGCCGACGGGCGCGGGGAGGGTGCTTGGAACTTTGGCGGACCTCAGAAGATGATGTCGCCGTTCTTGCGGCGGGTGCGGAGGAGCTGGATGGCCTCGTCGAGGATGTCCTCGGCCTCCTTGTCGGAGCGCCGCTCCTTCACATACGCCAGGTGAGTCTTGTACGGCTCGATCTTGGGGGCCGGCGGCGGGTTCTCGGAGTCCCGGCTCGCCGGAAGACCGCACCGCGGGCAGTCCCAGGAGTCCGGGATCTGCGCCTCGACCGAGAAGATGACCACCGACCGGTGGTCGTGCGAACAGAAATAGGTCACGCTCTGTCGCGGAGCGGCTTCGCCACGCTCCGCTTCGCCCATGGGACCAGCCCCGACTCGGCTGCCCCGAATGGCGTTTCCACCGCCAGCCACGTTAGACGACTTCCTCTCAGGACTTGTAGGCCATCAACAGTCCGAGTGCGGTGATGCACGCGAACCAGATCACCCCGGTGCCGATCGTCAGGCGGTCGAGGTTGCGCTCAGCGACCGACGATCCTCCCAACGAACTGGACATTCCGCCACCGAACATGTCGGACAGGCCGCCGCCGCGACCCTTGTGCAGCAGGACAAGAAGAATCATGAGCGCACTGGACGCCATGAGCAGGATGGTGAAGAGGAGGATCACGGCGGACAGCCTACGTCACTCATCCACGCCCCGTGCAGCCCGGTCACAGGACCGGCATGTCGTAGAAGCGGCAAATGCCCCCGAACTCGTCGGCCTGCAGGCTGGCACCGCCGACCAGGCACCCATCGACGTCCGGCTGCTGCATGATCCCGGCGACGTTTCCGGCCTTGACCGACCCGCCGTAGAGGATCCGGACCGCCGCGCCGGCCGCTTCGCCGTACACCTCGGAGACGCGGCCGCGGATCGCCGAGCAGACCTCCTGGGCGTCCTCAGGGGTCGCTACCTCCCCCGTGCCGATCGCCCAGACGGGTTCGTAGGCGATCACCAGTCCGGCGACCTGCTCGGCGCTCAGACCGGCGAGAGAGCCGTCGACCTGGGCCAGCGTGTAGACGACCTGGT
>DASXRJ010000106.1:0-2561 GCA_036506675.1 Nocardioides sp. | reverse complement strand
CATCGACGGCTTCCCGCGCTTCGAGGTGTACGCGACCCAACCCGGCGGAGGCAACCAGGTCTGGCAGTCCCGGCTGTTCGTGAACGGTCACACGGGCAACGTCGGCATCGGCACCCGGAGCCCGGCCGCCCGGCTCGACGTCTCGGGCGACCTCCGCGTCGCGGGCGCGGCCGACGTGGTCGGCAACCTCCGGTTCGCGGGGCTCGACGCCGTCGGATCGGGAACCAGGGTGCGCGTGGTGTGGGGTGCGGTCGACACCACCGGAAGCATCGAGGCCGGGCAGGGGTTCACGATCAGCAAGAACGGAACCGGCCGCTACCTGATCACCTACACGGTCCCGTTCGTCGGCCAGCCGACGGTTGTGGCCACGCGCGTCCACATGGACCTGCTGACCAACGCCGGCGCCTCCGTCCAGGCAGGGGCGACCGCCGTCGTTGACTACGCCGCCGCCGGGAGCGCGATCGTGGCGACCGCCAACCCGTCCGGCTCACTCGCCGACGGCAGCTTCACCTTCGTCGCCATCGGACCACGCTGATTTCCCAACGATCTGACAAGGAGGACGAGATGGACTGGAGCATCGAGAGGCTGCAGCAGCTCCGCTCGGAGTACGCCACCGGGGAGACCCAGCTTGCCGAGCTCGACCGGCACCGGGACGGCGTACGCGACCAGCTGCTGCGCATCGAGGGCGCGATTCGGGTGCTGGAGGAGCAACTGGCCGATTCGCCGGAGCTCGCCGACCAGCCCGTCGGGGCGAGCTCGGTGAGCTGAGTCCGGCATGTCGGCGCCCGACCTCCAGATCCGGCAGCTGGTCGCGCACTGTCGGATGCCGGCAGGCACGAACGCCGGGCCCAGGGTCGTCGCGGCCCTCGAGGAGGAGCTCGCCGCGCCGCTGGAGCGCGCGCTCGCGACGCTCGACGCGGAGGGCTACTGGCTGATCCGGCGGCTCGCCGTACACGCCGGGGTGGGAGCCGGATGGACGACCGCGCAGATGGCCTCCGCCGTCGCAGCCGCGATCGGGGAAGCGGTCCGGAAGCGCGCCAGGAGGGGTCGCGATGCACGAGACGTGCTCTGGTTCCCGGACCGCACGGCGTTCGTGGCCGAGTTCCTCCTGGACCTCGCGCGGGGACGGGCCGGAGGTCGCTGGGAGTACGACGAGTTCGCTCCCGTCCCGGAGTGGCACGACGCTGCGATCGCGCTCGCGGCGTCGGAACCGGCCGTGTTGCAGGCCGCCCTGCTCCGGCTGGGCCCGGCAGGGCTCGAGGAGGTGGCCGACCAGGTCTGTGGCGACCGGCTGCTGGAGGTGGTCGACGCCGGTGGTGGCGTGCGGGTGCCGGTGTTGTCGGCGCTCAGGCACCTGCGTGCGCGGGGACGGCTGACGTTGACCGCCTCGACGGCGCTCCTGCTGGCGGTGGAGGCCGTCCGTGGCCGGCCGCTCACGCTTGCCGAGGTGGCCCGGCCGGCGCTGGACGTGGCCGAGCTGGTCCGCCTGGTGGCGGGGGCGGGTGCATCCACCGAGCCGGTGCTGGCCGCCGTGGCAGCGGGCCGCTGGGCCGACCTTGTCGTGGCGGTCGGCCCGACCGATGGGTTCCTGCCGCTCATCGAGTGGCCCGCGGCGGATCGGATGGCGCTGGCGGAGGCCCTGACCCGCGCCCACGACGTGGAGCCCGGCCCACGGCTGTACACCCGCTTCGGAGGTACCTTCCTGCTGCTTCCCCGCCTGCCGGATCTCTGGTCGTGGTCCAAGGCGACCGAGGCCTGGCCTGACACCGACGGGGTGGGTGCGGATCGCCTGGCCAAGCTGGCGGTGCTGGCCGCCACGTCCGGAACGGCCAGGTTCGCGGCGGTGCTGGAGGACCCGCTGCTGCGGCTCGCCCTCGCGATCCCGGACCACGTGAACGTGCGGGCCTGGCTTGACACCCTCGACCCGGCGCCGTTCGCCGCCTCCGGCGGTCTACGCCTCGACGATCCGGTGGATCCGTCGTTGGGGACACCGGTGCCGCACGTCCTGGGAGTCGCGGCGACGGCCGTGCTGCGCGACTTGGGTCGGCGGCTCCCCGGGATGGCCGGTGCGTCGGCGGCGTACCTGTGGCGCAACGTGCTCGACGTGGACGCCTGGGCGGGCGTCGAGGAGGCCGCTGCCGTGGTCGAGCTCGGCCGGGCACCGCTGGCGATACTGCTGGCGATGACCGGCCTCGGCCGGACGGACTTCGTCGTCGACGGTGCGGGGGAGAGGCGATGGACGCTGACCTCACGCAGCTGACGCGACCGGACCGGACCGGCTGGACCGCCCCTTGGCTGGCCTGGCTGGACCTAGCGGTGCATCGCGAGATCCTGCGGCTGCGGGCGCGCTATGAGCTGAGCATGGACGAGCTCCGAGGGCTCTACGTCAGTGACGAGCAGGTCGACAGGCTGGTACGTCGGGAGGCCCCCTCGCCCGACGTGCTGGCCCGGATGGACGCGCTCGACGAGCAGCGGCAAGAACTCCTGGTCGCCGCGCGCCGACACGAGTCGCCTTTGGCCGAGGTGGCCAACGGGTTCTGCCTGGGCGAACCCGCGCTGAC
>DASXRJ010000105.1:0-24982 GCA_036506675.1 Nocardioides sp. | reverse complement strand
GTCGACGCGTGCGCGGTCGACGTCGAGATCTCCGGATACGTCGAGGGTCTGGTCGTCAACGGCGTCGACGTCACGGCGTACGTCGACGCCGAGCTCGACCGCCGTCATCCGGAGCGGGTGCAGCTGAGAGGGCTGCGCGACGCCGACGGCTTCCGCGCGATGCGGGACACCGTCGAGCGGATGTGGTCGGAGACAACGGCCCGGGCAGCGCGGCTGCCCGAGCCGGCGCTTCACGAGCGCGTCGACGGCGAGTGGTCCTTCGTCGAGACCCTGCGTCACCTCGTCTTCATCACCGACTCGTGGGCGCGCCGCACGATCCTCGACCAGCCGACGCCCTTCCATCGGCTCGGCCTTCCGCAGACGGCCTACGCACCGGCCGACGCGGCCGCGCTCGGCATGGAGCTCGACGCGCGACCGTCGTACGCCGAGGTGCTGGCCGTGCGCGCCGAGCGGATGGCGCTGGTGCGTGGCATCGTCGACGGGCTGACCGATGCCGACCTGGGGCGGCTGTGCACCCGGTCGCCCGCCCCCGGATATCCCGAGGAGGAGCGCTCGGTTGGCGAGTGTCTCGGCGTCGTCATGGAGGAGGAGTGCGAGCATCACCGCTTCGCCACCCGCGACCTCGCGGTCCTGGAGGCGCGCTAGGGATCGAACAGTTGTTCGACTAGAATCGAAGGCGTGGTTGGTCTCGTCGCTCCGCCCGGTTGGCCGGGCCAGGTCCGGCCGCCCGACGCCCCCGACTGGGAGCGGACGGCGGTCAACTGGCTGTTCGACATCTGCCCGCCGGAGTTCCGCGACCATCTCGCGCTGCGGCGGCATCCGGTGGTGCTGGCGCGGTTCGCGGTCCTGCACGTCGAGGCCTGCCAGCACGCGGCCCGCCGCGGGCTGAGCGAGGCCCGGTCGGAGCTGCGCGATGTCGCGTCCGAGGATGTGGTCGAGGCCGCCGTACAGACGTGGCATGCGGAGTCCGCGCGGCTCCTCGGCGTACGACGTGCGGTCGGCCTGGTCGAGGAGGCGCTGCGTGGACGTCGGTATCGCGCTCGGTTGTGACCGCTGAGTAGGGTCGGGGCCGTGCACGAGTTCGCCGGCGTGATCCTGGTCGACCCGAAGGGGCGGCTGCTCCTCCAAGAACGCGACGAACACCCGGCCATCGACCCTCTCAAGTGGGGCCTGGTCGGCGGACATGTCGACGCCGGCGAGGAGTTCGAGCCGGCCGCCTACCGTGAGCTGCACGAGGAGACCGAGGTGGTCGCGACCCCCGGCTCGCTGCGGCTGTGGCGCGAGTACGACGTCTGGCACGAGGCCTACGACTCGCACGACCGGATGCAGGTCTTCGCCGCGCACACCACGCTCACCGACGCCGACATCGTCTGTCACGAGGGCCTGCGGATCGTGTTCGTCGAGCCCGACGTCGCGCGCGGCCTCGACCTGACTGCGGCCGCGAGCCGGATCGTGCCGGAGTTCCTCGACTCCGAGCTCTACCGGACCCTGCGCGACACTCGATCTCACCAGGTCCGCCCGGCTCGCGCTGCCGATCGTGCTCGGCTCCGACCTCTACCGCGGCGTGGCCGCGAGCAACCCGATCAAGAGCTAGGGAGAGACGCATGACCTTCGAGGTGTTCCAGGTCCCCGCCGCCGGCGCCGAGGACGTCGTGGTCGGCGACGCCGGCGACGTCTACACCGGCACCGAGGACGGCTCGATCTTCAAGGTCCGCGACGACGGCAACCGGATCGACCGGATCGCCCACACCGGCGGCCGCCCGCTCGGCATCGAGCTGCTGCCCGACGGCCGGCTGCTGGTCTGCGACGCCCGCGAGGGGCTGCTCAAGATCGACGCCGCCTCCGGCGCCATCGAGTACGCCGTCGCGGAGGTCGAGGGCCGCCGGATGAAGTTCTGCAACAACGCGGCCGTGGCCTCCGACGGGACCATCTGGTTCTCCGACTCCTCGACGCACTACGGCATCGAGCACTGGAAGAAGGACTTCGTCGAGCACACCCGCACCGGCCGGCTGCTCAAGCTGACCGAGCGTGGCGAGCTGACCACCGAGATCGACGGGCTGGCCTTCGCCAACGGCGTCGCGCTGGCGGCCGACGAGTCGTTCGTGGCCGTCGCGGAGACCGGCGCGCGGACCGTCGTACGACTGTGGCTGACGGGGGAGAAGGCCGGCAGCCGCGACTTCCTGGTCGAGAACCTGCCCGGCTACCCCGACAACATCGCGCGCGGCAGCGACGGCCTGATCTGGGTCACCATCGCGAGCCCGCGCGACCCGGTGGTGGAGCGACTGCACCACGCGCCCCTCGTCGTACGCCGCCAGGTGACGCGCATCCCCGAGCGACTCCAGCCCAAGCCGAAGCGCACCATCCGGGTCCAGGGGTACGACGCGGCCGGCACCCTCGTCCACGACCTCGACATCGACGACGACCGCTTCCACATGGTCACCGGCGTACGCGAGCACGAGGGCCGGGTCTGGATGGGCAGCCTGCACGAGCCCGCCGTCGCCGTCTTCGACCTATGACCGGGCGACTAGAATCCCGCCCATGGGCTATCTCGACGCGATCGCGTCCCCACGCGACCTGCGTGACCTCTCACCGGGCCAGCTGACCGACCTCGCGAGCGAGATCCGCGACTTCCTGGTCGAGACCTGCGCTCGCACCGGCGGCCACATCGGCCCCAACCTCGGCGTCGTCGAGCTCACGCTCGCAATCCACCGGGTCTTCGACAGCCCGCGGGACCGGATCGTCTTCGACACCGGCCACCAGGCCTACGTCCACAAGCTGCTCACCGGCCGCAAGGCCGGCTTCGCGAAGCTCCGGCAGGAGGGCGGCGTCAGCGGCTACCCGAGCCAGGCGGAGTCCGAGCACGACATCGTCGAGAACTCCCATGCCTCCACCGCGCTCTCCTACGCCGACGGCCTCGCGAAGGCCTACCGGCTGCGCGGCGAGGACCGCCACGTGGTCGCCGTCATCGGCGACGGGGCGCTGACCGGCGGCATGGCCTGGGAGGCGCTCAACAACATCTCGATCGCCAAGGACAGCCGGCTGGTCATCGTCGTCAACGACAACGGCCGCTCCTACACGCCCACCATCGGCGGCCTCTCGCACGCGCTGACCACCCTGCGCACCAACCCGCGCTACGAGCAGGTGCTCGACCAGGTCAAGAAGCGCCTCAATGCCATCCCCGGCGTCGGCCCCGTCGCGTACGACGCTCTGCACGCGATGAAGAAGGGCATGAAGGACGCCCTCGCCCCACAGGGACTCTTCGAGGACCTCGGCCTCAAGTACGTCGGTCCCGTCGACGGCCACGACCGCGCCGCCCTGGAGCAGACGCTCGCGCAGGCCAAGCGCTTCAACGGCCCGGTGATCGTGCACGCGATCACCCGCAAGGGCTTCGGCTACGACCACGCCGAGAAACACGAGGCCGACCAGTTCCACGGCCCGGGCCCGTTCGACGTCGAGACCGGCGTCGAGACCCCCAAGGGCCGGGTCTGGACCGACTACTTCTCCGACGAGATCGTCCACCTCGGCGAGCAGCGGCCCGACATCGTCGCGATCACCGCCGCGATGATGCACCCGGTCGGGCTCGACAAGTTCGCGGCTCGCTTCCCGGAGCGCACCTTCGACGTCGGCATCGCCGAGCAGCACGCGGTCACCTCCGCGGCCGGGCTGGCGATGGGCGGGCTGCACCCGGTCTTCGCCGTCTACGCGACCTTCCTCAACCGGGCCTTCGACCAGGTGCTGATGGACGTCGCGCTGCACAAGTGCGGCGTCACCTTCGTGCTCGACCGCTCCGGCGTCACCGGCGATGACGGTGCCAGCCACAACGGGATGTGGGACATGTCGATCCTGCAGGTGGTGCCCGGGCTTCGGCTCGCCGCGCCGCGCGACCCGGCCCGGCTGCGCGAGCTGCTCGACGAGGCGGTCGAGGTCGACGACGCACCCACGGTGGTGCGGTTCCCGAAGGGCCCACCGCCCGCCGACATCGAGGCGGTCGGCAGGGCCGGTGGAGCCGACGTACTCGTCCGCTCGGGTGCCAAGGACGTGCTGATCGTGGCCGTCGGCTCGCTCGCCACGACCGCGGTCGACGTCGCCGGCCGGCTCACGGCGCAGGGGATCGGCGTCACCGTGGTCGACCCGCGCTGGGTGAAGCCGGTCGACCCCGCGGTGGTCGAGCTGGCCCGCGAGCACCGCCTGGTCGTCTCGCTCGAGGACAACGGCGAGGTCGGCGGCTGCGGCGCCGTACTCCTGCAGACGCTGAACGCCGCCGGCGTCCACACGCCGTACCGGCTCCATGGCATCCCGCAGGAGTTCCTCTCGCACGCGAAGCGGGGCGTGATCCTCGAGCGGATCGGCCTCGACCCGCAGACCCTGGCCCGCGGCATCGTCGAGGACATCACCGCCATCGACCAGGGCCAGGAGCTCGTGGAGTCCGACCACAGCCGCTGACCGCTCCGAAGCCCGGCGAACGATCTAGGATCCCGTTATGGGGGGACGGGTGGCCGCGTTGGCGGCCTTCGTGGTCGTGGCCGGCGGTCTTGCGGGCGGCTCGCCGTCGGCCGGCGTGACGGTGTCCACCGACGGGCCGATCGACGACGGTCGGGCTTTCGTGGCCGCCGCCGAGCGACTGGTCGCCGTGCGCCTGGGCGCCGTCGAGGGCGACGACCGTAGCGGGTTCTTGGCGACCGTCGACCCGGGCAACCGCGACTTCCTCGCCCGGCAGGCGGCGTACTTCGACAACCTGGGCGAGCTGCCCGTCGAGACGTTCGAGCTGGCGGTGAAGCCCGGCGGCGTACCGGCCACCATCCAGCGCCGCGGCGTCACCCAGTTCGTGGTCCTGCAGACCCTCCAGCTTCGCGAGTACGACGCCAGCCCGGTCGTCACCGAGGACCTCTACACGTTCGTGAAGGGGCCCGACGGTCGTCCGCTGCTCACCGACGACCGCGACTCCAAGTTCGACAGCCTGAACGGCTGGCTGCCCGCGCCCTGGGATCTCGGGCCGGTCACCCTGCGCGAGCAGCGCGGCGTACTCGCGGTCTTCGACGACCGGACCGCGCCCTATGCGGACGAGGTGACGCACACCGTGGCCGACGCGCTGGAGGACGTCGACCGGGTCGTGCCGGTGTGGGAGGACCACGTCGTCGTCTACGACAGCACCGACACCACGCTGATGGACCGCGGGTCGGCGATGGACGTCTCCGACACGGCGGGGCTGGCCTTCCCGGTGCTGAGATCGCCGGACGACGGGCGGCTCGCCGCGATGCGGTTCGCGATCAACCCCGACTACGACATGTCCAGTGCGTCATCGTTCGTGTTCCGGCACGAGCTCACTCACGTCGCGGTCCACAGCCTCGACTACGCCTCGCCGGTCTGGTTGCGCGAGGGCGCCGCCGACCTCGTGGCGGCGGAGGAGGTTCCCGTCGCGTTTCGGGACCTGGTGTTGCGCCGGTCGGCGGGCCAGGTGGCCGGGGCGACCGACCTGCCCGAGGGACGCACGTTCTACGAGGTCGACCCGGGCCGCAGCTACGCACTGAGTCTGCTGGCGTGCGAGTGGATCGCGCATCGCTACGGCATCGGGCGCCTGTGGCGGCTGATGGCCGCGTTCGGCGAGGACCCGGCGACGTTCGACTACGAGGTGGACCGCGTCGTACGCCGTGAGCTCGGGCTGGACACCCGCCAGCTCACCGCGACCGCCATCGCCTGGGCCAAGTCGCTCTGAGCGACGCCGCCGGGCCCGGAGTGGCCCCGGAGTGGCCCCGGAGTGGCCCCGGAGTCGCTCCGAGTCGCTCCGGGCCCGGCTTCATGGTGCTGCTGTGCTCAGCCTTCGGTGACGAACGCGACCCCGATCGGCAGCTGGAACTCACCGAGCTCCGCCGGCAGCTGCCGGACCGTCGTCTCGCAGGCGCCGGTCGCGGCCGCGCAGGTCAGCAACGCGGGCTTTCCCCACCCGTCGCCCTCATGGTCGAAGACCATGGCGGCGAACGTGCCGTCGGTGAGCCACTGGTAGCCGATCGCCCAGTCGTGCCCGTGGTCGAACGGCAGCCGCTCACCCGTCCGCGCGTCGATCAGGAAGCCCGTGTCGTCGCGAGACGTCGTCGCGTAGTGCCCGTCCGGCGACAGGTTGGCGAAGTCGTCGATCTGCACCGGCACCGACCCGGTCGACGTGATCACCGCGTCCGACGGTTCTCCTTCGACCAGGAGTACGCCGTCCTCCGCGTCGACCACCCTCCGGCTGTCCGCCGGACCGCGCGGGTTGACTGCTCCCGACTCGAGGTCCCAGGCCACCGGTCCACGGCCGTCGAACAGATAGGCCGTCGCTCCGTCGAGGGCGGTGATGGACGCGGAGACCGCGGAACCCCGGACTCCTTCGTGGTTGGCGGGCGTCTCGACGACCTCGCCCGTCGCCAGGTCGCGCACCTTGTAAAGATCGTCGGCGTCCAGCCAGCCGACCCGGGACCCATCGGCGACCAGCTCGGGTACGTCGTCAACCGGCTTCGTCAGCGTGCCCACCCGGGCGGTCTCGCCGTCGATCAGCGTGTAGACCCCGAGGTCCGTGGAGGAGAAGACGTAGCCGGCGTCGGTCTCGACGTACGCCCGGATCGGCCGCCCGGCGTCCAGGTCCGTGTCGCCGACGTGGATCCGGCTGCCCGTCGCATAGCTGAGCTCGTGCGGCCGCTGCGTGGTCCCGTCGGCCACCTGCCCCTCGGGGTCGCCGGGGTCGACCAGCCGGACGGCCGCGCCGCCGAGGACCACCGCCCCGACCACTCCAACCGCCACGACGGCGAGCCGACGCCGGCGGGTACGACGGTCGCCCTCGTGGACGATCGAGTCCAGGTCGAGCGCCGGGGAGCCCAGCTCCCCGGCCTGGCTGCGCATTGTCTCGATCAGCTTGCCGGTCATCAGGCACCCACCATCTCGTCGGGCGACAGCAGCTCGACGTCGTCGCCGAGCCGGTCGCGAAGTTTCTTCAGGGCGGCCGACACCTGGCTCTTCACCGTGCCGACCGCGCACCCCATCACGTCGGCCGTCTGGGCCTCGGTCAGGTCCTCGTAGAAGCGCAGCACCAATGACGCGCGCTGTCGCACCGGCAGCTCGAGGAGCGCCTGCCAGAGCGTGACTCGCTGGGCCGACGCGTCGTCGTACTCATGACCGAGCTCGGGGACCGTCTCGGTCGGCCGCTCGTTGTCCCAGCCCTTGCGCCGGAACCAGCTGATCGCCGTGGTGGTCATCGCCTTGCGGCAGTACGCCTCGGCGTTGCCGGGGTCGCGCAGCCGTGGCCAGGCCACGTAGGTCTTGGTCAGCGCCTCCTGCACGAGGTCCTGGGCCAGCTGTCGGTCGCCGACGAGCAGGTACGCCGCGCGATGCAGCGCCACCGCCCGCCCCGCAGCGAACTCGGCGAAGGCGTTCTGATCGCGTGCCTTCACATCTCCTCCGTCCTGCCGGGCGGGTCTGTCCGGCTCACCCTCCCAGACGAGACGGGCGGGCAGAATGGTTCGGCGTCGGCCGCGCACCAACGTCGCGACCGTGCGGGCTTGCCCCAGCGATCTGCCGGGTCCAGTGTGATCCGGGACTCTCGTGCCGACTCGCGGCTTCGGGGAATGGTTGGCTCCCCTAGGGTGTTGGGTGCGTCTCGGGGGGATCCGCGGGAACGGCAGACAGCGAGGAGTGAGCGTGGCGCAGACGTCCAGGTACGTGCACATCGTGGACGAGGTCCCCGAGCTCGAGGGCCACGAGCCGGTGCTGATCCTGGTGCTGCACGGGTTCCTCGACGCGGGCAACGCCGCGATCCTGGCGGCCGACCACCTCGAAACCCTCGGCGGCGGCAAGGTGGTCGCCACCTTCGACGTCGACGAGTTCTACGACTACCGAGCCCGCCGGCCGGCGATGAGCTTCATCCGCGACCACTACGAGGCGTACGACGCCCCGCGGATGACGGTGCGGCTGATGCGCGACCAGCAGGAGGCGCCGTACCTCTTGCTGCGAGGGCCCGAGCCGGACATGCGCTGGGAGGGGTTCGCCAAGGCCGTGCGCGACGTCGTACGCCGGTTCGCCGTCGACAAGGTCGTCACCCTGGCCGGCGTACCCATGGCGGTGCCGCACACCCGGCCGATCGCGGTGACGCCACACGCGTCCGACCCCGACCTGATCGAGGGGGCGAGCCGCTGGCAGGGCGAGCTGCGGATCCCGTCCAGCGCCCAGTCGCTGCTCGAGGTGAGGCTGGGGGAGTGGGGCTTCCGATCGCTCGGCTTCGTCGCGCACGTGCCCCACTACATCGCGCAGCTCAACTACCCGCGGGCCGCGATCACGCTGCTCGACGAGGCGGAGCGAGCCACCAGCCTGTCCCTCGACTCCGGTGCGCTGGCCGAGGCCGCCGAGGAGACCGAGTCCGAGATCGCCGGCTATCTGGAGACCAACGACGAGGTGCGCCAGGTCGTCGCCGGGCTGGAGCAGCAGTACGACTCCTTCCAGGAGGCCGAGGATGCCGGCGCCTCGCTGCTGGCGCGCGACCAGCCGCTGCCGACCGGCGAGGAGATCGGCGCGCAGTTCGAGCAGTTCCTGGCCGGCCTCGACACGCCTGACGCGCCGGAGCGGGCCGAGCAGCAGGAAGGGCCGGAGAGCCCCCAACCGCCCGAGCAACCGGGTGCTCCCGACAAGTCGGACGGCCCGGGCCGCTCCGACGACGCCTGAGAGGACGCCCGTGCCACGCACTGCTGCCGAGATCGCGGATCTGCTCGATCTCGAGGAGATCGACGTCAACCTGTTCCGCGGCCGCCAGCCCCACACGTCCATGCAGCGGGTCTTCGGCGGGCAGGTCGCCGGTCAGGCGCTGGTCGCGGCCTACCGCACCATGCCCTCGGACTACCAGGTCCACTCGCTGCACAGCTATTTTCTCCGGCCCGGAGACCCCGCCGTCCCGATCGTGTACGACGTCGAGGCGATCCGCGACGGCCGGTCGTTCGCCACTCGGCGGGTGGTGGCTCGTCAGCACGGCCGCGGGATCTACTTCATGACCGCCAACTTCCAGCTGCCCGAGGACGGACTCGAGCACCAGGACCCGATGCCCGACGTCCCCTCGCCCGAGGACGCCGTCGACGCCGCGGCGCTGTTCCGGGCACGGGAACGAGCCGAGACCTCGACCTGGGAGCGTGAGTGGTCGGCGCTGGACGTGCGCTGGGTCGACATGACCGGGCACACCGACCCCGGCAGGGCCGCGCAGAACCGGCTGTGGATCCGCGTCGGCGACACGATGTCAGACGACCCGATCATCCAGCAGGCGGCGTTCACCTACGCCAGCGACCTGACCCTGCTCGGGTCCACGCTCGGGCCACACGGCGTACACATCGGGTCGCCGAAGGTGCAGGCGGCCTCGCTCGACCACACGATCTGGTTCCACCGGCCGTTCCGGGCCGACGAGTGGTGGCTCTACGACCAGTACTCCCCGTCGGCCTCCGGCGGCCGCGGCCTGGCCCTGGCCCGGGTGTTCAGCCAGGACGGCCGGCTGGTGGCCTCCGTCGCGCAAGAGGGCCTGGTCCGGATCCGCAAGGATCCGGACCAGGCCTGAGAGGCTGCGCGCTCGCTCAGATCGCGGTGGTGCGCCCGAGCAGGTGCGGGGCGCCGCTCTTCGGGTTCTCGAGCGAGAACTCGAAGCCGGAGCCGATCTGGCGCATCCCGAACGACACCGTGCCGGGCAGGAAGATCGGCTTCTTGAAGCCGACCTCCACGGTGACCGCGTCGGGCAGCCGGTTCTCCAGCGCGGCGATGCACCGCGCCTTGCTCCACATGCCGTGCGCGATCTGCCGCGGGAAACCGAACGCCTTCGCGGTGATCGGGTAGAGGTGGATCGGGTTGTGATCGCCCGAGACCGCGGCGTACCGGCGGCCGAGGTCGGCGGGCAGCTTCCAGGGGATGCCGCCGTTGGGGACGGGGGAGAAGGTGCGACCCGGGTCGCCGTTCTCCTTGTCGCCTCCCCCGAGGCGGAGGTACGTCGACGTGCTCTCCCAGATGGTCTCGCCGTCGGAGGTGACGCTGACCTCGACGTCGTACACCTTGCCCTTGGCGTGAGGCCGGAGGTGCTGCGCCTTGGCGCTCGCCGTGACCGACTCACCGACCCGCACCGGCCGGTGCTGGGTGATGGCGTTCTCCAGGTGGACCGTGCCGATCGCCGGGTAGGGAAACGCCGGATCCGTCATCAGCGCCAGGTGCAGCGGGAACGCCACCATGTGCAGGTAGGGCAGCGGAGCGACGTCCTTGTCGGGGAACCCGCACACCGACGCGTACGCCGCCACGTGGTCCCGCTCGACCGTGGTCGTGCGCTTGAACACCAGGTCCGGCAGCGTCTTGGCGGTCTTGCGGACCCCCGGCAGCTGGTTGACGACCGGCACGATCGGCAGCGCCGCCTTGAGCAGGCCGCCGAGCCCGCCGCCGGCGCCCTCGAGGGTGCGTACGTCGGTCACGGTCAGGCTCCCAGCATCATCAGGCCGCAGACCCGGACCACGTTGCCGTTGACGGCGGTGGAGGCCGGGTTGGCGTACCAGGCGATCGCCTCCGCGACGTCGACCGGCTGGCCGCCCTGCGACATCGCGTTGAGCCGGCGGCCGACCTCGCGGGTCGCGAACGGCACCGCGGCGGTCATCTTGGTCTCGATGAAGCCCGGAGCGACCGCGTTGATCGTGATGCCGTTCTTGAGCTCGCCGGCCAGCGAGTCCACGAAGCCGATGACGCCGGCCTTCGAGGCGGCGTAGTTGGTCTGGCCCAGGTTGCCGGCGATGCCCGCGATCGAGGCGACGCCGATGATCCGGCCGTTGGCGTTGACGGCGTCGGCGTCGAGCAGCGCGCGGGTGATCCGCTCGGGGGCGGTCAGGTTGACCGCGATCACGGAGTTCCAGCGGTCCTCGGCCATGTTGGCGAGCTTCTTGTCGCGCGTGATGCCCGCATTGTGTACGACGATGTCGACGCCGCCGTGCTTGTCCTTGATGTGCGCCGCGATCCGCAGCGGAGCGTCGGAGTGGGTGATGTCGAGGGTGAGGTAGTCGCCGTTCAGCTCCTTCATCACGGTCTGCAGCTCGCTGGCCGCCTGCGGCACGTCGACGCCGACCACGGTGGCGCCGTCGCGGTGCAGGACCCGGGCGATCTGCTCGCCGATGCCGCGGCTGGCGCCGGTCACCAGGGCGATCTTGCCGGCCAGCGGGCGCTCCCAGTCCTTGACGGCGACGGCCTTCTTCTCACCGGTCACGCCGATCCGGACCACCTGGCCCGACACGTAGGCCGACTTGGGCGAGAGCAGGAACGCCAGCGTCGAGTCGACCGACTTCTCGGCTCCCTCGGCGACGTACACGAGCTGGACGCTGCCGCCGCGGCCGATCTCCTTGCCGAGCGAGCGGGTGAAGCCCTCGAGCGCGCGCTGCGCGATCCGCTCCTCGCCGGAGACCAGCTCCGGCGGCGCTCCGAGTACGACGACGCGCGCGCACGTGGCCAGGCTGCGCATCAGGGGAGTGAAGAAGTCGCGCAGCTGGACCAGATCGGCGGTGGTCGTGATGCCGGTGGCGTCGAAGACCAGACCCTTGTACTTCTCGCCCTCCGCGGTCTCGGTGGTGGAGGCGATGCCGAGGCCGTCGAGGGCCGCCGTCACGGGCTTGACCAGGCGTCCAGCACCGCCTACGACGACGGTGCCGCTCACGAGAGGGGACCCTTCGGTCCAGCGGTCGAGCTCGACCGGGTTGGGGAGGCCGAGGTTCTTGACCAGCAGCTTGCCGACGGGGGTCCGGGTGAAGAACTGGTAGCGGTCGCTCATGGTTCGATGCTGTCCTTAGGAAGAAAGACTGTCGAGTCGCGGTTCTACGCGGTGGTAACGATGCTATGCAACCAGCGGTGTAACTGGGAGTCCACTTTTCGTGATCTCCATCCCACTGCATTTCGCTAAGGCCGAACTTTGGCAAGGATAGAAGCACTCGTTCGAATCATCAGGAGTTGACCATGCTGGGTAAGTCCCGCCGCGTTGCCGTGCTCGGTGGCAACCGGATCCCGTTCGCCCGCTCGAACACCGCCTACTCCACCGCGTCCAACCAGGAGATGCTGACCGCCGCGCTGGACGGTCTGGTCGAGCGTTACGGGCTGGAGGGGGAGCGGCTGGGTGAGTTCGCCGCCGGCGCCGTCCTGAAGCACTCGCGCGACTTCAACCTCGCCCGTGAGACCGTCCTCGGCTCGAAGCTCTCGCCCGAGACCCCGGCGTACGACATCCAGCAGGCCTGCGGCACCGGCCTCCAGGCCGCCATGCAGGTCGCCAACAAAATCGCCCTCGGCCAGATCGAGGTCGGCGTTGCCGGCGGGTCCGACACGACCTCCGACGCCCCGATCGCCGTGGGCGAGAACCTCCGCAAGATCCTGCTCGAGCTCAACCGGGCCAAGGACCTGAGGGGCCGACTGGCCGCGCTGGCCAAGGTGCGCCCCGGCGACATCGTCCCGTCGATCCCCCAGAACGGCGAGCCGCGCACGCGGCTGTCGATGGGTGAGCACGCCGCCCTGACCGCGCTCGAGTGGGACATCGGTCGCGAGGAGCAGGACGAGCTCGCCGCCACCTCGCACCAGCGGCTGGGCAAGGCCTACGAGGCCGGCTTCGTCGACGACATGATCACGCCGTTCCGCGGCGTGGAGCGGGATCTCAACCTGCGCCCGGACTCCTCGGTCGAGAAGCTGTCGAAGCTCAAGCCGGTCTTCGGCAAGGGCTCGGCCGCCACGATGACCGCCGGCAACTCCACCCCGCTGACCGACGGCGCCTCCGCGGTGCTGCTCGCGTCGGAGGACTGGGCCGAGGCGCACCAGCTGCCGGTGCTGGCCTACCTGACCTACTACGAGACCGCCGCGGTCGACTACGTCAACGGTCACGAGGGTCTGCTGATGGCGCCGGCGTACGCGATGCCGCGGATGCTGGCTCGCGCGGGCTACGCCTTCGAGGACTTCGACTTCTACGAGATCCACGAGGCGTTCGCGTCGCAGGTGCTGGCCACGCTCAAGGCGTGGGAGGACCCGATCTTCTGCAAGGAGCGCCTCGGCCTCGACAAGCCGCTCGGCTCGGTGGACCGGAGCAGGCTCAACGTCAACGGGTCGTCGCTCGCGGCGGGTCACCCGTTCGCCGCGACCGGTGGCCGGATCATCCACACGCTGGCCAAGCTGCTGGCGGAGAAGGGCTCCGGCAAGGGGGTCATCTCGATCTGTGCCGCCGGTGGCCAGGGTGTGACCGCCGTACTCGAGCGGGACTGAGGGGCCGGTCAGTCGCGGGCCGCAAGTGCCGTCGCCGAGGCCACCAGGTAGCGCTTGACCTGCTCGGGTGAGAGCGGCGCGATCGTGGGGATGCCGGGGGCGGCCTCCTTGATCAGCATTCCGACCCGGGCCAGCTGCAGGGCGCCGAGCCCCGAGGCGTACATGTGGTTGGCCAGCAGGTTGGTGTCGTCGATGTCGAAGGTGCCGTCGGCCACGCCGGCGTCGAGGGTGTCGGTGATGGTCCGGAGGCAGCCGGAGATGGCCCGGCCGAGCCGGAACAGGGCGCTCTCGCTGATCTCGTCGAGGAGCTCGGGGCCGGGGCGGCGCATCAGCGTCTGCGCGCAGTCGACGAACGCCGGGAACTCGAGGCCGAAGTCGGCGAACTCGGAGACGATGGCGACCAGCTGGTCGCGCGGTGCCGTCTCCGCGGCCGCGACCTTCTGGAGGCGCTCGTGCAGCTCGTCGAGATAGCCGACCAGGGTGAGCGCGAACAGCTCCTCCTTGCCGGAGAAGTGCCGGTAGATGATCGCGCGGTTGGTGCCGACCGCCGACGCGATGTCCTCGATCTGTGCGTCGCGGACGCCCCGCTCGTCGAAGAGCGCGCGGGTGGCGGCGAGGATCTGGGCTTCGCGCTCCCGGCGCCGGGTCGCGGCCGCCGTACGTCGCCCATCGGTACGTCGTTGGGTCATGTGTCCAATGTAATGCAACTCGGGGTCGCACACGTGTGACACAGCTGTCACAAGACGGTTTCGCCGCGTTGGGTCAGTCGAGCCAGGTTGCGAGGCGGCGTACGTCGTCGATCGTGTCGGCGTCAGCGGCCGTCTTGTCGTCGCGGTAACGGACGACGCGGGCGAAGCGGAGGGCCAGCCCGCCGGGATACCGCGACGACCGTTGTACGCCGTCGAACGCGATCTCGACCACCTGCTCGGGCCGCAGCCGGACCACCCAGTCGTCTCGGTCGACCATCAGCTCGGTGAAGCGCTTGGTCTGCCAGGCGAGCATCTCGTCGGTCATGCCCTTGAAGGTCTTGCCGAGCATCACGAAGCCGCCCTCGGGGTCCCGCGCGCCGAGGTGGATGTTGGAGAGCCAGCCGCGCCGGCGGCCGCTGCCCTCCTCGACGGCGAGCACGACCAGGTCGAGGGTGTGCACCGGCTTGACCTTAACCCAGGCGGCGCCACGGCGGCCGGCGTCGTACGCCGCGGCGAGGTTCTTCACGACGACCCCCTCGTGACCCGCGTCGAGCGCGGACGTGAGCGCCGCCTCCGCCTCCTCGCGCGTCGACGCGACCACCCGCGGGACCAGGTGGGCGGCGGGCACCAGCCGCTCGAGCCGCTCCAGCCGCTCGGAGCCGGGGCGGTCGAGGAGGTCCTCGCCGTCGACGTGCAGCAGGTCGAAGAAGTACGGCGTCACCGAGACGTCGCCGGTGAACCGCGACGCCGTCCGCGAGGCGGTCTCCTGGAACGGTCTCGGCCGCCCGTCCGGTCCCAGCGCGATCGCCTCGCCGTCCAGCACCAGCAGCTCCGCCGGCAGGGCACGCACCACCTCGGCCACCTCGGGCAGCCGCGCCGTGACGTCCTCCAGGGTGCGGGTCACCAGCAGCACCTCGTCGCCGGTCTTGTGGGCCTGCAGCCGGATGCCGTCGAGCTTCGCGTCGACCGCGGCCGGCGTACCTGTCCGGGCCAGCGCCGCCGCGACGTCGGGCTCGCTCGACGCCAGCATCGGCAGCACCGGTCGGCCGACCTCGAGCCGGATCGCGTCGAGCGCCTCGGCGCCGCCGTCGACGGCCAACCCGGCGATCGCGGTCGTGGAGCCCGCCAGCATCGCGGCTCGCCGCAGCGTCGCGAGAGGTACGCCGGTCGCCGCCGCCAGCGCCTCCTGCACCAGCGCGTCGAGCGCACCCTGCCGGACCGCGCCGGTCACGACGCCACGCAGCCAGGCCTGCTCGGCCTCGGTCGCGCGCTCGAAGAGCGCGGTGGTCGCGTCCACCCGCGCGCTCTGCGAGCCCGGGCCGCTCATCGCCGCCAGAGCCTCGAAGGCGGCGTCCACCTCTGCGACCGTCAGCGTGGCCTCCGTGGCCGGGTCGGGGAGCGCCGACATGGACCGCCACCCCAGCCCGGTGCGCCGCTGTAGCAGTACGCCGGACAGGTAGGCCACCACGGTCCGGACCTCGCCCGGCTCGGCCGCGCGCAGCACCTCGGTCAGGATCTCGGTCTTGGCCTTGCGCGAGCGGGTGGCGGCGATCCGGTTCGAGGCGTCGACGACGGTCGAGAGCAGCATGTGCCCATTCTGGCGCCGGGCACCGACAAGACGTCGGCCCCGGCGGCTACGTTATGCGAGTGAGCGAGGCCGTCCGCGTGTGGCGTCCCGACTGGCCGTGTCCCGTCGGGCAGATCCTGGGCGTGCTGAGACACGGCGGGGGAGACCCGACGTACAAGATCGTCGACGGGCAGATCTGGCGGGGCATCCGCACGCCGGAGGGGCCGGCGACGCTCGCCGTACACAGCCGCCCGGCAGCGGGGGAGGTCGAGGGCCGAGCCTGGGGCCCCGGCGCCGCGTGGGCGCTGGACCGGCTGCCGAGCCTGCTGGGCGCCGACGACGACCGGACCGGCTTCGAGCCGAGGCACCCGGTGCTCGAAGCCGCGGATCGGGCTCACCCGCACTGGCGGATCGGCCGCACCGGCCTGGTCCTGGAGTCGCTCGTGCCGGCGATCATCGAGCAGAAGGTCACCGGCCAGGAGGCGTTCGCCGGCTTCCGCCGGCTCGTCCTTCAGTACGGCGAGGTCGCACCCGGGCCGGGCGCCGACCTGAGGCTGCGCGTGCAGCCCGCACCGCACCAGCTCCGCACCATCCCGTCGTGGGAGTGGCTGCGGATGCACGTCGACCCGGCCCGGTCGCGGACGATCGTCCAGGCCGCCCGGGTTGCCGACGCGCTCGAGCGCACCACGGGCCTCGACCACGCCGAGGCGGACCGCCGGTTGCGCAGCATCCCCGGGATCGGCGTCTGGACCAGCGCGGAGACCCGCTCGCGGGCGCACGGCGACCCGGACGCGGTGAGCTTCGGCGACTACCACGTGGCCAAGGACGTCGGATGGGCGCTGACCGGCGAGCCGGTCGACGACGTGGAGCTCGCCGTACTCCTGGAGCCGTGGCGTCCGCACCGCTACCGGGTCCAGGCACTGCTCGCCATGGCCGGCCACCGCCGCCCTCGACGGGGACCTCGGATGGCGCCGCGGACCCATCTGCCCGCGCGTTCGGTGTAGCCGCCAGGCAAGTGTGACCTGGGACACGGCGAGTGTCTGTGGACCTCATCACAACTAGTCCGTAACTTCGGGTTGCATTGTGAGTTACAGACGTGGAGAGCATCGACGGGCGACCGTGGATCGGTGAGAGGGACACGTACTTATGGCGTCTTCGGCGACCCCTGCCAGACAAGCCATGCTGCCCGCGCGGGTGGCTGCCGATCTGACCGGGCGGATGCGCAAGGGCGTGGAGACCGCCGGCGCAATGATCATCTTGGCCATCGAGGCCAGCACCATCGCGGTCACGGACATCTTCCGTCGCCGGTTCTCGTGGCAGGAGTTCCTGCTCCAGGCCTGGTTCATGTCGCGGGTCTCGGTGCTGCCGACGATCCTGGTCGCGATCCCCTTCGGCATCATCGTCTCGATCCAGGTGGGTGGCGTCGCCCAGCAGATCGGTGCCGCGTCGTTCAGCGGCGCGGTCAACGGCATCGGCGTACTCCGGCAGGGCGCGCCGCTGGTCACCTCGATCATGATCGCCGGCGCCGTCGGTGCCGCGATCACCTCCGACCTCGGCGCGCGGACGATCCGTGAGGAGGTCGACGCGCTGATGGTCATGGGCATCTCGCCGATCCAGCGGATGGTCGCGCCGCGCATCGTCGCCGCCCTCGTGGTCGCGCTGCTGCTCAACGTCATCGTCGCCGCCACCTCGATCATCACCGGGTACGTCGTCAACGTCGGCGGCGGCTCGGTCAGCTCCGGCACCTATATCGGCGCCTTCGTGTCGTTCGCCCAGCCGACGGACCTGTTGCTGGCCGAAGGCAAGGCGCTGCTGTTCGGCTTCATCGCGACGATCGTGGCCGCGCACAAGGGCCTCAACGCCTCGGGCGGCCCGAAAGGCGTGGCCGACGCGGTCAACGAGTCGGTGGTGATCAGCTTCATCGCGCTCGCGATGGTCAACGTCGGTCTCACGCAGGCCTACGTCATGCTCGCACCGAGCCGGGTGGCCTGATCGCATGGCCAACGTGCTGACCTCGACCTCGACGCGAGTCGGCGACTTCGCGTCGTTCTGCGCGTTCACCATCTGGGGCAGCGTCTACACGATGCGCCGCTATCCCCGCGAGGTGCTCCGGCAGCTCGCCGACGTGTGCTGGGGCACCGGGGCCCTGCTGGTCGGCGGCGGCACCGTCGGCGTGATGGTGCTGATGTCGCTCTCGGCCGGTACGTCGCTCGGGATCGAGGGCTTCAACGGCCTCGAGCTGCTCGGACTGGCCCCGCTGACCGGCTTCGTCTCCGCGGGCGTCAACACTCGCGAGCTGGCCCCGCTGGTCGCCGCCCTCGCGCTCGGCGGCCAGGTCGGCTGTCGCTACACCGCGCAGCTCGGCTCGATGCGGATCAGCGAGGAGATCGACGCCCTCGAGGTGATGGCGGTCGAGCCGATGCGCTACCTCGTCGGCACCCGTGTGATCGCCGCGATGGTCGCGATCGTGCCGCTCTACCTGATCGGCCTGCTCGGCTCCTATCTGGCCAGCGAGCTCTCCGTCGTACTCATCTTCCATCAGTCGCGCGGCACCTACGAGCACTACTTCTACTCGTTCATCGACGGCAGAGACATCTTCTTGTCGGTCGTGAAGATCGTCGTGTTCGCGACCGCCGTGGCGCTGATCCACTGCTGGTTCGGGTTCCGCGCCGGCGGCGGCCCGCAGGGCGTCGGCGAGGCGACCGGCCGGGCGATCCGCGCCAGCATCGTCTCGGTCATCGTGCTCGACATGATCCTGACTCTGGTGTTCTGGGGTCACGACCCCGGCTTCCGGGTGGCGGGCTGACGTGCCGGGGCTGTTCGGGAGTCACCGCGAGACGCCGCAGGGCATCTTGATGATCCGCGGCGTGATCGCGACCGTCGTGGCGGGCGCGATCCTGGCGCTGATGCTGGCCTACTCTGCCGGCTCGTTCAGCGAGAAGGTGCCCGCGAGCGTGGTCATGGAGGACGGCGGCGGCGCGATCCAGGCGGGATCCGACGTCAAGCTGCGCGGCGTGATCGTCGGCAAGGTGAAGTCAGTCAACACCGGGCCGCACGACACCGGGGTCCGGCTCGACCTGGAGCTCGAGCCCGACCAGGCCCGCAAGGTGCCGGGCAACGTGACGGTTCGGGTGCTGCCGGTCAGCATCTTCGGTGCCGCGTACGTCGAGCTCGTGCGGCCGCGGGCTCCGCGCGGCGAGATCACGGCGGGCGCCGTACTCACTCCGGACGCGTCGCGGACCACGGTCGAGCTGCAGCACCTGCTCGACGACACCGAGGACCTCGTCGACGCGCTCGGCCCGGCCGACCTCGCGACGATGCTCAACACCTTCGCGACCGCGCTCGACGGCCAGGGCGAGGTCATCGGCGCGATGATCGACGACGCCGACCACGTGATGGCCGAGGTCGAGCCGTACGTCCCGCTGATCCGCCAGGACCTGAGGCTCGCGACCGTCGTGATGACCACGTTCTCGCGGATGGCGCCCAACCTGTTCACGGCGCTCGACGGCCTGATGATGGCCGGCCAGACCATGATCGACACCGAGAAGCAGTTCACCAGCTTCACGACCAAGACCGGCGCCGTACTCGACGGGGCGAACCAGCTGATCAGCCGGTACCAGGCCGCCCTCGAGTACGGCGTGCCCCTCATCGGCCGCGTCGTCAACGCCCTCTACCTCGGTCGGGGCGACCTGCCGCGGGTCTTCGCAGCCGTGGTCGCCCTCGCCGACCGCGTCGGCCCGGCGATCACCCCGCGTGGCTGGGTGCGCATCGACGGCAACCTCCGCACCACCAAGGAGGACGGCTACGGCCCCGGCGACTGTCCGTCGTACGGCGGTCTGAACGGCCGCGGCTGCCCGGGAGGTGGCCAGTGAGGTCCATCGCGGTCAAGTTCAGCCTCTTCTGCCTGGTCAGCGTGCTGCTGTTCGTGGGGCTCTACAACACGATGACCAACCAGGTCAGCGGCGGCACCCGCACGTTCACCTCCGACTTCACCAACGTGAGCGGGCTGCGGAGCGGCGACGACGTACGCATCTCCGGCGTCAAGGTGGGCCGGGTGGAGTCGATCCAGGTGAAGGACAACCACCTGGCCCACGTGCGGTTCACGGTGCAGCGCACCCAGACGGTGACCGACACGACCACGCTGACGATGCGCTACCAGAACCTTCTCGGTCAGCGCTATCTCGCGCTCCTGCCCGGTCGGACCGAGGGCCGGCCGATGACCGACGGCGACACCTTCGGGCTCGACCGCACCGACCCCGGCTTCGACCTGACGGCGCTTCTCAACGGCTTCGAGCCGCTCTTCGACGTGCTTTCGCCCGACGACATCAACCTGCTGGCGTCCAACATCATCGCGGTGCTCCAGGGTGAGGGCGGCACGATCGAGTCGTTGCTGACCCAGACGGCCACGCTGACCAACTTCCTGGCCGACCGCGACGAGATCGTCGGCGAGGTGGTGGCCACCCTGACCCCGGTGCTCGAGCACATGTCGGACAGCTCCGGGAAGTTCGACACCGCGATCGTGTCGATGCGCAAGCTGCTCACCAAGCTCGGCACCGAGCGCGCCGAGTTCTTCGGCCACCTCGACCACATCAGCGTCAACCTCGAGAGCACGGCCGAGCTGGTGACCGACCTGCGACCCGGCGTACGCCAGGCGATCCGCTCGCTGCGCCGGTTCGGCGAGACGGTGGTGAGCGGGCAGACCGTGATCAGCGGTGCGTTCGATGCGCTGCCGAAGCTGGTGGGCGGGTTCCTCCGCTCCCAGTCGTACGGCGGCTTCGTCAACGTCTACATGTGTTCGCTGGGGTTCTCCCTCGACGGCGACAACGTGCTCTGGGTCGGCGACCCCGACACGCCACACTCGGGAGCCTGCCGATGAACCTCCTCGCCAAGAACCCCGCCAACTACCGTCGCGTCGGTCTGATCGGCATCGTCATGCTCGGCCTGCTCGGCGGGTTCATCACGGCGACCTCGGCGTTCCCGTTCGGCGCCACCACCTACACCGCCGTGCTCGAGCACACCGCGGGCCTCCGGGCCGGCGAGGAGGTCCAGGTGGCCGGCGTGGGCGTCGGCGAGGTGCGCGACATCAGCCTGGGCGAGCGTCAGGTGCTGGTCGAGTTCACCGTCGACAGGGACGTCCACCTTGGCGCGGAGACGGCCGCCGAGGTGAAGGTGGCGACGCTGCTCGGCACCCACTTCCTGCTGATCTCGCCCAAGGGTGGCGGCGAGCTGCCCGGCGACACGATTCCGATGTCGCAGACCCGGGTGCCGTTCAACCTCCAGGACGTCATCAACGAGACCGGGACCCTGTCCGAGGACCTCGACGTCGACAAGATCAGCAAGGCGCTCACCCAGATCGCGGCGACGATGGACCAGACCCGCGACGAGTTCGTGCCGGCGCTCAAGGGCCTGTCGCGGCTGTCGCAGATGTTCGCGGTGCGCTCCGACGACATCGGCCGGCTGCTGCGCTCGACCAGCAAGGTCACCGGGCAGCTGGCGCGCAGCAGCGACGACATCGTCGGGCTGATGAAGGCCGCCAACGTCATCCTGACCGACCTGGTGCAGCGACGGACCGCCCTACACCGGCTGCTCGTCGATCTGCGCACGATCGGCGAGGAGCTCTCGGCGCTGATGCAGGAGAACCGCACGCAGGTCGGCCCGATGCTGGAGAGCCTCAACGGCACGGTCCAGGTGCTGGTGAAGAGCCAGAGGTCGCTCTCGGTGCTGGTCGACCAGCTCGGTCCGGTGGTGCGGTACTTCGCCAACTCCACCGGCAGCGGCTCGTGGATCGACCTCTATCTGCCCGGTGGCCTCCCCGACAACCTCGGATGCCTGACTGCAGGACGGTGCTAGTGGTCACCTCCGGAAGTTCGTCGTGTGTCCCGCACCCCGGGCCACCCCCGACCCACTTAGGGAGATGACCACTCGTGACTACGACGAAAGCGGTCGTCCGGCTGCTCGCCCTTGCCCTGGTGTTCGTCGGGTTGGGCGGCTGCTCGGCCGTGACCGCAGGTCCGACCAGGCTGACCGTCGAGCTGGCCGACAGCGCGGGGCTCTTCGAGGGCAACGACGTCGGCGTACTCGGGGTCCGGGTCGGGAAGATCACCGACATCAAGCCGACCGGCGACAAGGTCGTGGTGTCGATCGAGGTCGACCCCGACGTGGAGATCCCGGCCGGTGCCGGGGCGGTCGTGGTGTCGCGGTCGATGGCGACGGACCGGTACGTCGAGCTGACGCCGGCGTACTCCGGCGGGCCGACCATGAAGCCCAACTCGGTGATCCCCGTCGACCGCACCCGTACGCCGGTCGAGTGGGACCAGGTGCTCGGCGCCGTCAACGCGATCTCCAACGGGCTCAACGGCAAGGGGAAGGACGCCGAGCCGCTGCGCCGGATGCTCGACGCCAGCGCCGAGGCGCTCAACGGCAACGGCCAGACCATCAACCAGACCGTGCACGACCTGGTGACCGGGGTCGGCACGATCAGCAGCCACCAGGGCGACCTCAAGGGCGCGATCACGAACCTCGACGTACTCATGGGGTCGATCGTGCGCAACAAGCAGGTGGTCCGGTCCTTCATCAAGAACGTCGACGCCTCGACGGTCCTGGTCGACCAGGAGAAGCTCAACCTGCAGGCGGCGCTCGGCAGCCTGGACCGGACCGTGGCGCTGCTCGCGATCTTCGTCCGCAACCACAGGAAGGACCTCTCGGGTGCGGTCGGCAACCTGCAGGACCTGGCTCGGCGGATCATGAAGCACCAGGCGTCGCTCGCCGAGACCCTCGAGGTCACCCCGGTCGCGATGCAGAACCTCGGCAACGCCCTCAACGACCAGAACCGCATCGACGTGAAGCTGCCGCTGCGCTTCCTGTTCCCCAACCAGATGATCATGGACGCGATCTGCGAGCTGCTCCCGGGTGGCGCCTGCGACATCCTGGGCCCGGGCAGCACGCTCCAGGACATCTTCGACGTCCTGAGCGGCCTCGGTGGCGGACTCCTCGGGCGGACGGCGGGTGACCCGTCGTGATCCGGATCCGACTGGCTCTGCTGTTGGCGATCCTTCCGCTCGCCGGCTCCGGCTGCGCGCAGCTCAACGCCGCCAACCTGCCGAGCGTGGGTGGCCCCAAGGACGGGTACGACGTCTCGGCGACCTTCGACGACGCCCTCAACCTGCCCATCGGCGCCGCGGTGAAGCTGGACGGCGCCAGCATCGGCCAGGTGAAGGAGGTGACGGCCAAGGACTTCCACGCCGAGGTCGTCATGACCATCGACTCGAAGATCAGGCTCGCCGAGGGCACAACCTTCCAGCTGCGACCGACCACGGCTCTCGGTGAGCTCTACGTCCGGGTGTCGCAGGGCCGGGGCCCGGGCGTGATCGAGGCCGGCCACAGGTTCGGCGTCGACGCGACGGGCACCGCGCCGACGGTCGAGGACGGCCTGGCCGCGGCCTCGCTGCTGCTCAACGGCGGCAGCCTGGGCCAGCTGCGCACGATCGTCACCGAGATCAACACCGCCCTCGACGGCCGCACCGACACGGTCAAGCACTTCTTCGACGGCAGCGACCGGCTGCTCAAGGCGCTCAACGCCAGCAGGACCGACATCGACAAGATCCTCACCGCGCTCAACCAGACCTCCCAGCTGCTCTCGGCCCGGCAGAAGCAGATCGACCGGGCGCTCCGGTTGGCCACGCCGATCGCCGACGTGCTGCAGCGCGACACCACCCGGGTGCTGAGCCTGGTCCGCAAGATGCGTACGGCGTCGGCCACGGTCTCCGGCCTCGTGGACAGCGTCGGAACGGACTTCCAGTCCGTCCTCGACCAGCTCGCGCCGATCCTGGAGACGCTCACCGGAGCGAAGGCGCAGGCCAAGTCGATGCTGCTCAAGGCGACGGCGCTGGCGCACCAGATCGACGACGCCATCCCGACCGACTACCTCAACCTGATGATGGTGATCAACGCGACCGGCAGCCAGATCGGGCTGCCCGGGTTGCCGGGCGTCCAGGTCCCGAAGCCGGCGTACGACGCCGGAGCCGAGGAGGGCAACCGATGAAGAACGCCGCGGCACGCCGCGCGTCCCTGGGCCAGCTGGTCGGCGGCGCGGTCATCCTGGGCGTGGTCCTCGTGGCCTGCGTCGCCCTGACCCTGACCTGGATCCTGCACACCCCGGTCACCCACCGACCGGACGACATCACCGTCTCCATGCCGCGCACCGGCGGGCTGTTCGAGGGCTCCGCGGCGACCTACCGGGGAGTCCGGGTCGGCCAGGTCACCAAGATCGAGATCGACGGCACCGGCGTGGTCGCGACGGTTCGTCTCGACAACGGTGCCGAGATCCCGAAGGCGAGCCACGCCAAGGTGCGCAGCCTGTCGCCGGTGGGGGAGCAGTACGTCGACTTCCAGCCCGAGGAGTCCGGTGGGCCCTACCTCGAGGACGGCGACTCCATCGTGGCCACCGCCGACGACCTGCCGGTCTCCCTGGCCAAGGCCGCGACGGGCTTGCAGGCGGTGTTCCGGCAGGTCGACCCGAAGAAGGTCAAGACCGTGCTGCACGAGCTCAACACCGGCTTCACCGGCACCGGCCCCGACCTGCACAAGCTGCTGAGCGAGAGCCAGTCGCTGTTGCAGACCTTCGACGAGACCTGGCCGACCACGGTGTCGATGCTGAAGAACACCCGAGGCGCCCTCGGGATCTTCGCCGACAACCGTCAGCTGCTGCTCCACTTCGCATCGACCGCCGCCCAGGTCGCCACCTGGTACGTCGGCTGGGACCCGCAGCTCCGCAAGATCCTGGAGCGGATGCCGACCAACCTGACCCAGGCGATCCTGCTCATCGAAGGCGCCAAGCACCGGCTTCCGGATCTGCTGAAGGGCGTCAACCAGCTCTCCAAGTTCCTCGCGGTGCGTACCCCGCACCTGCTGGCGACGCTGGCGATGGTGCCCTACGGCATCGGCCGGTTCGCGAGCGTCTTCCGCAGCGGCAAGGCCTACCTGACCATCAACCTGAACAGTCAGCCGCACTGTCAGTACGGCACCACCAAGGGGAGCCCGATGTCGACCGACCGGAACTCGCCGTACCTGGGCGGGCACTGTCCGACCGAACCCTGGCGGGGCGCGGCGCACGCTCCCGGTCCGCTGGGCAGTTGACGCGGCCAAGCCGGCCGGGGTCAGAGCAAGGGGCGCAGCGGGCCGAGCACGGCCTCGGTGAAGCGGCGGTAGATGTCCCGGCTCTCCCACTCGGCCACGGTCATCTCGTGGGTGTTGGCGAGGTCGGTGATGAAGACCTTCTCCATCTGCGCGGCCAGGTCGGCGTCGATGATCTCGACGTTGATCTCGTAGTTGCCGCTGAGGCTGAGCCGATCGATGTTGGCCGTGCCGACCGTCGACCAGGTCCCGTCGATGGTGCTGGTCTTGGCGTGCACCATGGCGTCGCGGAAGCGGTAGATGTGGACGCCCGCGCCGAGCAGCTGCGAGTAGTAGCCCCGCG
>DASXRJ010000104.1:0-12990 GCA_036506675.1 Nocardioides sp. | reverse complement strand
GCACGATCCGCTGGGTGATGCTGCCGCCGGCGCTGGTGCTCTACGACCAGATCACCAAGAAGATCAACTCCACGATCGAGGAGGTGGTGAAGAAGTTCGAGCTCTCGTCGCAGGGCCGCTACTTCTTCGTCAACCCGTACGACGCGTTCCAGGGCCACTGCATGCAGCTGGACGTCGAGATCAAGACCACCGTCTACCACCCGACCAACACGGTCCACGACCACACCGCCACCAAGGACTTCGGGTGCGAGGACAAGAGCTGGATGGAGGACGACGGTGACACCGGCACCCTGACACCGTTCATCTACCTGACCCCGGCGGTCACCGGCGTACTCGTCGTGGCGACCCAGAAGACCGAGCATGCGGGGGTCTATCCCAACGCCGACGGTCACAAGTGCCTGGCCGAGCTGATCTACGAGGCCAAGACCAGCGACGACTTGCTGCTGAAGAACAAGCTCGGCATCCCCGAAGGTGCCCAGGACCCGGAGGCGTGCTCATGAACCGCCGCTCGCGACTCGTGTCGCTCTGCCTCAGCCTGGTCACCGCGGCCGCGATCATGCTGGTCCCGCTGACCCTCAGCACCAACCCCGCCACCGGCGACGTCGGCGAGGCGGCCACGGCGACCGTCGCCGACGCACAGCGGCTGGTCGGCCTGGGCGCCCTGCACACCTGTGCGGTCACCGACTCCGGCACCGTGCGCTGCTGGGGGAACAACGACTTCGGCCAGCTCGGCAACGGCACCCGGGCCACCAGCAGCACGCCTAGCCCGGTGAGCGGGCTGGTCGGCGTACAGCAGGTCGCCGCCGGCGCGCAGCACACCTGCGCGCTCCGGCACTGGGGCACGATCTGGTGCTGGGGCTTCGACGCCAACGGCGAGCTCGGCAACGGCGACCCCAACCTGCTGCCGCAGCTGACCCCGGTCCAGGTGGTCGGCCTCTCGGGGGCGACCGCCCTGGCCGCCGGGTCGTACCACAACTGCGCCATCCTCGCCGACGGCACGGTGAGCTGCTGGGGCTCCGACGGCATGGGCCAGCTCGGTGACGGCAGCGCCGGCGACTACGCGAACACGCCGACCCCGGTCGCGGGCATCACGGCCGCGAACCCGGCCATCGCGCTGGCCGCGGGCGAGTTCCACACCTGCGCCGTCCTGGCCGACCACTCCGTCTCCTGTTGGGGGCACAACGGGTCCGGCCAGCTCGGCGACGGCTCCACCACCGACCGGTCCCTGCCGACCGCTGTCGTGGGCCTGCCGACCCCGGTCGCGGACAACCCGGCCCTGGCCGTCACCGCCGGCACCGCGCACACCTGCGTGGTGGTCGGCAACCCGAACCGGATCTACTGCTGGGGGCTCAACAAGCACGGCGAGCTCGGCCACGCGACCTCCTCGATGGACCCGAGCTCGTCTCCCCTGGTCGTCCAGTTCGACAACGACCCGTCCCCGCTGACCACCGATCCGCTGACCCTGCAGGGTGCGCTGTCGGCCGCCGCCGGCCAGTTCCACACCTGCGCGAAGGTCGGGGCGGGCGTCTGGTGCTGGGGCATGAACGGCAACGGACAGCTCGGTGCCGACCCGACCCCGGGCGGCGACCTGGACAACTCGACGTACGCCATCAACGTGCCGGGGCTCACCGCTGCGGCCGTGGTGGCCGGTGGCCAGCACACCTGCGCCGTACACGGCAACCAGGTGCTCTGCTGGGGCTACGACTTCCACGGGCAGCTCGGCTCCTATGCGCCGTCCAGCGCGGTCCCGGTCACGGTCACCGCGGTGACGGGTGCGTTCCAGGTGGCCGCCGGGACGGACTACGCCTGCGCGCTGGCCAAGGCCGACATCGACCGCCGCCTGTTCTGCTGGGGCAGCAATACCGACGGCCGGCTCGGGTCCGACGCGCCGGTCGCGATGACCACGATCCGGCAGCCGGTCATGTCGGTCGGAGACGTCGGCGACCCCGACCTCGGCAACGGCCACGGCTGCCTCCGGCTCCCGTCGTCCACGCAGCTCCGGTGCTGGGGCCGTAATGCCGACGGCGAGCTCGGTGACGGCACCACGACGTCCCGGTCGCACCCGGTGCTCTCGACCGGCAGCGTCACGGCGTACGACGCCGGCGGGTCGTTCGAGCTGCCCGCCGAGCGCGGCACCACCTGTGCCGCCCGCGCCAGTGGCGAGGCCGGCTGCTGGGGCGAGAACGGCCACGGCCAGCTCGGCGACAACACCACCACGGACTCCAGCACCCCGGTGACGGTGAAGTACGACAGCGACCCCGATCCCGACAACGTCGTGGTCAGCGACCTCACCGGCATCACCGAGGTGGCGGTCGGCGGCTTGCACGCCTGCGCGCTGCTGAGCAACTCCACCGTGCGCTGCTGGGGCGCCAACGGCAACGGTCAGCTCGGCGACAACTCCACCGACGAGCGACACCTCGCCGTACTCGTGCAGGACGACGACGACCCGGACTCCGACACTCCGCTGACCGGCGTGTCCGACCTCGTCGCGGGCGCGCGACACACCTGCGCCCAGATGCTCGACGGCTCGGTCCGCTGCTGGGGCGCCAACGACCTGGCCCAGCTCGGCGACGGCACGACCACGCAGCGGAGCAACGCAACCAAGAAGGTGCGCACCAACAACCCGCCGCCGGCGAGCGCCGGCGACCTCGGCAACGCGGTGACGATCGCGTCCGGCGACAACCACGTCTGCGCGCTGCGCGGCGACAAGGGCGTGGTGTGCTGGGGCGACAACAGCTTCCAGCAGGCGGCCGGCGGCGGGTCGACCGCGGTCTACGCCATCCCCAAGCCGCCGAGCTCCTTCCCCGGCCCGCTGGTCACCTCGCTCGCCGCGAGCCGCAAGAACACCTGCGTCTCGCTGGTCGACACGACCGTCCAGTGCTGGGGAGACAACAGCCAGGGCCAGCTCGGCGACGGCATCGGAACCAAGAGCGTCACCCCGCTGGTCGTGGGCGCCCTGCCCAGCGTCGCCGGCAACCACCTCCCCGACCCGACCCCGGACACCGTCGAGACGACGCCCGGTGTCACCGTCGACCTGGACGCGCTCGCGAACGACACCGACCCCGACGGCGACACCCTGACGATCACTGCTGTCGGAGCGACGGTGAACGGCACCGCGAGCATCGTGGCCGGGAAGGTGCACTACGTGCCGGACCCGGGCTGCCACGACGAGACCTTCTCGTACGACGTCTCCGA
Source organism: Nocardioides sp. (assembly GCA_036506675.1). Classification (GTDB taxonomy): domain Bacteria; phylum Actinomycetota; class Actinomycetes; order Propionibacteriales; family Nocardioidaceae; genus Nocardioides. Next base: position 9,795 of record DASXRJ010000104.1, on the reverse strand, counting down.
CGGTACGGCGACGGTGCCCTCGACGATCTCGGTGCTGATGAACTGCGCGCCGACAGCTACCGCGGACGCCGCGACCACCACCGAGGAGACGCCCGTCGACGTCGAGGTGCTCGTCAACGACACCGACCCCGAGAACGACGTCCTCACCGTGACGGCCGTGGACGACCCGGCGCGCGGCAGTACGACGATCCTCGCCAGCGGCAAGGTCCGCTACACCCCCGACCCGGACCTGTGCTCGCCGCCGACCGACTCCTTCGGCTACACGATCGACGACGGTCACGGCCACACCGCATCCTCCACCGTCACGGTGACGGTGAGCTGCTCCAACGACGGGCCCACTCCCGGTGCGGACGTCATCAGCACCCCGGAGGAGACGCCGGTCGTGGTCGACGTACTCGGCAACGACACCGATGTCGACGGCGACAGCCTCAGCCTGGTGGGCGTTGGCTCGCCGGCGCACGGCTCGGCCACCCAACAGGGCCAGCAGGTGCTCTACACGCCCGCGGGCGACTACTGCGGCAGCGACGCGTTCGACTACACCGTGAGCGACGGGCACACCACGTCGACCGGCACGGTCACGGTGAGTGTCACCTGCGTGGCCGACTCGCCACGCCCAGGCACCGACCGGGCCATGACCGCCGAGGACGCCTCCGCGCTCGTCGACGTACTGGCCAACGACGTCGATCCCGACGGCGGTGCTCTCTCGCTCGGCACGCTCGGCGACCCGGAGCACGGCACCCTGGCCGCCGAGTCGGGCCAGGTCCGCTACACCCCCGATCCGGACTACTGCGGCGCCGACACCGCGTCGTACGTGGTGACCAGCGCAGGCGGCAGCGCCACCGGCACGATCGAGCTGACCGTGACCTGCGTGAACGACGCGCCGGTCGCCGCCGACGACGTGGCGTCGACCCCGGAGGACACCACGATCCACGTGCACGTGCTCACCAACGACACCGACGTCGACGGCGACACCTTGACCATCACCTCTGCCAGCGGCGCGTCGCACGGCACCCTGTCCACGGCGATCACCGACGCGGTTGCGTACACACCGGCGCCCGGCTACTGCGGCCCGGACCAGTTCGACTACACGATCAGCGACGGCAACGGCGGCACGGCGACCGCCACTGTGCACGTGACGGTCGTCTGCGTGAACGAGGCACCGACCGCCGGCCAGGTCGCCGACCAGGCCACAGCCTGGGGCGACCTGGTCGACCTGCCCCTCACCGCCACCGACCCCGACGGCGACCCGCTGACCTGGACGATGACCAGCGGGCCGACGGGCGCCTCGGTGACGACGGCGGGCGAGTTCCTCTGGACGCCGACGTCGACCCAGATCGGCAGCCACCAGGTCACCGTGACCGTCAGCGACGGCCTGGCGAGCGACCAGGACACGTTCACGATCCAGGTCAGCCGACGGGCGTCGACGCTCGCCTGGGACGGGGCCGTGGCCGGGCAGATCTCCGACCCGGCGCAGCTCCGGGCGCTCCTCGTCGACGCCGGCACCGGGGCCACCCTCCCGGGCCAGCAGGTGACGCTGAGCCAGGGTTCGACCAGCACCCCGGCCAACACCGGCGCCGATGGACGGGCCAGCGCGACGATCACGCTCGCCGGTCCGGTCGGCCTCAAGTCCGCCGGCGCGACCTGGGCCGGCAGCTCGACGTACCTGCCGGCGTCGGTGACGGTGCCGTTCCAGGTCGACAAGGAGACGATCTCCCTGACCGTCCGCGGCCCGCTGGTCACCACCTCGGGCACCAGTGCCAGCGCCGCGGTCTCGGCCGACGTGGTCGAGGCCCCCGACGGCACGTACGCCGGCGCCCTCGGCCTGGTCAGCGTCGCCTTCCGGCGGCTCGACGGCAGCCTGGTCTGCCAGGCCACGGCGGCGCCGACGTCTCCCGGTCGCGCGGTGGCGACCTGCTCGGCGACCCAGTCGGTCGGGGCGGAGGCCGTGATCGCAACCGCCACCAGCGCGTCGTACGCCGGACTCGCCGATGTCGGCGTCAGCACCGTGACCACGAGCGCGTCCACGGCGGGTGCCGGCGGCACCGGACCGCGCGACACCGGCTTCGTGGCGACGGCGGCCAAGAAGGGTGCGCCCACGGGCAACCTGGTCCTCGTCGTCCCGAGTGTCGGCGGCATCGCGGTGCTCTCGAGCAGCGCGCTGACCGGCCTCACCACATCCTGTGGCGGCCACCCGCGCACCTGTGCCGGCACGATCGACGCCGACGTCGGCCTGCGGTACGTCAACCCGGTCACCGGTCTCGCGAGTGCCCCCGCCGGCATCGGCACCGCCCATCTCGACCTGCGCGACCTGGGCGACCCGTCGGGCGGCGTCTCCCCGGACCTGTGGGCCGAGGCGGTCTCGGGTGCGATCAGCGACGCCCTCGGCACCTCGCTCAACCCGGTCGGGCTCGACTACGGGAACTGGCGGCTGGTCGGCTGACACTCCTCCTCACCGACGCCGACACGCGACGGCCGCGGTCCGGGAAGCCACCCCGACCGCGGCCGTCGTACGCCGTCTCGAGTCTCAGTGCATCGAGACCTGCAGGCCCGCGGGCAGCTTCCCGGCCGGTACGACGGCCAGCGCGACCCCAGCCGCCACCAGAGCGGCCACGGCCCCGGTCAGGTAGCCCTGCGCGAAGTCGGGGGTCGCCCCACTCGCCGTGACGCCGATGCCGGCCACCGTCGAGAACACCGCGACCCCGAACGCGCTGCCGAGCTCGTGGAAGGTGTTCAGCAGCCCCGATGCCGCGCCGGACTCCTCGTGGGAGACGGTCCCGAGCGCGCCGGTCGTGGCGGAGACGAACGTGGCGCCCACCCCGCCGGCCGCGACACTCGTGCCGATCACCACCGCCGCGGTCGTGTCCCACATCCCGGCCACGGCCAACCCCGCCGCCGCGATCAACAGGCCGGTGACCGCGACCTGCCGCGGACCCAGCCGGCCGAGCGCCTGCCCGCTGAGGTGCGCGCCCAGGATCGTGGCCACGGCGATCGGCAGGAACAGCAGACCGGTCTCCAGCGCGGAGTGCCCGCGCACGGTCTGCAGCAGGAACGACCCGAGGTAGAACCCGCCGATCAAGAGCCCGGTGGCGACCACCATCAGGAACGCCCCGCCCAGCATCGAGGGTCGGGTCAGCAGCCCGATCTCGACCAGCGGACTGCGCACGTTCCGCTCCACGAGCACGAAGACGCCGTACAGGACCACGGCGGCGACCAGCGCCACGACGGTCTGCGAACCGGTCCAGCCGTCCTCGCCGACCTTGATCAGGCCGTACACGGCCGCCGCGGTCGCCGCAGTCGCCGACAGCGCGCCGAACACGTCGAGCCGGCGCCCCTGCGCGGCGCCAGGAGCCGAGTCGACGGCCAGCGGCAGCAGCAGGAGTACTGCGAGCCCCACCGGCACGTTGACGAAGAAGATCCAGCGCCAGCCGACCGTCGACGTGAGCACTCCCCCGGCCAGTACGCCGACCGCCGCGCCGGTGCCCCCGAGCGCACCCCACACCGCGAGCGCGCGCCGCCGCTCGTCACCGTGGAACAGCCCGGTCAGCACCGACAGCGCGGCCGGTGAGAGCAGCGCCGCCCCCACGCCCTGGCCCATCCGCGCACCCACCAGTGCCTCGGCAGAGCCGGCGAAGCCGGCCATGAGCGAGGCGAGCGTGAAGACGGTGAGACCCGTGAGCACCACCCGGCGCCCGCCGAACAGGTCGGCGCTGCGGCCGCCGAGCAGCATCAGTCCGCCGAAGCAGACCGTGTACGCCGTCATCACCCACGGAAGCGTCGACCCCAGGTCCAGCTCGCGGCCGATGTCCGGCAGGGCGACCGAGACCACCGTGATGTCGAGGATGAGCATGAACTGCGCCGTCGCCAGCAGGCCGAGGGCGCGCCAGCGACGAGGGTCGGCCACGCCGGCCTCCGCCGGCGGTGCTTGTGTGTGTCCGTGCATCGTAAGCGCCTCCCAGTGAATAACTTGAACATCTATGTTCAGGTTCTTGGGTATAAGGTAACTCGTACAGACGTGTTCAACAAGAGGAGACTTTCGAGGTGCCTGCTTCCCACACCGGCGAGCGTCGCGCGGACGCCCGGCGCAACATCGAGTCGATCCTCGACGCGGCGACCGCCTGCCTGGCGGCGGACGCCGACGCGAGCGTGGCCGACATCGCGAAGGCGGCAGGCGTCGGCCGGGTGACCCTTTACGGCCACTTCCCGTCGCGTGCCGACCTCATCGCCGCCGCCCTCGACCGGACCGTCGACCACGCGTCCGAGCTGCTCGACTCCCTCGACCTCGGCGGCGACCCGCGGGATGCGCTGCGGGTCCTGGTGCAGGAGGCATGGTCGTCACTGGGCGGTCTGGTCGCCTTGCACGACGCGGCCGCGCGTGCGCTCCCTGCGGAGCGGCTCCGGCGCGCTCACGCCCGGCCGATGCGGCTCGTCGAGGAGCTGATCGCTCGAGGCCGAGACGTTGGCGTCTTCCGCACCGACCAGCCGGCGGGCTGGCTCGGCGCGGTGTTCTTCAGCACCATCCACGCGGCCGCTGACGAGGTTCACCGCGGCCAGCTCGACTCGGCCCAGGCCGGGCCGCTCGTCGCGTCGACGCTGCTGGCGGCGTACACCCTGCCGTGAGCCGCTCCCGAAGGCAGCCGGAAGGCGCTACTGCTCGCGAGTTGACCTTTGACGCGGGTGCAGAAGGCGATGGAAGTTCACGTCGTACCCCCACCCCCAGGCCCTCGGAGTGAGGATCCGCGGCTCGTCCGGGTTCCAGAGCCGTTCACGGAAACGGGCCTTCGTGGGCTTCCGCCAGTCGTACGGGATGCCGAGGAAGGTGCCAGTCCTCGGCTGCTCTCCCTTTGCCATCTCTCGAGGCTAGCGCTCGACGGTCAGGTACTCGAACCGGCCGCGACACCACTGGCGTCTCGGCCGAGCTCAGGAGTATCGGTGGCTCTTGGCCGCGTGCCCCTGTTCGCGGGTGCAGGTGCGCCCACTGATGGCGCGATGACCACACAGCGACTCCCCCGTGTCCCGGTCAGTGTCCTCGTCAGTGTCCGCGTCAGTGTCCGCGTCAGTGTCCGCGACGGGCCCGGCCGCGACCGGCTTCGGCGTCGGTGCCGCTGCCATTGTCGACGCGGCGGTCGGCTTGCTGGCGCGTGCGGTCATCTGCTCGTAGCGGGCCTCACGCATGGCGCGCAGGTCATCCATCTTGCTCATCGCCTGTTCACCTGTCCGAGCGTACGGTCCACGACGGGAGTTCCCGGCAGGCGCACCGCGCGAGACCCACGTTCATCTGGTGACAAGCGGGAAGACCTGGTCGTCCGCCACGCGACCGCACTCGGCGTCGATGGCCGTGACCTGCAGGGTGGGTGCGTCGGGAGTGCGGATCGCGACCAGCCAGACGAACTGGCGCGGTGCACGTCTTTCCCGAAGGCGGAGACCCGTTCCTCCGAGAAAGCCAGACGCCGCTTGGTGAGGCATACAGCTGGTCGCGCGCGAGGCCGCTAGTCCCCGATCAGCTGCTTGAAGGCGGGCTCGTCGCGGATCGGATCCAGGTCGGAGTCGGACTTCGCGGAATGGCGAAACTCCTCCGACATCTCGACGGCGTGCCGGAGGTGATCCAGCGCGTCGCTGGTCCGGCCGGTGAGGCTCTCGCAGCAGGCGAGGTTGAAGAACAACATGGGGTACTGCGGAGCGGCTGTGACCAGGGCGCCAAGACGGTCGGCTACCTCGGCGTACTCGCCCGCGAAATAGAGGGGAGCCAGCGGAGCCCAGAGTTCCCAACCGCGGGGCTCGTACGCCTGCCCCGGCGTGCCTTCCAGGGCGATGACGGTCGTCCCACCCTCTGTGGCGGTGGCCATCCGTTTCGTGCGGGGAGGGGCGAAAACGAGAGTTCCGGCCGGCGCGTCGACCCGGTCACCCTCGAGCTCGAAAACCGCGTGGCCGCGCAGGACGAGAAACAGCTCCTGGTCTGCTGTCGGGTCGCCCTCGTCGTGCTCGTTGACGACGAGGTCCCCCGCTGCATGGGCGGTCCAAGCGGTCACTCCGAACGCCGTGATGCCCAGGTGGTGTCGGATCGGCCGATAGTGACAGCCTGCGTCGTCGAGTTCCTCGATCTCGTCCAGATGCGCAACCGCGTAAGCAGCCATTGGCCTGCCCTTCCCGTTCGCTGCGGCCCGGCGAGTCAGCTCGCCGGCCCCCGCTCGGTCGAGGTGTCCAGTCTGACAGAACGACGGGACCGACTCACTCGTAGCTGATGACCACCCGGTCGGTCACAGGCACCGACTGGCAGGCCAGCCGGATGCCGTCGGCCAGGTCCTCGTCCTCGAGGACGTCGTTGTTCAGCATCTTGACCTCGCCCTCGACGAGCCGGATCGCACACGCCGAGCACTCCCCCAGCCGGCACGAGAACGGCGCCTTGAGGCCCTTGCTCTCGAGATGGTCGAGCAGCTTGGTGCCTGGCCGCCAGTCGTCGAAGCAGTGGTGTACGCCGTCGAGCTCGACCTCGAGCCGCACCGGCTGGTGCGGGAGTGCGGCGTCCTCGGCGGCGTCCTGCTCGTCGACGTCGGCCGCCTCGATCTCGGACTCGGCCGCGGCCGCCTCTTCAAGGTCGCCGAAGGGGTTGCCACCCAGCGAGACGAACTTCTCCTGGTGCCGTCGCTCCCGCGGGAACTCCAGCTCCCGCAGCGCCGCGATGGTGGCCTTCATGAACGGCGCCGGCCCGCACACGAACGCGTCGTACGACGACCAGTGCGCGGCGAAGGCCTTCAGCTGTGCCTGCGTGGGCAGCCCCTGGACGCTCTCCAGCCAGTGAACGACCAGCAGCCGGTCGGGGTGGTCGGCGGCGAGCTCGGCCCATTCGCGGGCGAAGATCACCGAGTCCTGGTCGCGGTTGGCGTAGAGCACGACGATCCGACCACTGCCGGACGCCAGCGCGCTGCGGGCGATCGAGACGATCGGGGTGACCCCACTCCCGCCGGCGAAGAGCAGCAGGTCGTGGTCGAGCGAGGCCGGGGTGAAGATGCCACTGGGCGGCAGAACCCGCAGCGTGCCTCCGGCGCGCAGGTTGTCGCAGATCCAGTTCGAGGCGTACCCGTCCACGGTGCGCTTGACGCTGATCTTGAGCGGGCCGCCGAGCTCGGGACTGCTCGACAGCGAGTAGCAGCGCGCCGCGATGCCGGTGCGGTCGCTCGGCACCGCGACGGTCAGGAACTGCCCGGGCCGGTAGCCGAAATGCTCGCGCGCCTCCGGCGGCACATCGAGTACGACGGAACACGCGTCGCCGGTCTCCTCGACGACGTCGAGGACCGGGAGCTCGAAGGACCCGTTATTCGAGGACTCAGTATCCATCGAGTGCCCCGATCACGATCGCCCCCTCACGTACGGCGGTCTCGATGCTGGTCGCCAGACGGGGACACGACTCCTGGACCGGCCGCCCGCCAGGCCCGGACGCCAGCCTGGCGAAGGCCTGACAGCGGCCGACCGCCTCGGCGTCCCACTGGATCGAGGTGTGGTGCTCGCTGTTCTTCTTGACCCGCACCCGGGCCAGGCAGTCCTGGCAGGCCACCTCGGTCAGCCGGGCCTGCGTGTAGAGACACTGATCCTCGACTGTCTCGGCCCGCGTCGGGGCGGAGAAGGCCATCAGGTGGCCTCCGCCGGCTCGGCCTCCGCGGCCTCCTGGGCGGCTTCACCGCCAGCATCCTCGGCGGCCTTGCGGGCGAGGTTCTCGGCGACCTCGGCCCGCCAGAACTCGTTGGCCTTGGTCGTGTCCACCTCGAACTCGAAGCGGTCCGTCATCTCGGCGGTCACGTCGGCCCGGTCGACGTAGAACTGCTCGTACCAGCGCCGCAGCTGGTAGACCGGCCCGTCCTCCTCGCAGAGCAGCGGGTTCTGGACCGGCGCCTTGTTGAGCCAGATCTCGACGTCCTGCATGAAGCCCTCGCCGAACATCGTGGCGTAGCGGGAGCCGATGTACGCGGCGGTCTTCTCGTCCAGGCCCTCGGGCTTCTCGACGCAGAGTCCGTACTGCAGCTTGAAGGAGTTCGGCCCGGTCGCGACGTGGCAGTTGATCAGGATGACCTTGGTCAGGAAGCCCTTGTAGTCGGTCTCCAGCCAGTTCACCATGTACGACGGTCCGTAGTACGTCGCCTCCGACTTGAGGATCAGGTCCTCGTCGCCATACCCCTGTCCCTTCATGTCCGGCCGGCCCGTGGACTCCATGAACTGCGTTGCCATGTGGCCCTCGAAGACGTTGCGGAAGGTCGTCGGGAAGGCGAAGTGGATGTAGAAGAAGTGCGCCATGTCCACGACGTTGTCGACGATCTCGCGGCAGTGCGCGTTGGGCACGTCGATGACGTTCCAGGTCCAGTCGGTGTAGCGCTCGGTGCCGATGCCCTCGAGCTCCGGCGGCAGGATGTCGTGGTCGGCCGGCCCGCCCTCCGCGTCGTACCAGATCAGCAGCATGCCGTTGCGCACGACCGACTCGTACCGGCTGGTGCGGGCCCGCAGGGGCACCCGGCGGGCGTACGGGATCGCCTTGCACCGGCCGTCGCCGCCCCACCGCCAGTCGTGGAACGGGCAGGCGACCTGGTCACCCTTGACCGTCCCGCGGGTGAGGTCGCCGCCCATGTGGCGGCAGTAGCCGTCGAGCACGTTGAGGTTGCCCTGGGTGTCGCTCCAGACGACGAGCTTGCCGCCGAAGGCCTCGACGGCGTGCGGCCGGCCGTCCCGGAAGTCACGCTCGAGACCCAGGCAGTGCCACCCGCGAGCGAACCGCTCGGGGGGAGTGCCGGCGTCGAGTAGTCGGGCGTCAGTCATGGTGCGGAACCTCCGGGAACGGGCCCGTCGCGGCAGTGGACCAAAACGAGAACACGTTATAGTTTTACCACATGTACGTCGCTCTGACACCCGAGCAGGAACGGCTCCGCAGCGAGATCCGGAGCTACTTCGACGAGCTCATCACCCCCGAACGCCGGGCCGCCCTCGCGACCGGCTTCTCGACGAGCGGGGGCGAGTTCGGAGACCCCACGGTCTACAAGGCCGTGATCCGACAGCTCGGCGCCGACGGCTGGCTCGGCATGGGCTGGCCCGAGGAGTACGGCGGTCGCAACCGGTCGATGGTCGACCAGCTGATCTTCACCGATGTCGCGGCCGCGGCCGGCGTACCCGTGCCGCACCTGACGCTCAACACCATCGGCCCGACGATCATGCGCTACGGCACCGACGAGCAGAAGGACTACTTCCTGCCCCGGATCGCCCAGGGCGAGCTGCACTTCTCGATCGGCTACTCCGAGCCCGAGTCGGGCACCGACCTGGCGTCATTGCAGACCCGCGCGGTGCTCGAGGGCTCGTTGGATGACGGCGAGTGGGTGATCAACGGACAGAAGATGTGGACCTCGCTGATCCAGTACGCCGACTGGATCTGGCTGGCCTGCCGGACCGAGCCCGACCTGCCCCGGCACAAGGGCCTGTCCCTGATCCTGGTGCCGGCCGACTCCCCGGGCTTCAGCTACACGCCGGTGCACACGATGGCCGGCGTACACACGAGCGCGACGTACTACGACGACGTGCGGGTGCCGGCGACCAACCTGATCGGCGAGCGCGGCGGCGGGTGGGCGCTGATGACCAACCAGCTCAACCGCGAGCGGGTCGCGCTCACCTCCTCGGCCACTCTCGTGCAGTCGATCGACCTGGTCCGGCGCTGGGCGCAGGAGACCAAGAACCCGGATGGCACCCGGGTGATCGACCAGGAGTGGGTGCAGATCCTGCTCGGCCGCGCACACGCCCGCGCCGAGGCACTGACCCTGGTCAACT
>DASXRJ010000103.1:0-1994 GCA_036506675.1 Nocardioides sp. | reverse complement strand
CGTGCCGAGAATCATTTGTTCCGATGAGCGTCCCAGATGACGCCTGCCCATGCATCGCCGCAGCTCAGGCGGTGAACGCCCGGTGCCTGCCGAGAGCCTTACGGCGACCAGCTGGACGGACGGTCGGCTATGGAGAGTGCGCAGGATCTATGACCGTCGGGACTCACGACGATCACCTCCTCGCGCCAGGAAGACCGCGCGCCTCTGCGCAGCCGAGCCATGGTACCCCCGGTCGCCAGCAGTTACCAAATACGGATTGCCTTCGAATTCGATAGTCCGGCGGAGCAGACATGGCCGGTATCCGGAGATCGGCGATGCGCGCCGCCGACAGAAAACCGGAACCGGCGGGCCGGATCGGCGCGCGGTGCGATCAAATAGCCGGTCACCCCGGTCGATTGCGCGTCGGTGGGTCAGGCTTGAGCGCGCCGGCGGGTCAGGCGGTGAGCAGGAGGCCGCGCAGGTATGCCACGTCGACCTCGGCGAGGCTCTGCCGCACCGTGCGCCGCTTGCCGGGCGGCACCGGCACCTCGCTCGGGACCGCGAGCACCGCGCAGCCGGCCGCCTCGGCCGCGGTCGCGCCGGTCGGTGAGTCCTCGATCGCCACGCAGTGGGCCGGATCCACGCCGAGGAGCCGGACGGCCTGCAGGTACGGATCGGGGTGCGGCTTGGAGCGGGTCACCTCGTCACCGCAGACGACCACGTCGAAGTGCTCCGGGCCGAGCGTGGTGAGCGCCACCTCGACCAGGTGGCGGTGGGTGGCGGTGACCAGCGCCGTCGGCAGGCCGGCCGCGCGGACCTCGTGCAGCAGCTCCTGCGCGCCGACCCGCCACGGCAGGCCGAGCGCGAAGAGCTCCTTCGTGCGGGCCTCCAGCAGGCGCTGGCTCTCCGCGAGGTCGCCGTCGAGCCCGAGGTCGGCGTGGAACAGCCCCATCGAGACCGCCATGTTCGTGCCGATCATGGCCGCCCGGGTGGCGGTCGAGAGCTCGCCGCCGAAGTGCGCGGCCAGCTCGTCGAGCGCGACCTGCCAGAGCTTCTCGCTGTCGACCAGGGTCCCGTCCATGTCGAAGAGGACCGCCTGCAGGGCGCCGGCGGGGACGCCGCTGCCGGGAGGGGTTCGACGCGTCATCGCGCCGCGAAGTACTTGGCCTCGGGGTGGTGCACCACGATCGCCGACGTGGACTGCTCCGGGTGGAGCTGGTACTCCTCGGAGAGCTTGACGCCGATCCGGTGCGGGTCGAGCAGCTCGACGAGCTTGGTCTGATCCTCCAGGTCGGGGCAGGCCGGGTAGCCGAACGAGTACCGCGAGCCGCGGTAACCCTGGCGGAAGATCTCGTCGAGGTCGGGCGAGTCGTCGTCGGCCGCGCTGCCGCCGCTGGGGAAGCGCAGCTCGCCGCGGACCCGGGCGTGCCAGTACTCGGCGAGGGCCTCGGTGAGCTGCACCGACAGGCCGTGGACCTCGAGGTAGTCGCGGTAGGCGTTGGCGGCGAACAGCTCGTTGGCGTACTCGCTGATCCGCTGCCCCATCGTGACCACGGTGAACGACACCACGTCGACCTCGCCCGACTCCCGCGGGCGGAAGAAGTCGGAGAGGCAGAGCCGGCGGTCGCGGCGCTGCCGCGGGAACGTGAACCGGCACCGCTCGGCGCCGCCGTCGCCCAGGACGACGAGGTCGTTCCCCTCCGAGACGCACGGGAAGTAGCCGTAGGCGACGGCGGCCTCCAGCACGTGGTCGGCGACGAGCCGGTCGAGCCAGTACCGCAGCCGCGGCCGCCCCTCGGTCTCCACCAGTTCCTCGTACGACGGGCCCTTGCCGGCGCGGGCGCCGCGCAGCCCCCACTGGCCCATGAAGGTGGCGCGCTCGTCGAGCATCCCGGCGTAGTCGGCGAGCGGGATGCCCTTCACGATCCGGTCGCCCCAGAACGGCGGCACCGGCACCGGGACGTCGACCGCCACGTCGGAGCGGGCGGTGTCGTCCTCGACCGGGGCCTCGGCGT
>DASXRJ010000102.1:0-15266 GCA_036506675.1 Nocardioides sp. | reverse complement strand
GCCACCCTCACCGGGACCGGCACCAACACCCACCTGACGGTCTCGCCGTCGCGGATCTCGCCGACGTCGAGCTCGTGGAGCGCCACCCGCAAGCCGCTGGTGGGCGAGTTCACCTGGAACGGCCAGACGCTGCTCGCGGTGGCCAACCACTTCAGCAGCAAGGGCGGCGACGACCCGCTGTTCGGCAAGGTGCAGCCGCCGGTGGCCTCGTCGGAGCCGAAGCGGCACCAGCAGGCTCAGCTGGTCCGCGACTTCCTCTCGCAGGTGCTGGCCGCGGACGGCAACGCCAAGGTGGTCGTGATGGGTGACCTCAACGACTACGAGTTCAGCCAGACCGCCGACATCCTGGTCGGCTCGGGCGCGACGGCGTTCACGGACCTGCCGCGCACGCTGCCGGCCGCCGAGCGGTACACCTATGTCTACGAGGGCAACAGCCAGGTGCTCGACCACATCCTGCTGTCGCCGGCGCTGACCGGCTACCAGTACGACGTCGTACACGCCAATGCGGAGTTCCGGCTGCAGCAGTCCGACCACGACCCGTCGGTGGCTCGGCTGACCTTCTGAGTCCCGCTGCCCTCACCGGCCGGGGCGGCGTACGGCGATCCAGGAGGTCCGTACGCCGCCTTGGCCACCGGCTAGAGTCCGCGGCATGGGAGATGGGACTCGGCGGATTGCGATGTGGTCCGGTCCGCGCAACCTGTCGACCGCGCTGATGCGCAGCTTCGGCAACCGGGCGGACTGCTCGGTGGTCGACGAGCCCCTCTACGCGGCGTACCTCCACGAGACGGGGCTCGACCACCCCGGGCGCACAGCCGTTCTGGCCTCGCAGCCGACCGACTGGCGGGTCGTCGTACGCGACCTGACCTCGGGGCCGGTGGCCACCCCCGTGCAGTACCAGAAGCACATGACCCACCACCTGCTTCCGGGCATCGACCGAGAGGCACTCGACGGCCTGCAGCACGCGTTCCTGGTGCGCGACCCCGAGCGGGTGCTGGTCTCCTACGCCAAGGTCCGCGACGAGCCCACTCTCGACGACCTCGGCCTGCCCCAGCAGGTCGAGCTCTTCGAGCGGTACGGCGGCCCGGTCGTCGACGCCGCCGACATCCTGGCCGACCCGCGGGGCACCCTCACGGCACTGTGCGAAGCCCTCGGCCTGCCCTTCGACGGGGCGATGCTGTCCTGGCCCGCGGGCCCGCGCGACACCGACGGCGTGTGGGCGCCGCACTGGTACGCCGGCGTCGAGGCCTCCACCGGGTTCGCCACCCGCTCCCCCGGCAGCGCCGACCCGCTGCCCGACCGTCTCCAGCCGCTGCTCGAGCGGTGCCGTTCCTACGCCGAGGCGCTCGCGCCGTATGTCCTGCGTCCCGTCCCACCGTCCAGCCAGCCCGCTCCCAAGGAGGCCTGAGTGCTCCAGCAGTACGACGCACGCAATCGCGACCTGGTCGTCAACATCAATGGCACGCTCGTGCACCGCGACCAAGCGGGAGTGAGCCCGTTCGACTCGGTGGTGCAGGGCGGCGACGCCGTCTGGGAGGGGCTGCGCCTGCACGGCGGCCGGATCTTCAAGCTCGGGGAGCATCTCGCGCGGTTGCGCCGGTCGGCCCAGGCGCTGGCGTTCACCGAGATCCCGGACGCCGCCGCGATCACCGAGGAGATCCGTCGCACCCTGGCCGCGAACGCCATGACCGACGACGTCCACATCCGGCTGACGCTCACCCGCGGGGTGAAGATCACCAGCGGCATGGACCCTCGGCTGAACCAGTCCGGGCCCACGCTCATCGTGCTGGCGGAGTTCAAGTCTCCGGTCTACGCCGAGTCGGGCATCAGCCTGGTCACCGCGTCCGTACGCCGCCACCGCCCCGACTCCCTCGATCCGAAGATCCACCACAACAACCTGCTCACCTCGATCCTGGCCAAGATCGAGGCCAACGTTGCCGGCGCCGACGACGCACTCATGCTCGACGACTCCGGCTTCGTCGCCGAGACCAACGCCACGCACGTCTTCCTCGTCAAGGACGGCGTCGTCCGGACCTCCACGACGCGGGCCTGTCCCGAGGGGATCACCCGCGAGACGGTCCTGTCCGTGTGCGGCGACCTCGGGCTACCCACCGAGGTGGGCGACCTCTCGCTGACCCAGTTCTACGCAGCGGACGAGGTCTTCGTGACCGGAACCATGGGCGGGCTGACCCCGGTACTCACGCTCGACGGCCGCACGATCGGCACCGGTGAGCCCGGTCCGGTCACGGCCCGGCTCTCCGCGGCGTACACCGACCTGACCGCGACCTCCGGCACGCCCGTGGTGGACCCGGTTTCGAGCCCGCTGCCGGCGTAGCCCCGTCACCGGCGGCCACCGCGGGCGTTCGCAGGTCGTAAGACGCCAACGCTCCGGTTTGGGGCGGTGCTGGCTACCTTTGTGGGCATGGCCTACCAGATCGAGAAGTCCGACGCCGAGTGGCGCGAAGAGCTCTCACCCGAGGAGTACGCCGTCCTGCGCAAGGCCGGCACCGAGCGCGCCTTCACGGGTGAGTACACCGACACCGAGACCAAGGGCGTCTACAGCTGCAAGGCGTGCCACGCGAAGCTGTTCGAGTCGGACACGAAGTTCCACTCGGGCTGCGGCTGGCCGTCGTTCTACCAGCCGATCACCGACACCGTGCAGTACATCGAGGACAACTCGGACGGCATGAAGCGGGTCGAGGTCCGGTGCGCCAACTGCGGCTCGCACCTCGGCCACGTCTTCCCCGACGGCTACGGCACGCCCACCGGCGACCGCTTCTGCATCAACTCGATCGCGCTGACGCTGGAGCCGGCCGACCAGGAGTGAGCCACTCCTCCGGGATCAGTCGCCGGCCACCGGCAGCCCGGCGTCGCGCCAGGCGGCGAACCCGCCGACCACGTCGGTCGCGCGGGTGACGCCGAGGCTGGCGAGCGAGTCGGCGGCCAGCGACGAGGTGTAGCCCTCCTGGCAGAGCACGATCACCCGCGCGTCGTACGCCGCCTCGGGCAGCCGCGCCTCGCTGCGCGGGTCGAACCGCCACTCCAGCACGTTGCGCTCGACCACGCGGGGGCCCAGGTCCGGATCCGGCTCCCCCTCGGCCGCGCGCTGGGCGGCCGGCCGGATGTCGACCAGGATCGCGCCATGGTCGACGACCTCGCGATAGGCGTCCTCCGGTCGCAGCCGCTGGAGCCGCGACCGAGCGTCGGCGAGCATGGCGTCGACACCGTCGTACCTCGCGCTCACCAGTCGCCGGCCCGTTCGACGGAGACGACGCCGAGGTGGCCGCGCTCGAGGCGGTACCGGGTCATGGTGGTCAGCCGCGGCGTGTAGGCGTGCAATGACAGTGCGGGTACGCCGGAGGTGTTGACCACGTCGTGGATGTGGCCCGCGCCGAACGAGCGGCCCTGCCCCTTGCGCAGGGTCCGCGCGTGTACGGCGCCGTCCCACGAGCACTCGGTCAGCGTGCCCTCCAGCACCAGGAACGCGCCCGAGGCGGTGCCGTGGTCGTGCCAGCCGGTCCGGCTGTCGGCGGGCCAGGAGATCAGCCACAGGTCGGCGTTGCCGTCGGGACGGAGGTTGACCCACTGGCGCTCGGTGGTGGCGGGGTCGGTGTGCGACGGGTCGAGCCGGTCGATGAGGGTCGGGTCGGCGGCGTACTGGCGGAGCAGGTCGAGCGCCGAGGCCCGCTTGCTCTCGGTGGCGCCGAGGGTCTCTCGGATGACTGCGGTCATGGGGGCTCCTCTGGTCGACGGGTCCCCATAAGTCTAGTAAGTCACTAGTCTTTATTCAATTGTGGATCGACGGATGGTCTACCCCCTCCGTGTCAGGGTCTCCGCGAGCCCGTCGGCCAGCCCGCCACGCCAGAGGGCGAGGTCGTGACCGCCGCGCACCTCGCGGTAGGTCAGGTTGCCGCCGGTGTAGGCGGCGCGGAAGTCTCGGTTGGTGCGCAGCAGGCCGCCCTCGCCGGCGTCCTCCTCCGTGCCGACCTCGGCCCAGACGGTGACCGGCGGCGTCTGGTCATGGCCGTGGGCGTAGGCCTTGACCACGTCGGCCCCGACCAGCTGGCCGTCCCTGCCCGGCCACCACAGCGCGGCCGAGCCCACGACGGCCACGCCGAAGACGTCCGGCCGCTCGACTGCCAGGTGGAGCGCGGCCAGCCCGCCGAGGCTGTGCCCGGCGATCACCCGGCGGGCCGGGTCGGCGCTGACGGCGTACCTCTCCTCGACCCACGGCACCAGGTCGTCGACGAACGCCTCCAGGATGGCCCCCGTCGCCAGGCTGGCGACCCGCTCCAGCCCTCGCGGTGCGGCGCCCTGGATCGACTCGACCACCACGGTGGTCAGGGCCGGTACCGCCCGGTCGGCCGCCAGGTTGTCGAGGGTGTCGATGATGCCGAGCGCCATCATCGAGTGGCCGTCGGTGACCACGGCGAGCGCGGTCGGCCCGTCGCTGCCGTCGGCGCTGCCGGCCGGCCGGTGCACGTGCAGGATCGAGCCGTCCGGCCACTCATGCCGCTCGACCCGGCCGCGCGCGATCCCCTCGCGCCGGGCCGCCCACGGCTGTGGCACCGCGTCGGGTAGGGACAGCACCGACGCGGGCACCGGCCCGCTCCCGAAGACGCACCCGGGCGGGATGGCCTCGGTGGCGTTCGGGTCGGGCTCCCCAGCCGCCATCACCTCGCCCCACCGGTCGTCGTCGACCGGGCCGTCGTCGAGCGGGCGGTCGCGGATCGGGCAGAGCTGGTACGTCGTCCGCAGGTCCGACGGCAGCTCGGCGTCCCACTCCCAGACCCCGTCGACCCCGCGCCGCATCCGGAACCCGTCGAGCTCCCCCGCGTCGTACGCCGCATCGGTCAGCGCCACCAGCCGCACCACCACGTCGTACGCCGGCCGCGACGGGTCGGTCTCCTCCCAGGTCAGCGTCACTCGCGTCGTCGTCATGGCGGCCATCCTGCCGGGCCGCACCGACAGGTCCTTGCGTGGCTGGGTGGCCTGGCTGGGTGGTCTGGCTGGGCGGCCTGGCTGGGCGGCCTGGCTGGGTGACCGCCGCCGCTCCGGACGGCGCGGCGTCAACGTCTCGGGCAGTTGATGACGGCAGGCGATCGCCTACGAGTGTCTGCACACTCTGGGGCAATCGCCCAGCATCACCAACTGCACGGGAAACTCGTCCCGGGCGTGGCCAGCGCCACGGCCAGCCCAGTCACCCAGCCCAGTCACCCAGCCCAGTCGACTCAGCCCAGGCGACTCAGGGCAGCCGGTTCACGAACTCCGCCGGC
Organism: Nocardioides sp.; assembly: GCA_036506675.1. GTDB lineage: Bacteria > Actinomycetota > Actinomycetes > Propionibacteriales > Nocardioidaceae > Nocardioides. The sequence continues at coordinate 9,993 of DASXRJ010000102.1, read as the reverse complement.
TCGACCCGGGAGCCGGTGTAGAACGGCACCTCTTCGCGCACATGCCGTCGCGTCTCGGAGCCGCGCAGGTGCCGCATCAGGTCCACGATCCGGTAGAGATCGTCGGCCTCGAAGGCCAGCATCCACTCGTAGTCACCCAGCGCGAACGACGCGACCGTGTTGGCGCGCACGTCGGGGTAGTCGCGGGCCATCTTGCCGTGTTCGGCGAGCAGGCGGCGGCGCTCACCCTCGTCGAGGAGGTACCACTCGTAGGACCGCACGAACGGGTAGACGCACACGTGCCTTCGCGGCTCCTCGTCGGCTAGGAAGGCCGGGATGTGGCTGCGGTTGAACTCGGCCGGCCGGTGCAGCGCCATCTGGCTCCAGACCGGAGCGAAGCGGGCGCCGAACGCCGTACGACGGAAGCGGTGGTAGGCGCTCTGCAGCTGTTCGGAGTCCTCGGCGTGCCACCAGATCATCAGGTCGGCGTCGGCGCGGAGCCCGGAGACGTCGTACAGGCCACGGACGGTGACGTCCTCGCCCGCGAGCTCGGCCAGCAGCTTCTCGAGCTCGGCGGCCTCGGACTCGCGGTCGGCGTCGCCGAGCGGTGTCTCGAGCCGGAACACCGACCACATCGTGTAGCGGATGGTGTCGTTGAGCTCGCGCAGCCGGGCGGCGTTGGTGGGGTTCTCAGCCATGACCTCATTGTGCCGCGCGGTGTGCAGAGGCGATCACGGCGGGGATGCCGACGCCCTCGTACGCCGCCCCACAGACCGTCAGCCCGGGCACCCGGTCGATCGTGGCCCGGATCCGGGCGACCCGGCCGAGGTGCCCGACGGCGTACTGGGGCAGGCCGCCACCCCACCGCTGCACGTGTACGTCGACGGGTTGCGCACGCAGCCCCACCGCCTCGGCCAGGTCGGCCAGGGACGCCGCGACCAGCTCCTCGTCGGTCGCCTGCAGCGCGGTCTCCTCGCGGTGCCGGCCCAGCGAGGTGCGGAGATAGAGGACCCCGTCACCCGCCTCACGCACCCACGCCCACTTGTTGAACGAGAACGTCGACGCCTTGATCCGGCGCCCGTCAGCGGGCGGGACCAGGAAGCCCGACGAGTCCGAGCCGACCAGCGTCGGGGCGTCGGCGGCACGGACGGCGAAGGTGACGACCGCGACCGAGGCGGACTCGATCTCCGCCAGCTCCGCCGCCGCCACCGGCGCCACGTCGCGGAGCAGCCGGGCCGCGGGCGCCGCCGGGACCGCCATCACGACGCGGTCAGCGGTGATCAGCTCGGGGGCCGTGGTGGGGCCGACGACCAGCTCGAAGCCGTCCGGAGTACGCCGCAGCTCGCGGACCGTCGCATCCGTGCGGACCCGGAACGACCCGGCCTTCACCAGTTCCTCCGGCAGCCGGCCCATCCCGCCGGGCAGGCTCGCGAACACCGGCACGTCGGACGTCGGCAGTGCCGCGGCCGCCTCCAGCAGCGAGCCGCGAGCGGTCAGCGACAGCAGCTGCGGTACGGCGGCCCGTGCGGAGATCTCGCGGGCGCGACCGGCGTACACGCCACCGAGCAGCGGCTCGACCAGCCGGTCGGTGACCTCGTCGCCGAGCCGGGCCGCGACCAGGTCGCCGACCGAGATGTCGCCCTCGACTACCGTCGGCGGGAGCGTCGGTTCCTCGCGCACCCGCGCCAGCCCGGCCGGCGAGAGCACGCCGGAGGCCTCGAGGGCGGGCAGGTCGAGCGGGACGCCCATCAGCGAGCGGGGCAGCGGTCGGAGCGCGCCGCCGGTCCAGATCCGCGACGAGGCGATGGCGGGGTGTACGACGTCCAGGCCGAGCGTCCGGGCCAGGTCGACACCCTCGGGCCGACGGTTGAGCATCGCCTCGGCGCCCACGTCGACGGTCGCGCCCGCGACCTCCGCGAGCCGGAGCTTGCCGCCGACCACGGGCGAGCCTTCGAGGACCAGTACGTCGTCGCCGCGTTCGCCCAGGAGGTACGCCGCCACCAGGCCGGCCAGGCCGCCGCCCACCACCACCGTCGAGCTCACGGCTCCAGCCTAGGAGACGGCCCGGGAGCCGACGCAGGGGAGTGCCCGGACGGTCGGTCATCCGGGTCGCCGGAGCCGACTCGGACAAATGGGACAGACCGGACGGTCGGGAGGGAACGGACCGATCGGCGGCAGCGTCGTACTCACATGAAGATCCTGATCGCTCTCGCGACCCCGGCCGTGCTTGCCGGGACCCTGATGCTGGCCGGCTGCTCCGCCAGCAACAACGACTCCAGCTCACCCAGCTCGGCCGCAGGGGAGCGACCCGCCCCGGCCGACAACGGGTTGGAGATGGGCGCCCCCGAAGGCGACTCGCTGAGCTCCCAGGCCCAGAGGCAGCGCGACACGGCCGCCACCTCGGTCAAGGGCCGCCCCCCGGCCCAGACCGCCGCGATCATCTCGAAGGGCACGGTCTCGCTGAAGGAGCCCGACGTACAGAAGGCCCGGTTCGCGCTCGACGCCCTGGTCACCTCCCACCAGGGGCAGATCACCGACGAGAAGACCGCCACCGGCAAGGACGGCGAGGTCACGAACTCGCGGATGACGGTGCGGGTCCCGAGCGGGGAGTTCGACGACGTGATGGCTGCGGTCGAGAAGCTCGGCACCCTGGTGTCCTCGACCAGCTCGAGCGAGGACGTCACCACCCAGGTGATCGACATCGACGTCCGGGTCCGGGCTCAGGAGAAGAGCCTCGAGCGGATCGAGGCGCTACTCTCCCAGGCGCGGAGCCTCAACGAGATCATCCGGATCGAGTCGGAGCTCACCCGCCGCCAGGCCGACCTGGACTCACTCAAGCAGCAGCAGGCCTGGCTCGCCGACCAGACCTCGCTGTCGACGATCACGGTCTTCATGGAGAAGCAGGACGCCGCCGCGCCGCCGCCGGCCAAGAAGACCCATCACAACCCGTTCGTGGCCGGCATCATCCGGGGCTGGCACGGCCTGGGTGTCGCTACCGGCTGGCTGGCCCGCGGCGTCGGTCTGGTCCTGCCGTTCGTCCTCCCGATCACACTGCTCGGCCTGCCGTTGTGGTGGCTGGTCCGGGTCATCGGACGCCGGTTCGCACACCGCCGGTCCACCGGCGAGGTCGAGGTCGCCTGACGTCAGACTCCCCTCATCTCGACCAACGATGGCAACCAGGGCTTTCCGGAGCGTCTCCTGCATGATCTACCCGCGATCGGGGAGGATGGGTCCACCGGCCGTCGCGACCAGAGATCGAAGGGGAACCAGTGCCACCAACCGGCCTCCCTCAGCTCGCCGTGCTGATCGACGCCGAATACGTCACCGCGAACTTCGCCGGGCCGATGTTCGACGAGCTGACGGCGTACGGCGCGGTCACCATCCGCCGCGCGTACGGCGACTGGAGCTCTCCTCACCTCGCCGGCTGGACCTACAAGCTCGAGGCGCACGCGATCACTCCCGTGCAGCGGTTCGCCGGCTCGGCCGGCCGGTCGTCGATCGTGTCCGCGATCGTGATCGACGCGCTCGACCTGATGCACTCCGGCCGGGTCGACGGACTCGCCATCGTCTGCAACGACGGCGCCTTCACCCCACTCGCCACCCGGCTGCGCGAGGGCGGTGCGACGGTCGTCGGGCTGGGCCGGTCCGGCACCGCCCGGGCGTTCATGACGGCCTGCGACGACTACGTCGACCTCGACAGCCTGGCCGTGGACGACCCAACTACGCCCCCACAGCCGGCGCCGCGCTCGACCCCCGCCGCGGCCGGCCCCGGGTCACCGTCCGCGCCGCCGCGTACGCCGACGACGCCGCCAACGCTCGCGCAACCGACACCCGGGCAGCCGACACCCGGGCCGCCGACAGCCGGGCAGCCCACACCCGGGCCGCCGACACCCGGGCAGCCGACACCCGGGCAGCCCACACCCGGGCCGCCCACAGCCGGGCAGCCCACACCCGGGCCGCCCACAGCCGGGCAGCTGACACCCACGCGGCCCGCCGCTCAGCGGCCGGCGCCCTCCGCGGCCCACCCGCCCAGGCAGCCCTCACCCCCGACCGTCCCCTCGGCTCCCGACCAGCTGCCCGACCTGACGAGCGACACCCTGCCCACACCCCGGCGGGACTCGATGCCGGCGTACACCGGCAAGCACCGCGCCTGACGCGGAACACCGCGGCCGGGCTCGCGCTGGTGCACGGAACCGGCCGTTGAGCAAGGATGGGGCCGTGGCCACCAACGACCCCTCCCTCGACCCCGCCCGCGAATGGGCCAGCGGCGCGCGGCTCGCCGTACTCATCGACTCCGACAACACCACCGCGACGCTGACCACCGAGCTGCTCGAGGAGCTCGCGAAGTACGGCGCGCTCACCGTCAAGCGCGCGTACGGCGACTGGACGACCCAACAGCTGGCCGGCTGGAAGGACCAGCTGCACCGCCACGCGATCCAGCCGGTGCAGCAGTTCGCCTACACGACCGGCAAGAACTCCACCGACTCCGCGCTGATCATCGACGCGATGGACCTGCTCTACTCCGGCAACCTCGACGGGTTCGCGATCGTGTCGAGCGACAGCGACTTCACCCGGCTGGCGACCCGGCTGCGGGAGTCCGGGAAGACCGTCTACGGCATGGGCCGGCGTACGACGCCCGCGGCGTTCGTCGCCGCCTGCGACCGGTTCATCTACCTCGACGTCCTCACCCGCGAGCCGGTCAAGCCGGCCGTGGACGGCGCCTCCGGCGTCCAGCAGCCCGACCTCCAGCAGCTGCTCGTCAAGGCGGTCGGCGAGACGTCCAAGGAGGACGGCTGGTCCAACCTCGGCGAGGTCGGCAGCTACATCGGCCGCAACATCGCCTCGTTCGACCCGCGCAACTACGGCTATCCCAAGCTCGGCGAGCTGGTCCGCGCGCAGAAGTACGTCGAGCTCAAGGAGATCGCGGGACCGACCGGCTTCAACCAGCTGTGGGTGCGGATCCGCAAGACCCGCAAGCGCGCGCCCGCCAAGAAGGCGTCCGCCAAGACCGGCGTACCCAAGAACGCGAGCTAGGCGTGAGCCGGGTCGGGTTGGTTCACGCCCACCCGGTCAGAGCGGATACGACTGCACGAACTCCGTCAGCCGCTTGAGCTGGTCGGGGTCGGTCGACGGGAGTACGCCGTGGCCGAGGTTGAAGATGTGCCCGCGCGCGGACCGGCCGGCCTCGATGATCTCCGCGGCCCGCGACGTCATCACCTCGGTCGGCGCGAAGACGAGGGTCGGGTCGAGGTTGCCCTGGACCGCCCGGTCGCCCACCTGCCCGATGGCGATCTCGAGCGGCGTACGCCAGTCGACGCCGACGACGTCCGCGCCGGCCTCGCCCATCGACCCGAGCAGGTTGGCGGTGCCGACGCCGAAGTGGATCCGGGGTACGCCGAGCTCGCCCGCGCGACCCAGCACCTCGGTCGAGTGCGGCATCACGAACTCGCGGTAGTCGCGCGGCGTCAGCGCACCGGCCCACGAGTCGAAGAGCTGGATTGCGGAGGCACCCGCGGCCACCTGGACCTCGAGGTACGCCGCGGAGATGCCGCCGATCTTGCGCATCAGCGCGTCCCACACGTCGGGGGCGCCGAACATCATCGCCTTGGTCTTCGCGTGCTCCTTCGACGGCCCGCCCTCGACGAGGTACGACGCCACCGTGAACGGCGCGCCGGCGAAGCCGATCAGCGGGGTCGACCCGAGCTCACCGACCAGCTGCCGGACGGCCTGGGTGATGAAGGGGACATGCGACGGATCGAGGTCGGGGATCGCCTCCACGTCGGCCAGCGTGCGCACCGGCTGGGCCACCACCGGGCCGACCCCGGGCTTGATGTCGAGGTCGACCCCGACCGCCTTGAGCGGCAGCACGATGTCGCTGAAGAAGATGGCCGCGTCGACGCCGTACCGGCGCACGGGCTGGAGCGTGATCTCGGTGACCAGGTCGGGATCCATGCACGACTCGAGCATCCCGACGCCCTCGCGCAGCGCGAGGTACTCGGGCAGTGAGCGACCAGCCTGGCGCATGAACCAGACCGGCACCTGGGGAACCGATTCACCGCGGGCCGCCCGCAGGAAAACCGAATTGGTCAGGTCATTGGCGGCGTCCACATGGCGAATCTTCGCAGGTCAGGCGGCGTGGCGGCACACCGGGGCGGAGCAACCCCGCCTACTGTAAAGAGCATGGTCGTCCGTCAGGAGACGCACCCGGGGAGGGGTGTCGGCTCGCCGCCCGTGGAGTTCGAATCCGCGGTGGAGAGCATGCGTGCCGCGCGCCTGCGGCCCGAGATCTTCTGTGAGGACATGCCCGCCCCCCAGCGCATCGCGCCCTGGTCGTCCGCCCTCTCCGCCGACGTCACCGTCGACGGGGACGAGGTCGGCACCGGGCGGATCATCCTGCTCCACGACCCCGCCGGCAACGACGCGTGGGAGGGCACCTTCCGGTGCGTCGCCTACGTGCGCGCCGAGATCGACCCCGAGCTCGTCACCGACCCGATGCTGGGTGCGGTCGGCTGGTCCTGGCTGACCGAGGCGCTCGACGCCCACGACGCGTCGTACACCGCACCGTCGGGGACCGTCACCAAGGTCGCCACCGAGAACTTCGGCTCGATGTCGACCGAGGGCGGCAGCGCCCAGTTCGAGCTGCGCGCCTCCTGGACGCCCACCGACCCGAAGTCGATGGCCGCCCATGTCGAGGCGTGGGGCGAGCTCATGTGTACGGCGGTCGGCCTACCGCCGGTCCCCGAGGGAGTTGCCGTCATGCCCAGCCGCCGCGGTCAACGCGGCAACGGATGATGACCGAACCCACGGGGAAGGGTTCGAACGGGCTGGACGGACCGGCAGCGCCGGGCGCAACTGGGAACGGGACGCCCCAGCCCGACTCCACGCCGGCTGTGCCGACGCCCGCACCGGAGACACCCACACCGGATGAGGCCCCCCTCGCGCCGCTGCTCACGCTGCGCGACGGCCTCCCGCCGGTCGTCGAGACCCCCGAGGCGCTGGCGGAGGTCTGCGCGGCCTTCGCCGCCGGCACCGGCCCGGTCGCGATCGACGCCGAGCGCGCCTCCGGCTACCGCTACTCCGCACGCGCCTACCTGATCCAGCTCCGCCGCGAGGGAGCGAGTACGGCGTTGGTCGACCCCATCGCCTTCGACTCGATGGAGCCGCTCCAGGAGGCTCTGGGCGACGCCGAGTGGATCCTGCACGCGGCCACCCAGGACCTGCCCTGCCTGGCCGAGGTCGGGCTGCGACCGGCCGCGCTCTTCGACACTGAGCTGGCCGGACGGCTGTTGGGCTACCCGCGGGTGGGCCTGGCGACCCTGGTCGAGTCGATCCTCGGCAAGCGGATGCGCAAGGAGCACTCGGCCGTCGACTGGTCGACGCGGCCGCTACCGACGCCCTGGCTCGACTACGCGGCCCTCGACGTCGAGGTGCTGGTCGAGCTGCGCGAGGTGCTCAAGGACGAGCTCGAGGCGGCCGGCAAGGCGGAGTGGGCGCGGCAGGAGTTCCATCACCTGCTCGACCATCAGGCGCCGACCCGGAGCGAGCCCTGGCGGCGTACTTCCGGACTCCACCGCGTCCGCGGACGTCGCGCCCTGGGCGCCGTACGCGAACTCTGGGAGACCCGCGACCGGATCGCCCGCGAGCGCGACGTGACGCCCGGCCGGATCCTGCCCGACAGCGCCGTCGTCGAGGCCGCCGTGGCGATGCCCGCCGACCGGGCCGCGCTGTTGGCGGTCAAGGGGTTCCACGGCCGCGGCGCCCAGCGCTACGCACGCGACTGGGTGGCCGCCCTGACCAAGGTCCGGGACCTGACCGAGGACGACCTGCCCGCCCGGGCGCCCCGCCTCGAAGGGCCACCGGTCCCGAGGGCCTGGGCCGAGAAGGACCCGGTGGCGGCTCGCCGGCTCGGCATCGCCAGGCCCGCGATCCAGGAGCTCGCCGGCAAGCTCAACCTCCCGGTCGAGAACCTGCTCACCCCCGACTACCTGCGCCGGATCCTGTGGACGCCGCCGGCCTCCCGGCTCGAGCCGCAGCTGTCTCGGCAGGTCCCGGAGGCGCTGGCCGACCTGGGTGCCCGCGCCTGGCAGATCGAGCAGGTCACGCCGCTGATCGTCGACGCGATCATGCGTGGTGAGGACGAGCCCGCCCCGGAGTGACCCGGGACGGGCTCGGCAGGCCGGCTTCGATCGTCAGGGGCCCGATCCTCAGTAGCCCGATCCTCAGTAGCCCAGGCTCACCCTGGCCGGCGCCTCGACGACGTGCACCGTCAGGGAGCGGCAAGATGCCGCGGCCGGGTAGCTGAACTGCGACCCGGGCAGGGTGGCGTAGAAGGTGTACCAGCCCGGCTTGGTCATCCAGATCTTCGGAGTGTCCGAGATCCCGTTGGCGGACACCGGCGCGAGCTTCTTCGTGTAGAGCTTGGCCGACCAGCAGCCCACCTTCGACTGGTAGCCGAACGGCCCGTAGAGCTTGAGCGTGGCGTTGTCGGAGTAGCCGTCGGGCAGCCCCGAGACCGACATCCGCACCGACAGGTAGTGATCGGTGTAGAACTGCGCCTGGCTGGTCGAGAGGGAGAGTCCGACGACGGACTTGGCGATCGTCTTGCCACCGCACCGCTGGGCCGGCTCGTTGACCCGGTTGCCCGCCACCGCGACCCTCCAGACGTAGACGCCGTAGTCGGCCACCTTGGTGGGCGGCAGCCGGTAGGTGCCGTCCGCGTTGACCTGGAGGCTGCGGGAGGCGACCTTGTTGGCCGCCGCGCAGACCGCCTCGGTGGTCGACGGGTAGGGGCCGTAGAGGTTGGCCGTCACGTTCCGGACATCGGAGCCGGCCGAGTCGGAGTAGGTGAAGGTGCCGCTGGCGTAGTGGTCACGAGACGTCGTGGTCGGCGCCCAGACCTTGACCACCGGCTGCGCCACGACCGGGACCGTGAGGTTCCGCTCCAGCAGCTGACGGCGGCCGGCGAGCGCGATCCGCGAAGCGCCGCCGCGACCGGGCGCTCGGACGAACATGGTCGCGGACGGCAGCATCGGGGCGGTGATCCGCAGCGGGATGTCACCGGCCCGGTTGGCGGCGAACGTCGCGTGCACGAAGCCGCGACCGTCGGTGCGGAACCGGACGACCTTGTGCGAGCCGTACCGGATGCCGATGATCCGGCTGGTCAGCGGGTTGAGGTCGGGGCCGGCGAGCAGCCGCGCGGTCACCGTCACCGCGCCGCCGATGGTGGTGCCGGTGGCCCAGGCCCGCAGGGTGTACGGGCCGGCCATCTGCTTCGAGTCGGTCAGCATCGTCTGGGCCCACGACCTGATCTGCGTGCCGTTGCCGCTCTGCTTGAGCCGGGCGACGGTCTTCGGCCCGTAGAACGAGTATGCGCCGCCGGTCAGCAGGGCGCTCAGCGCCACGTCGACCGCGGCCGCCTGGGTGGCGGCACCCTCGGTGTTGAGGACGCCGTACGTCGACAGGATGTACGCCGCCCGGCTGGTGTCGCGCCGCGAGACCTCCCTCGCGCCGCTGCCGGGGAGCTGGACCACCGACCTCACGCCGAGGAACCCGGGAGTGGAGGTCAGCCTCGCGCCCGGGTCGACCCGGTAGACGGTGACGCCGTTGAAGCGGCGCGACCCGAGCCAGTGGCCCCCGGCCCGGTCGTCCACGTGGATGGCGTAGCCGTGCAATGGCGGGTCGGCGGTCGCGGCTTGAGCCGGCGCGCCGACCCCCACGGCCAGTCCGATCGCGGTCGAGGCCGAGACCAGGCAGGTCATCAGGTTTCGTAGGTTCACGCTGTTGCTCCCCCTCGGGTTGTTGAGTTGTGGTTTCCTCGGCCCTCCGACCGAGACATCAATGGCTGATCGGCCCCGTCGGCGAACCCGACTCCGGGTCGATGGGTCCCGTCGGGCTCGACGTCGAGGTCGGGCTGGGGTCCTGGGTCGGACTCGGGTTCTTCGTCGGGCTCCGCGTCGGCGTCGGGGTCGGCGAGTACGTCGGCAGGTACGTCGTCGAGTGCGTCGGCGTACGGGT
>DASXRJ010000101.1:0-10313 GCA_036506675.1 Nocardioides sp. | reverse complement strand
GCCGTACTCGGTCTCGACTCGCTCGAGTGAGGTCGAGCCTTCAACTGAGCAGACCTTGATGCCCTTGAGGTCGTCGGGGCCGGTGATCTTGTCCTTGTCGTCCTCGCGGACCAACAGCTGCTGGCCGGTGACGTAGTACGGGCCGGCCTGCCCGACCACGGCGCGGCGCTCGTCGGTGATGGAGTACGACGCCAGCACCAGGTCGACGGTGCCGTTCTCCAGGAAGGGCTCGCGGTTGTCGGAGACCGTCTCGACCCACTCGATGTCGTCGTCGCTGATACCGAGCTTGGCCGCGATGATCACGCCCATCTCGATGTCGATGCCGCTCGGCGAGTCGGCGCCCGGCGCGAGGTAGCCGATGCCCGGCTGGTCCTTCTTGATGCCGATGGTGATCTTGCCGGCGTCCGCCAGCTCCTTCGGTACGCCGGTGAGGTTGTCAGCGGCCTTCACGTCGACGTCCACGTGGTCGCCGCCGCCACCACCACCGTCACCGCAGGCGGCCAGGCTGAGGGCCAGGCCGGTGACGGCCAGGGCCGCCTTGAACCGGTTGAATCGCATTGCTGTCTCCTTGTTCACGAGCCGGTATCCCGGCCCCCGTCTGGTAGAGCCCCCAGTGCTGGAGGACTCAGTGGTGGTGGACTCAGTGCTTGAGGATCTTGCCGAGGAAGTCCTTGGCCCGGTCGGAGCGCGCGTTGGTGAAGAACTCATGGGGAGTGTTCTCCTCGACGATCTGGCCGTCGGCCATGAAGAGCACCCGGTCGGCCGCCGTACGGGCGAAGCCCATCTCGTGGGTCACGACGATCATGGTCATGCCCTGCTTGGCGAGGTCGACCATGACGTCGAGGACCTCCTTGATCATCTCCGGGTCGAGCGCGGAGGTCGGCTCGTCGAAGAGCATCACCTTGGGGTCCATCGCGAGGGCGCGCGCGATCGCGACGCGCTGCTGCTGGCCGCCGGAGAGCTGGGCGGGGTACTTGTTCACCTGCTCGGCGATCCCGACCCGCTCGAGCAGCTCCTTGGCGCGCTTCTCAGCATCGGCCCTCTTCTTGCCACGGACCTTGATCGGCCCGAGCGTGACGTTCTCGAGGATCGTCTTGTGGGCGAAGAGGTTGAAGCTCTGGAAGACCATGCCGACCTCGGCCCGCAGCGCCGCCAGTCCCTTGCCCTCCTTGGGCAGCGGCTTGCCGTCGAGCGCGATCGAGCCCTGGTCGATGGTCTCCAGGCGGTTGATCGCGCGGCACAACGTCGACTTGCCGGACCCGGACGGCCCGATCACCACGACGACCTCGCCGCGTCTGATCGAGAGGTTGATGTCCTGCAGGACGTGCAGCTGACCGAACCACTTGTTCACGCCGTCGAGCACCACTAGCGGATCGCCGCTCCCAGGTGTTGCCCATTCCTTCTCGAGCACCGTCATGCCACAGCAACCTACCCAGGTCTCGACCCCGTCGGCCACACCAAAACCCCGGGAATCGAAAAGGAGTCCGGTATGGGGTCGAAAGCGTTCGCCGCGTGGCTCGCGGGACCCAGTTCGGCGCCCGACACGCCGGAGAGTACGGCGAGTCGCGGCCAAACCAGGGTCCGCCGGAGGAATAGGAAGGTCGGCGCGGGCCGCCGTACTCTTGATGCGCCATGAATGATGCAGCGACGCGCACGTATGAGGTCCGCACCTACGGGTGCCAGATGAACGTCCACGACTCGGAGCGGCTGACCGGGCTGCTCGAGGACGCAGGCTACGCCAAGGTGCCGACGGGCGAGCAGGCCGACGTGGTCGTCTTCAATACCTGCGCGGTGCGCGAGAACGCGGACAACAAGCTGTATGGCAACCTCGGCCACCTGGCGCCGGTGAAGGCCAAGAAGCCGGGCATGCAGATCGCGGTCGGCGTCTGCCTCGCGCAGAAGGACCGCGACACCATCACCAAGAGGGCGCCCTGGGTCGACGTCGTCTTCGGCACCCACAACATCGGGAGCCTGCCGGTGCTGCTGGAGCGGGCCCGGGTGCAGGAGGAGGCGCAGGTCGAGATCCTCGAAAGCCTCGAGGTCTTCCCCAGCACCCTCCCGACGCGGCGCGAGTCGGCGTACGCCGCCTGGGTGTCGATCAGCGTGGGCTGCAACAACACCTGCACGTTCTGCATCGTGCCCGCGCTCCGCGGCAAGGAGAAGGACCGCCGGCCCGGCGACATCCTGGCCGAGGTCCGGGCGCTGGTCGCCGAGGGCGTCACCGAGGTGACCCTGCTGGGCCAGAACGTCAACGCGTACGGCGTCGAGTTCGGCGACCGTCAGGCCTTCTCCAAGCTGCTGCGCGCGTGCGGCGAGATCGAGGGGCTGGAGCGGGTCCGGTTCACCAGCCCGCACCCGGCCGAGTTCACCGACGACGTCATCGAGGCGATGGCGGAGACCCACAACGTGATGCCCAGCCTGCACATGCCGCTGCAGTCCGGCTCAGACAAGGTGCTGCGCGACATGCGGCGCTCCTACCGGCAGGCGAAGTACCTCGGCATCATCGACCGGGTCCGCGCGGCGATCCCGGACGCCGCGATCACCACCGACATCATCGTCGGCTTCCCGGGCGAGACCGAGGAGGACTTCCAGGGCACCCTCGACGTGGTGCGCCGGGCCCGGTTCTCCGGGGCGTTCACCTTCCAGTACTCCAAGCGCCCCGGTACGCCGGCCGCCACGCTCGACGACCAGATCGCGCCCGACGTCGTACGCGACCGCTACGAGCGCCTCGTCGAGCTGGCCAACGAGATCTCCTGGGAGGAGAACAAGGCGCTCGTCGGCCGCACCGTCGAGCTGATGGTCGCCGAGGGCGAGGGCCGCAAGGACGCCGCCACCCACCGGCTCTCCGGCCGGGCGCCCGACAACAGGCTGGTGCACTTCAACGCGGAGAGCCTGCCCGCGGGGGCGGAGCCGGTCCGGCCTGGCGACATGGTCACCGTCGAGATCACGTACGCCGCCCCGCACCACCTGGTCGCGGACGGGGACGTGCAGGCGGTACGGCGTACTCGGGCCGGCGACGCGTGGGAGGCTCGACGGGCGACTCCGGCCGCCAACGGGGTCAGCCTCGGCATGCCGAGCCTCGGCGTACCCGCTCCGCTGCCGGACGCCCCCGCCTGCCGCTGACCCGCGGCCAGCCTGCGGACAGCGCGCCCGCGGACGGCTGGCCGCGACCCGCTAGCATCCAAGCTGGTCCTGGCCGGCCCAGTTGCTCAAGCTGGAGCCGGCCGAAGGCGAGGAGAGGTCGAAAGCGTGCGGGCAGTCGTCCACATCGGTGCGGAGAAGACCGGCTCGACGGCCCTGCAGAAATGCTTCGAGCTCAACCGGTCCGCGATGGTGCGCGCCGGCATCTTCTTCCCCGAGTCGCTCGGCGGCACGCAGCAGTGGTCGCTCGCGCTCTACGGGCTGGACTCCGAGCGGCGGACCGAGATGAGCGACCGGATGGACCGGTTCAACGACGACCGCGAGGGCTGGCGCCGGGGCATCGAGGAGACGCTGACCAGGGAGCTGGCGGGCAAGCAGCCGGAGCTGCTGCTGATCTCGACCGAGCTGCTCAGCTCCCACCTGGTCAGCGCGAGCGAGGTGCAGCGGGTCAAGGACCTGCTCGACCGCTGGTGCGACGACTACCGGATCGTCTGCTACCTCCGCCGCCAGGACCGGGCCCGCGCGAGCCACTACAGCACCAGCATCCGCACCGGCGGTACGTCGAGGCGACCGCTGGGCGACGAGGAGGCCAGCGACCACCGGTTCGAGTACGAGTCGATCCTGGACCTGTGGGCGTCCGTCTTCGGCGACGAGGCCGTCGTACCCCGCAACTATGACGCCGTACGCCGCAACGGCCACGACCTTTTCGACGACTTCGTCGAGGCGGCCGACCTGCCCGTCGACTCGGTCTCGATGCAACGCCCCGGGCGCCAGAACGAGTCCCTCTCCAGCAAGGCGCTCGGTGTCCTGATCGGGTTCAACGAGCGCGTCGGGGACTGGGAGTCCGGCCAGGAGGCCCACCAGGTACGCCGCATCCTCACCGGCGTCGTCGACCGCCGCTTCCCTGGCAAGCCACCCCGCCCCTCGCGGGAGGAGGCGCGCACCTACCTGGCCCGATATACCGAGGCCAACGCCCGGGTCGCCCAGCGCTGGTTCGCGGACGGCCAGCTCTTCGACGACGACTTCGACGACTACCCGGAAGTGGCCGAGCAGCCGTCGGACGTGGAGCCCGACGAGATGCTCGACGTGATGGTGGAGTTCGCCCGGCGGATGGTCAGCTCTCCCGCCGGCAAGCGGCGGCAGGCGGGCAAGCGACGCCAGCAGGCCAAGGCGCAGCGGACCCGAGCCGCCGCATCCGCTGCCCTCGCCGAGGGCCGGTCCGAAGGTCGTCGCGAGGGCCGACCATCGGTGCGCCGGCTCTGGCGGCGGCTGGGCCGCACCGCGGGATAGGCCGCTCAGGCTGGGAAACCGTGGGTCGTGTACGGCGCCAGGCCGCCGTCGCGCAGCCCCTCGAGCACGACCAGCTCATGGGGTACGACGGGGTCCGGCAGGTCGGTCAGCGGGAACCAGCCGAGCTTCGCGCACTTCTCCGGTTCGACGATGGTCGGCTCTCCTGTCCAGGAGCGGCCGGTGAAGAAGAAGTCGACCCGCTCGTCGATCGGCGCGCCATGGGCGGTCCGCTGCATGGCGGTCACGAAGTCGAGCCGGACGTCGGTGAGACCGAGCTCCTCGAGCGCCTCGCGGCGAGCCGCGTCGTATGCCGTCTCGCCCTTCTCGACGTGGCCCGCGGCCGCGGCGGCCCAGTGGTCGTCCATGTAGCCGGTGTTCTGCCGCAGCTGTAGCAGCACCTCCAGCTCGAACTCCCGCTCGCGCAGGAGGAAGACGTAGGAGGCGGGCACGACGACGAACCGCTCGATCATGCCCGTCAGCCTAGGCCGTGTCTCCAACGCGACCTCGAAGGTAGATCAACATGGTCTGGGTGTTTGACACACTAACCAGCATGGGAGCCCTGCCGGTGGTAGCCGTGGTCGGACCTACCGCGTCGGGCAAGACATACCTCTCGCTGGACCTGGCGGAGCGGCTCGGCGGGGAGATCGTCAACACCGACGCGATGCAGGTCTACCGCGGCATGGACATCGGTACGGCGAAGCTCCCGCCGGACCAGCGCCGCGGCATTCCGCACCACCTCCTCGACACGCTCTCGGTCCGCGACCCGGCCACGGTCGCCGAGTTCCAGGGCTGGGCGCGAAGCGTGATCGACCGGCTGCGTGAGGCCGGCGTACCGCCGGTGCTGGTTGGCGGGTCGGCGCTCTACACCCGCGCGATCCTGGACCGGTTCGAGTTCCCCGGCACCGACCCAGCCGTACGCCGTGGGCTGGAGGACGAGCTCGAGCGGCTCGGGTCCGGCGTACTCCATCGACGGCTGGCCGAGGTCGATCCGGAGGCCGCGGGCCGGATCATCCCGGCCAACGGGCGGCGGATCGTGCGCGCGCTCGAGGTGGTCGCCATCACCGGGCGGCCGTTCAGCGCGAGCCTGCCGCGGCTCGAGTACCACTACGACGACGCGCACCAGATCGGCGTACGCATCGACCGGCCGACCCTCGACGAACGCATCGCGAGGCGGGTCGACCTGATGTTCGCGGACGGCTTCGTCGAGGAGGTCGAGCGGCTGCTGGCCGAGGGGCTGGCCGAGGGGCGCACCGCCGAGCGCGCGATCGGCTACCGCGAGGTGGCGGCGTACCTCCGCGGCGAGCTGAGCCTCGACGAGGCGACCGAGCAGACCAAGACCGCGACCCGGCGGTTCGCGCGACGGCAGGACAGCTGGTTCACCAAGGACCCCCGGATCGCCTGGGTCGACTGGGACGATCCCGACCGGGTCGAGAAGGCGCTCGCGGCCGTCGGCGCGGAGTAGGCCCGCGTATCCTCGACGCATGACCGCCAGCCCCACCACCGAGTACGCCGAGATCGCCACCGTCGACGAGCTGGTGGCCGTGATCGGTGAGCCGCTGCCCCGGGCCCGCGACAAGGCCCGGCCCGCCCTCCACGCGCTCGACCGCGACTGGCTGGCGGCGTCGCCGTTCTGCGTGCTGGCGACCTCGTCCGCCGACGGCACCTGTGACGCGTCGCCGAAGGGCGACCCGGCCGGCGAGCTGGTCCACGTCATCGACGACACCACGATCGCGATCGCCGAACGCCCCGGCAACCGGCGGGCCGACGGCTACCGCAACATCCTCGAGAACCCGTACGTCGGCCTCATCTTCCTGATCCCCGGCCGCGGCGACACCCTGCGGATCAACGGTCGGGCCCGACTGGTCTCCGATGCGCCGTTCTTCGACGACCTGGTCGTGAAGGGTCACCGGCCGGTGCTGGCCGTGGTGGTCGAGATCGAGGAGGTCTTCCACCACTGCTCGAAGGCGTTCCTGCGCTCGAACCTGTGGGACTCCGAGACCTGGGACCCCGAAGCCGTCGTACCCCGCCGGTCGGTGCTCGCCAAGACCCTGGAGCGCGCCGAGGCGAGCGTGGAGGAGCTCGACGCCTACTACGGCCCGTCGTACGCCGAGAAGATCTACGGCTGATGGGCGGCTACCCCTTCGTCAAGGGCCACGGCACGGAGAACGACTTCGTGCTGCTGCCCGACCCCGACGGCTCGGTGCACGGCGCGCTCGACGCCGACCGGGTCCGCGCGCTGTGCGACCGGCGGGCCGGCATCGGCGGCGACGGCGTGATCCGGGTGATCCGCACCGCCGCTCTGCGTGAGTACGACGCGGCCGCGGCCGACGTCGACGCCGAGTGGTTCATGGACTACCGCAACTCCGACGGCTCGATCTCCGAGATGTGCGGCAACGGCGTCCGGGTGATCGCGCGCTACCTGCTCGATCACGAGGGCCTCACCGGGCCGCTCGCGATCGGCACCCGCGACGGCGTCAAGACCGTCACGGTCGACGGCGACCGGCTGACCGTCGACCTGGGCCGGCCGAAGGCCCTCGGCGAGACCAAGGTGGCCGTCGGCGACCGCAGCTGGCCGGCGCTGCACGTCGACATGGGCAACCCCCACGCGGTGGCGTTCGTCGAGTCGCTCGATGACGCGGGCAACTTGTACGACGAACCGGCGTACGACCCGGTCGTGTTTCCGCACGGCGTCAACGTCGAGTTCGTGGTCCGACGCGGACCCGAGCACGTCGCGATGCGGGTGTACGAGCGCGGCTCCGGCGAGACCCGGTCGTGCGGCACCGGTGCGTGCGCGGTGATGGTGGCGAGCGCACTGGCAGACGGGAAGGCGGCCGACGGGAAGGGGGCCGACGGCCGCGGCCCCGGTGAGACCTACCGGGTCGACGTACCCGGTGGCGAGCTGGCGGTCACCTGGACCTCCGACGACCGGGTCCTGCTCACCGGCCCGGCGGTCCTGGTCGCCTCGGGCGTAACCCTGCTCTGACCGCGGTCGTTTGCCGACGTCAGCACTTGGGTAGATGCCCGCCCGAACGCCGCCAGCCGAAGGGGGACGCATGTCCGGCCACAATCCGTACGACGACGAATCCGAGCCCACCCGGATTGGTGGTCAGCCTCCTCAGCGTCCTCCGGTGCCGGGTCAGCCGGGCCAGCCGGGTCAGCCGGGCCAGCATGGTCAGCCGGGTCAGGGGTGGCCGCAGCAGCCCCCACAACACCCGCAGAACCCCCAGCAGCCGCAGCAGCCGCCGTACGGCCAGCCCGCGCCGCCGCGACCCGACCCGTCGCGGGTCTTCCCGTCGCAGGGCGCCCCGCAGGGCCCTCCGCAGGGCCGGCCGCCGTACCCGCCGCAGGGCGGCTACCCGCCGCAACAGGGCGGCTACCCGCAGGGTCCGGGCGGCTACGGCCCACCGCCGCCGGGGTTCGGCGGTCCAGGCGGTCCAGGTGGCCCGGGTGGCCCGGGCGGCCCCGGTGGCTACGGTCCGCCGCCGAAGTCCGGCAACGGCGGCAAGATCGCGCTGATCATCGGCGCGGTGGTGCTGCTGATCGGGGGCGTGATCGGCGTCGTTGCGGTCACCGCGTCCGGTGACGATGACACCGACACCACGACCACCGAGCAGACCGACGAGCCCGCCGAGGACACCAGTGACGAGCCCACCGACGGGGGCGAGGCGACCGACGAGCCGACCGAGGAGGGCGGCGACGAGCCGGCCGCCGGTGAGCCGGCGTCGGAGTCGTTCGAGGCGGAGTACGGCTTCGAGACCGGTGAGGTCTGCAAGATCAAGGCGATGACCAACTCCTCGCCGTACGACGAGGGCAGCCCGAAGGTCGCGACGTACTACCTCAACCAGGCGACGTACGGCGACTACACCAGCACCTATGCGTCGGGCTACGACCACAGTTGGGACGTCGACTACGACAACTTCGACGAGGTGTCGGTGGTCGCGTGCCTGACCTACGACGAGGACAGCCTGTCGGACGGTCAGCCGTGCACGGCCGAGGACAGCGACGGCAACGAGCTCGACTACAACTTCATCACCATGGACTACACGCTGACCTTCATGGAGGCCCAGACCGGTGCGTTGCTCGGCGAGCCCAGCACCATCGACAGCGAGCAGGACTGCCCGAGCTTCGTCCCGATCGACTCGTCCAACAACGCCTACGCGAGCCCGGACCCGGACCAGCTCGAGCGCGCGGTCAACGACTTCGCCGGCGACTGACCCGCGTATTACTCACCAGGAACCCGCCCGACCGGACCCGGTCGGGCGGGTTCTATGCTCCCGGGCATGGACATCACTGGAGCAAGCGCGATCGTCACCGGTGCCGCCTCGGGCATCGGTGCGGCGGTCGCCCGTCAACTCAGCCAGCGCGGTGCGAAGGTCGTCGTGGCCGACGTACAGGCCGACAAGGGTGAGGCCCTCGCCAAGGAGATCGACGGCGCGTTCGTGAGCGTCGACGTGACCGACACCGAGCAGATCAAGGCCGCGATCGCCAAGGCCGAGGAGCTCGGCCCGCTGCGGGTGCTGGTCAACTCGGCGGGCGTCGGCTGGGCGGCCCGCACGGTCGGCCGCGACGGTACCTACGAGTCCGCCCACGACCTCGACCTGTACAAGAAGGTCATCGCGATCAACCTGGTCGGCACCTTCGACTGCATCCGCCTCGCCGGTACGGCGATGAGCAAGCTCGACCCGACCGAGTCCGGTGAGCGTGGCGCGATCGTCAACATGGCGTCCGTGGCGGCCTTCGACGGGCAGATCGGCCAGGCGGCGTACTCCTCCTCCAAGGGCGGCATCGTCGGTATGACGCTGCCCGTCGCCCGCGACCTGTCCGCGATCGGCGTCCGGGTCAACACGGTGGCGCCCGGCCTGATCGACACCCCGATCTACGGCGAGGGTGAGCCGGCGGAGGCGTTCAAGGCCAAGCTCGGCGAGAGCGTGCTCTTCCCGAAGCGGCTCGGCTCGCCCGACGAGCTGGCCTCGATGGTCATCGAGTGTGTGACGAACTCCTACATGAACGCCGAGGTCGTGCGCGTCGACGGCGGCATCCGGATGCCTCCCAAGTAGCTCCGATCGGACTCGGCAACCGGAATGCTTCCCGTTTCTGTCCACTGATGGGATTGTTGACCAACACCAGGGAACCGACCGGGGGAGCGGCGCGTCGTACCCCCGGTCGAAACCGTCGGCCACGCCTACTGCACAGTCGAGGGCAACGATGAGCACAGACGAGACCATGCCGGTCTGGAAGCAGCGACTCGCAGTCGCGCTGCCCGTGGCCGCGGTACTGGCGATTCTGTTGGGCGCCGTGGGTCTGTCGCTGCGCGACGGCAACCCGGCCCTGGCCGACTCCAGGTCCGAGAAGACGAAGGACCAGGGCCGGCAGCCCATGTCCTCGGAGCTCAAGCAGCTGGCCAGCAAGGCGGCCGAGCTGGTCGACCGGCGAGACGACGTCTTCGGCGGCTCGTGGTACGACCCGAACGCGCGCCAGATCGTGGTCGCGGCGAGCTGTGACGAGGGCCGGGCGGAGGCCGCCAAGGCGTTCGGCGATGACCCCCGCGTGGTGGTCGTCGACGCGACTTATTCACGCGCCGAGCTGATGACCGAGGCCCGGCAGCTGGTGAACCAGAGCAAGGCCCTGGCCAAGACCGCCACCACCATCTCGATCTCCAACCGGGGCGACGAGATCCAGATCGAGATCGACCGGCCGCTCACCGACGCCGAGCGGGCCGAGGTCGACCGGCAGGCGACGCGGATGAACGTCGAGGTCGACCTGCAGGTGGTCAAGAGCGTCGACAACACCCTGCTCTGAGCGTCACCAGTCCGACCCGGCCAACCAGTCCGACCAGAAGGCCCCACCAAGCCGCCGGCCCACCTCGTCCGAGGACGAGGTGG
>DASXRJ010000100.1:0-20279 GCA_036506675.1 Nocardioides sp. | reverse complement strand
TCCCCGGTCTGTCCGAGTTCGCGGACCGCTGAGCCGGGCCCCGTTATCGGCCCGTCGGTACCCGTGGCGGGCGGCAGAGACACTCGCCACGGATACCCCGTCTCTGTCAGGCCCGGTAGGCCGTCCACATCTGCGACATGCGTGCCGACTGACCAGCGGTGAACTGGTTGTAGCAGCTGTCGTAGCTGTAATCCATGTAGTTGTGAATGGGGTCGAGACCCGGCAGCGAGCAGGAGTCCCGGCCTTCAGGGCAGCCGCTGGTCGAGCTGCTCTGCGCGGGCGTGTCGGCGACCTCGTCGTTCGTGGTCGTGCAACCGCCCTGGAAGGTGTGGTAGAGCCCGAACCAGTGGCCGGCCTCGTGCGACGCGGTCTTGCCCTCGTTGTAGTTGGCGATCGAGCCGCCCGGGAGCGAGTCCCAGTGGACGCGGATGCCGTCGAGGCCCGGCTGCCTGCTGTAGTCCCAGGGGAACGTGGCGATGCCGAGGTAGCTGAAGTCGACCAGCCAGATGTTCAGCGCGTTGGCGCCGCCGAGACGGGTCTGCTTCCGGTAGACCGAGCTCTGCTTGTCCTGGTGCCAGGCGTTGTTGTAGTAGGCGTCGACCCCGGCCAGGGTGAACGTGAAGCCCGTGTTGGCGGCAGCAGCGGACTCGCCGCCGCCGAAGTCCTGGTTGAGCTCGGTGATCTGGGCGCTGATCTGCTGGTCGGTCACGTTGCCGGCGCCGCTGGCCGACAGCATCTTGTGGATGTAGACCGGGACGGTCGCCGAGGCCAGTGCCGCGGCCGACGGGGTCGTCCCCTTCTTCGAGAGGATGGTGCGGGTGCGAGCGTCGATAGCGCGCTGCTCCGCGGCCGACACCTCACGGGTGTCGCCGTCGGCGCCACCGCGGGCCGCGTCGGCCGCGTCGGCACCCTTCGGGGTGATGCAGGTGGTGTTGATCGTTTCGGGTAGAGCCTGAGCAGGAGCGGCGACGGTGGCCATACCGGCCACCGTCAGTCCGAGCGCGGCTAGTGCGCCAACTCGGTGCATCAGGGTGTTCCGCATGTGCGCAGAATCCTCTCGTCATGGGCCGCCCTGGTGCGGGAGACCGGTCCGATAACGATCCTTCACCAGAAATCTTCTGGTTGGTATGCGAACGCTCCCTCAGGTTTATGCATTGCAGGAACCTGCAAAATGGGGGTCAACTGCACTTCTCGACGAGGCTGGGAACCTCCGAGAGCCGGTGGGCGACCGCATCCGGCTCACCTTCGGTGTGGCCGATCTGACTGGCCGGGATCGTGCTGTGCGGCACGTGGATGGCTCTCATCCCGGCGTTGTGTGCTCCCCAGACGTCGTCGTACAGGCGGTCGCCGACGTAAACACATCGTGCCGCGTCCGTCACGCCGACGCAATCCATCGCCGCGCGAAATGCGCGCTCGCTCGGCTTGGTCCACGGAATCTCGCTGGAGTAGACGTCGCCGTCGATCAGGTCGAGTACGCCGTCGCGCCGGAAGAAGCCTTCGTGCCACTCCCTCGGCCAGATCGTGTTGGACAGGACACCGACCTTCAGGCCCGCCTCCCGCAGGCGGGTGAACATCGGCCCCGCCTCGGGGTCGGTCAGGGTGTGCGGCTCCCAGAAGTCGAAGTAGGCGGTGAGCAGGTCGGGGTCGTGCTCAAGGCCGGCCTCCGTGAACAGGTCGGCCACCGTTGCGCTCTGCTGATGGTCGCGGCTACGGCCCCAGATGGTGTCGCCCGCCGCGTGCAGCCGCTGGGCGCTGACGTGGTGGTCGTGGTCGGCGTTGACGACCGCCTGGGCCAGCGCCAGCGACTCCGCGTGGAAGTCGATGTCGTGCCACTTGGTGAGGGTCCCGCCCCAGTCGAAGATGACCGCCTCGGTGCTCATGGGTGAAACGTATCCGCGGCCCCGCCTGGTCGCCGACCCCAGATGTCACTGGATGACCGTTTTCGAAAGATGGCTAGGGTCGCGGTTGTGGACATGACCTACCGCCCGCTGGGCAACTCGGGACTGATGGTGAGCACGGTCGGGATCGGCTGCAACGCGTTCGGCCGGAGGGTCGACCAGGCCGGCGTCTCCGCGATCCTGGACGCCGCCTCGGAGGCGGGCGTCACCCTGCTCGACACGGCCGACATCTACGGCCCGGAGCCGGGCGTCAGCGAGGAGCTGATCGGCCATGCGCTGGCCGGCCGCCGCGACGACTTCGTGGTCGCCACCAAGTTCGGGATGAACATGCGGGGCACCCTGGGTGCCGACCACGGCGTACGCGGGTCCCGCCGTTATGTACGCCGCGCGGTCGAGGCCAGCCTCCGCCGGCTCCGGACCGACCACATCGACCTCTACCAGTACCACCAGCCCGACGGGGTCACCCCGATCGAGGAGACGCTCGAGGCACTCACCGAACTGGTCCGCGAGGGCAAGGTCCGCTATCTCGGCTGCTCCAACTTCGCCGGCTGGCAGGTCGCCGACGCGGCGTGGACCTCGCGGACCTCGGGCCTCAGCCGGTTCGTGTCGGTGCAGAACCGCTACTCCCTGCTCGACCGCACCGTCGAGACCGAGGTGACGCCGGCGGCACTGGAGTTCGGGCTGGGGATCCTGCCGTTCTTCCCGCTGGAGTACGGCCTGCTCACCGGCAAGTACGCCCGCGGCGCGGCCGCTCCCGAGGGCTCCCGCGCCGCCATCGACCACGGGGCCTGGCTGGCGAACGCCGACTGGGACCGGATCGAGGCCGTCGGTGCGTACGCCGAGAAGCGCGACCTGTCGATGCTCGACGTGGCCATCTCCGGACTCGCCCACCAGCCGGCGGTCGCCTCGGTGATCTCCGGCGTCGCCAAGGCCGAGCAGGTGCGCGCCAACGCCGCGGCACTCCGCTGGCAGCCGACGGTCGACGACCTCACCGAACTCGACGAGATCACCGCCCGCTGAGAGGGCAGCCGAGAGTCAGTCGAGGGCGGTCGACGCCGGTGCGCCGTACACGAGGTCGGTGTAGTCGGGGTGCTTGCCGATCCAGCCCTTGATGAACGGGCACAGCGGCAGCACCTTGCGCTGTCCCTTCGCGCGTACGTCGTCGAGCGCCACCCGCGCGAGCGCCGATCCGACACCCCTGCCCTCGAACGCCGGGTCGACCTCGGTGTGGGTGAAGACGATCAGCTCGTCGGTGAGCTGGTACTGCGCGAAGCCGGCCAGCTCGCCGTCGATGCGCGCCTCGTAGCGCAGCTCGGCGGAGTTGTCGGTGACGTCGATGTCGGTCATGTCCGTCAGCCTCGCGCGAGGGCGGTGAGGTGGGCGACCGCCTCCCCGAGGGGGACGTCGGTCCGCTCGCCGGTGCGCCGGTCCTTGACCTCGACCACGCCGTCGGCCAACCCGCGGCCGACGGTGACGATCGTGGGTACGCCGATCAGCTCGGCGTCCTTGAACTTCACTCCGGGGCTGATCTTGCCGGCGCGGTCGTCGTACAGGACGTCGAGCCCGGCGGCCGACAGGTCCTCGGCGAGCTGGCTCGCGGCCGCGAACAGCGCCTCCTCCTTGCCCGCCGCCACCAGGTGTACGTCGGCCGGCGCGACGTTGCGCGGCCAGCACAGCCCGATCTCGTCGAGCGTGCCCTCGGCGATCGCGGCGACCGCCCGCGAGGGGCCGATGCCGTAGGAGCCCATCGTGACCGTGACCAGCTTGCCGTTCTCGTCGAGCACCCGCAGGTCGAGCGCGTCGGCGAACTTGCGGCCGAGCTGGAAGATGTGGCCCATCTCGATGCCGCGTGCCGCCTCGAGCGTGCCGTCGCCGTTGGGACAGGGGTCGCCCGCGCGCACCTCGGCCGCCTCGATGGTGCCGTCGGCCGTGAAGTCGCGGCCGGCGACCAGGTCGACGACGTGCTGGCCCGCGGCGTCGGCGCCGGTCACCCAGCGGGTGCCTTCGACGACGCGGGGGTCGACGAGGAAGCGGATCTTCGACTCCGACCTCTCCCCCAGCATGCCGGGGCCCATGTAGCCCTTGACCAGCATCGGGTAGGCGGCGAAGTCGGCCTCGCCGAAGGGCTCGAACTCCGCGGGGTAGACGGCCGCCTCGAAGCGCTTCTGGTCGACCTCGCGGTCCCCGGGTACGCCGATCGCGAGCGGCTCACGGGTGCCGTCGGGGTGAGTGAGCATCATCAGCACGGTCTTGAGCGTGTCAACCGCCTCCCAGGGCCGGTCATCGCGCGCGAACCGGTCGTTGAGCAGGGTGACCAGCTTCTCGATGGTCGGGGTGTCGGGAGTGTCCTCGACATGGGCAGCGGGCGCGTCGTCGTACGCGATGGGCGCGGGCGTCGGGACCTTGACGGCCTCGACGTTGGCGGCGTAGCCGCACGCCTTGCACACGACGTAGGTGTCCTCGCCTACGTCCGCCTTGGCCAGGAACTCCTCGGACTTCGAGCCGCCCATCGCGCCGGCGTGGGCGGACACGATGACGTACTCGAAGCCGAGCCTGTCGAAGATCCGGATGTAGGCGTCGCGGTGGGCCTGGTACGACGCGTCGAGGCCGGCGTCGTCGACGTCGAAGGAGTAGGAGTCCTTCATCGTGAACTCGCGGCCGCGCAGCAGCCCGGCCCGGGGACGCGCCTCGTCGCGGTACTTGGTCTGGATCTGGTAGATCGAGAGCGGCAGGTCCTTGTATGAGGAGTAGAGGTCCTTCACGACGAGCGTGAACATCTCCTCGTGGGTGGGCCCGAGCAGGTAGTCGGCACCCTTGCGGTCCTTGAGCCGGAAGATGCCGTCGCCGTACTCGGTCCAACGGCCGGTCGCCTCGTAGGGCTCGCGGGGCAGCAGCGCGGGGAAGCACAGCTCCTGGGCGCCGATGGCGTCCATCTCCTCGCGGATGATCGCCTCGATCTTGCGCAGCACCCGCAGACCCAGCGGCAGCCACGTGTAGATGCCCGGCGCGTTGCGACGGATGTAGCCGGCGCGGACGAGCAACCGGTGGCTCGGCACCTCCGCGTCGGCCGGGTCGTCGCGAAGCGTGCGGACGAAGAGCGTGGACATGCGAAGGATCATGCGCGCAAGGCTACTGTCCGGGAGCCCACCCCTGGGAATCGGTTTCCGTGCAACCTTCCCGGCCCGGTCCGCGTCCACAGCCTGAGAGACCAACCACCACCCAGGGGGAAATCATGAGAAGCACACTGGGCGCCCTCGCCCTGGCCGCCGCCACCGCGTTCGGCACCGTCGCCGCCACGGTCGCGCCGGCCTCCGCCGCGCCGACGTACGACATCAAGCCGGGCGCGCTGCCGCGGGGAGCCGACGTACGCATCCCGCACCTCGAGGGCAAGACGATCGTCGACGGCTCGACCCGGATCACCGTCCACGCGGCGAACGCGCACCTGCTCGGCAAGGCGCCGGGAGGGTACGTCGTCGGCACCCACGACGCGAAGTACGAGTCGCCACGGATCTGGCTGTACCCGACCGACGGCGCCCGCAGGCTGCTGGTCAGCGGGTTCCACGACTACGCGGCCCGGCTCTCCGATGACGGCAGCCGCCTCGCCGTGGCCCGGTCCGCCCAGGTGAGCCGGGTGGTCCTGATCGCCACCAACAACGGCGCCCGACTGGGAGCGCGCGACTTCAAGGGCTATGCCAACGCGCTCGACGTGGCCGGCGACCGGGTCATGGTCAGCGCCTGGAGCCGGGGCACGCGCATCTGGAACGCCCGCACGCAGGCCACGCGGCTGATCTCCAAGCGGCCCGGGTACGCCGCCGACCTGAGCCACGGCCTGTTCGCGTCGTACACCAAGGACCCGTACGACGGCGGCTGCTCGGTGCTCGCGCCGGTCGGCTCGCCCGACGACCGGATCTGGACCAGCTGCAACCAGCGGATCGTCGCGTTCAACCCGGACGCGACCCGGGTCGCCACGATCCACATCCTGTCCGACGGGTTGGGCCCGCGTGAGGCGCAGGTGCACCGGACGACCGGCCAGCGGCTGGCGTCGTACGCGATCGACGGGTGGTTCGGCGACATCGAGTTCGAGAGCAGCTTCGACCTGCTGCTCGGCGCGAGCGGCCAGACGTGGACGGCGACCGTGCGCTGCAACCTGGCCGGCTGCGTGCGGGCGAGCGACGTGACTCGGACCGTGCAGCCCTGACCGAATGAGCGGAGGACGGCTCGTGGCGACGCCACGGGCCGTCCTCGTGTTCAGCCCCGGGCCGCCCTCAGGGCGGTGCGGATCATCGGCAGCTGCAGGGGCAGCCGGGCGAGCGTGGCGGCTTTGTAGCCGGAGTTGTTCGTCTTGCTCGCGTCGGTCGCCATCTTCACGTTGCCTGGGAAGACGCCGACGAGCAGCGCGGCGCTGGCCCAGCCGGCCGCCTTGCGGGTGCGCGGGTAGACCAGGCCGGCCGCGCAGGCGAGCTCCGCGACACCGCTGGCGAGGATGACCTCGCGGTGCTTGGGCACCCACGACGGCATCAGCGGGAGGTAGACCTCCGGCTTGGCGAGGTGTACGACGCCGCTGGTGGCGAAGAGGCCGGCCAGGCCGAGCACGTCCTTGGAGATCGTCATGGGCCGAGAATAGTCAGAACATGATCGTGGAGAAGCGTGCCGTCTCCACGAAGCCGGCCTTCTCGTAGGCCCGCCGGGCCGGCTGGTTCCACTCGTTGACGTAGAGCGAGACCACCGGCGCGATGCCGGACAGCACCTGCTCGGCCACGGCCGCCATCCCGGCGGTGGCCAGCCCGCGGCCGCGGTACTCGGGGGCGACGTACACGCCCTGGATCTGCGCGGCGTACGGCGACACGCAGGCCACCTCGGCCTTGAACACCACGCGGCCGCCCTCGATCCGCGCGAACGACCACCCGCGCGCGATCAGCTGGCTGACCCGGGCCCGGTAGAGCTCGCCCCCGCCGCCGTACTCGGGCGAGATGCCGACCTCCTCGGTGTACATCGCCACGCAGGCCGGGTAGAGCACGTCGAGGTCGGCCCGCCGGCTCGGCCGGACCAGCGGGTCGGGAGCGACGCGGGGTCGACCGCGCAGCTCGAGGTGCGGCTGCTCCGGGCGTACGTCGCGCGGCTTGCCCCACTCGCCCGCCACCACCTGCCAGAAGGGCGCCACGGACGCCTGCAGCCCGACGATCGTCGAGATGGTCCGCCCCCGGGTGAGGGCCCGCTCGGCGAACGCCTC
This sequence comes from Nocardioides sp., assembly GCA_036506675.1. Lineage (GTDB taxonomy): Bacteria > Actinomycetota > Actinomycetes > Propionibacteriales > Nocardioidaceae > Nocardioides. The sequence goes on along the minus strand of DASXRJ010000100.1, from coordinate 13,151 downwards.
GGCGTCGTCGTCCGTGCACTGCACCGGCACCAGGTTGGCGCCCACGTGGCAGGCGGCCACCATCCGGCCGTCGCGGTAGCGGCCCCACATCTCGCCACCGAGCCAGCGCGGCTCCAGGTTGGTGGTGCGGGCGCGGTAGTCGGCGAAGACGTTGACCACCGGGTCCCGGGCCGCGAGAGCCAGGAACTCGGTGAGGTCGTCGGCGCCCAGCACCCGGACGCCGTGCCGCGTGGTCAGCACGCCTGGACTCTAGCCCGTTCGGGCGCGCCGTTCAGCAGTCCCGTCCAGCGGTCCGGGCGGGGGTCCGGGCTAGCTGGTCCAGCCACTGTTGTAGACGTCCCGGTGGAACCGGTTCAGACCGGAGGTTCGTGCATAGCCGAGCTTCGGCACGCCGTACAGCTCGGCGAGCGAGGCCAGCAGCGAGTAGTGGTTGTACGGCGTCGTACTCGACGTGTTGGGGCTGGTCCACCGCGAGATGACCAGCGCGCCGATGTGGCCGCCACCCAGCCCGGTGATGCCGGGTAGCGGCGAGTTTGGGGCCGGGCCCTCGCCGCAGCACGCCGACGCGTCGCTCGCGGGCGAGTCGGACTCGTCCGCCGTGATCACCAGCATCCCGTCGCGCTTGAAGGCCGGGGACGCCAGGATCTTGGGGATCCAGACCTTCATCCACTGGTCGACGGTCACCAGGCCGCCGGGGCGACCGTCCGCGCACGGGGCGTCGTGGCCGTCGTTGCAGAGGTCGGGGGTGATGTAGGAGAACCGCGGCGTGGTGCGGACCGAGCCCAGGTCGGTTACCAGCCGGCGCAGCCGCACGACGTGCTTCTCGCAGTACGTCGGCCGCCCGATGATCCCCATGAAGTACATGAAGGGGTTGTGCCGGACCGCGTAGTTGCTGGTCGCGGTGGCCCGCTGTGTCGGGTCCTGCGCACCGATCGGCGGGTGCTGGCAGGCCCGCTTCATGCCCTCCATGTAGCCCTTCCAGCTGACGTCGTGCCGGCTCAGCTGCACCGGCAGCGACGGCACGCCCGTCGGGAAAACGCACCCGGTGCCGGCCGCCTGCCCGGGCGCGACGGTGCCGATCTGCACGAACGAGGTGAAGATCTGGCAGTCTGCCTGCTGCTGCGGGTTGGGCCCCTGGCCGGAGATCTGGCCGGTGTAGTTGGGCAGCGAGTTGTGCGCGGTCCCGTAGTACTCCTTCAGCAGCACGCCCTTGCGGCGCAGCGTGCGGGAGAGGTACGGCGCCTTGGAGTCCGGGCCCCAGGTGACGCCGTACCCCTTGTTCTCGATGTTGACGACGAAGACGTGGCCGACCTGGGGCACGTACGCCGGCCGCGCGGCAAGATCGACCAGGCCGGTGCGGACGGTGAGATCGGCGGGACCGGCTTGGCCTCCCGCGACGTCGGTCAGGACGAGGAGTACGCCGAGCAGGCCGGCCAGCAGGCAACGAGTGAGCTTCACATCCGCATCCAACGCGTCGTCATGCCACGGGTCACGGGGTGCGGCGAGGCTTCACGCGGAGTTCACACCCCCGCCGCGCAGCGGCGAGGACCACGCGACCACGACGGAGAGTACGGCGGTCGCGGCCAGCACGTAGAGCGTCGGCACCAGCCCCAGCAGGTCGACGACGGCACCGGCCAGGAAGGCACCGCCCGTCCAGCCGACTCCCCACGACAGCATCCGGCCGGCAGTGTTGACCCGGCCGAGCAGGTGGTTGGGGGTGACCTCCTGGCGGTAGGAGATCGAGTTCATCGCGATCATCGTGTAGCCGACGCTCCACGCAGTCATGGCCAGTGCGGCCAGCCACCACTGCGTGATCGCGGGCACCACCAGGCCTACCGCGCAGCTGATCGGCACCGCGAGCAGCGCGACCCGGGCCGCGGACCACCGGCGGAGCAGCCACGGGAGGGCCAGTGCGGCGATCAGCCCGCCGACCGCCCAGCCGCTGTACACGAGACCGAACCGGAGGCCCTCGGTGCCTACCCCGAGCCGGCGGTCGATCCACACCACCATCAGCGCAACGAACCCGCCACCGCCCACGCACTGCAGGAAGCCGATCAGGGTCATCGTGCGCACGCCCGCGTGGTGGACCAGGAAGTCGAGGCCCTCGCGCACGTCACGGCCGACCTGGCGCGGGGTGAGCGGTGGCAGCTGCCGACCCGCGTCGTACGTCGCGCGGGTGATGCCGGCGATCAGCACCGCCGAGACGGCGAACGTCACGGCGTCGAAGGCCAGCAGCGTGGACGGATGGAGCACGGCGAGCGCCAGGCCCACCACCGCGGGCAGCACGATCTCGTTGCCGCTCTGGAGCCCCCAGGTCACGGCGTTGGCGGCGCCGATCCGCTCCCGGCCGACCAGCATCGGGATCGCGCCGAACGACGCCCCGTCGAAGAACACAGCGACCGTCGGCCCGAGGAACGCCACGACCAGCACCTGGGTGACGGTCAGGACGCCCAGCCAGTCGGCGACCGGCACGCTGGCGACCAGCAGGGCGCCCAGCGCGTCCGCGGCCACCATCACTCGCTTGCGGTTCCACCGGTCGGTGAGCGCGCCGGCGAACAGCCCGAAGAGCAGGTACGGCGCCGCCTCGCACGCCGCCACCAGCGCGGTAAGGCCCGCCGACCCGCTGGTCCGGTAGACCAGGATCGGCAGCGCGATCAGGGTGACGATCCCGCCCGCGCCGGACAGCGTGCGCGCCACCAGGTAGCGGCGGAACTGTCCGTCCCGGAGCAGCCGCTCCGGCGCCCGCGTCGGCGCGAGCGCTACTCCGCCGGCCATGGGTGCACCTGGACCGACTGGCCGTCGGGGTCGGTCGTCTCGAGGAAGGAGCCCCAGTCCGCGTCGGTCCGGGTGACCGGGTAGCCGGCCGTCTCCAGCCGCTGCTGGATCGCGTCGAGGTCGCCGTCGGTGGCCAGGGTCAGCTGCACGCTGGCTCCGGTCCCGTCGACGATCGGCAGGGTGCCGTCGTACACGTGGTGGACGCCGACGAAGCCGCGGTCGGCCAGCGCGTAGACGGCGTACCCGCCCGGAGCCGGCTCGCCGGTCAGCCCGAGCGCGGTGAGGAAGCGGTGGTAGCCGTCGGCGTCGTCGGTGAACCGCACCGGTACGACGGCCAGCAGGTCGGCCTCGCTGCCGAGCTCGACCCCGTGGGCCCGGTAGCCGTAGAGGTCGTCCTGGCGCTCGTCGAGCTGCAGCTCGGCGCCGAGCGGGTCGGTCACGGTGACGATCCGCCCGTAGGACTCGTCGACGGCCGTGGCGTCGGCGTACCCATGGGCGCGGAGGCGCTCGGCGACCGCGTTGGCGTCGGCGACCTCGAACGACAGCCGGGTCTCCCCCGGCCGGCCGCCGGTGACGCTGCGGGCCGCCTCGTGCAGGCCGATCATCCCGTGCGTGGCCGTCAGGTCGAGCCAGGAGCCGCTCTGCGACTCGATGCGCGGCTGCAGTCCGAGGATCTCCAGGAAGGCCCGCATCGCCGGTACGTCGTCGGTGAACCGGACCGGGCGGACGACGATCATGACGTCTCCCCCTCGAGGTAGTCGGTGAGCGCCTTCTCCACGAGCGCGGACAGGCTGACCTGGTCGTCGATGGCCCGGTGCTTGACCCGCTTCACCAGCTCGGGTGGCAGGTAGACGTTGAATTGGACCTTGTCGACCGGCATGCCTAGGATGCTAGCACGCTAGATCGCTACAAGGAGGACAGAAGGGTCAGTTGTTCTCCGGGCGAGTCAGATCGAGTCGATGATCGCCGCCAGGAGGCCGCTCAAGAAACGGACACCTCGGCCTCGGCGCCCTCGACGGGCTCCATGTCCTCGGCCAGCCGCATGGCCTCCTCGATCAGGGTTTCCACGATCTTGGACTCGGGGACGGTCTTGATGACCTCGCCCTTGACGAAGATCTGGCCCTTGCCGTTGCCGGAGGCGACGCCGAGGTCGGCCTCGCGGGCCTCGCCGGGGCCGTTGACGACGCAGCCCATCACCGCGACCCGGAGCGGCACCTCCATGCCCTCGAGACCGGCGGTGACCTGCTCTGCCAACGTGTAGACGTCGACCTGGGCGCGGCCGCAGGAGGGGCAGGAGACGATCTCGAGCTTGCGCGGGCGCAGGTTGAGCGACTGCAGGATCTGGATGCCGACCTTGACCTCCTCGACCGGCGGCGCCGACAGGGAGACCCGGATCGTGTCCCCGATCCCCTGGCTCAGCAGCGCACCGAACGCCGTCGCGGACTTGATGGTGCCCTGGAACGCCGGCCCGGCCTCGGTCACGCCGAGGTGCAGCGGCCAGTCGCCGGCCTCGGCGAGCAGCTCGTAGGCGCGCACCATGACGACCGGGTCGTTGTGCTTGACCGAGATCTTGAAGTCGTGGAAGTCGTGCTCCTCGAAGAGGGAGGCCTCCCAGACCGCCGACTCGACGAGCGCCTCGGGGGTGGCCTTGCCGTACTTCGCCAGCAGCCGCTTGTCGAGCGAGCCGGCGTTGACGCCGATCCGGATCGAGGTGCCGCGGTCCTTGGCGGCCGCCGCGATCTCCTTGACCTGGTCGTCGAACTGGCGGATGTTGCCCGGGTTGACCCGGACCGCTGCGCAGCCGGCGTCGATCGCGGCGAAGACGTACTTGGGCTGGAAGTGGATGTCGGCGATCACCGGGATCTGCGAGTGCCTGGCGATCTCGGGCAGCGCTTCGGCGTCGTCCTGGCTCGGGCAGGCGACCCGGACGATGTCGCAGCCGGTCGCGGTCAGCTCCGCGATCTGCTGCAGGGTGCTGTTGACGTCGGCGGTCAGGGTCGTGGTCATCGACTGCACGGAGACCGGCGACTCGCTGCCCACGCCGACCTTGCCGACCTTGATCTGTCGAGTCTTGCGGCGGGGCGCGAGGACGGGCGGCGGCGCCGCGGGCATGCCGAGGCCGACGGTCTGGCTGGAGGTCATGGACACGATTCTCTCAGGTCTCGAAAGTGCGGGTCAGGACGGGAGATGGATGGGGATGAACACATCGGCCAGGATGAGTACGACGCCCATCACCAGGAACGCACCAGCCATCACATAGGCGATCGGCAGCAGCTTGGCCACGTCGACGTACCCGGGGTCGGGGCGGCGGCGCAGCCGGGCGAAACCGCGGCGTACCGCCTCCCACAGGGCACCCGCGATGTGGCCGCCGTCGAGGGGCAGCAGCGGCACGAAGTTGAACATGCCGATGAAGAAGTTGAACTGAGCGACCAGCATCAGCAGCGAGAGCATCTTGTCGCCGAGCGGGAACTGGTTGTCGGACGCGATCTCGCCCGCCATCCGGCCGCCGCCCACGATGCTGACCGGCCCGTTGGGGTCGCGCTCCTCGATGCCGAGCAAAGCGAGTCCGACGTGTCCGACCTTGACCGGGAGCGTGCCGAGCGCCTTGACGACCGTGACCGTCATCGAGCCCATCTGGCCCACCGTGTAGACGGGGCCACCACTGCCCAGATGCGTCTCGGGTACGACGCCTAGGAAGCCGACCGGGGTGAGCTTCTCAGGGTCGTTCTCGTCGATCGCCCGCGGCACGACCTGCGTCGTCACCCGCTTCTCGATCAGGGTGCCGTCGCGCTCGATCCCGAGTACGGCGGCCGCCGAGCCGTTGTCGCGGATGAGCCCCTGGAGCACCTTCCAGTCGCTGATCTGCTGCCCGTTGAAGCTGACGATCCGGTCGCCCGCCTTCAGGCCGGCGAGGCGGGCCGGGGTCGGGTGGTCCCTCAGCTCGGCAGCGGTGCACTCGCGGCCGGAGTCCTGGGCCGGGACGACGCAGGGCGCGACCTCGTCGACCACGGGTTCGGCGACGACGTCCGCGGGGTTGCCCACCGTCGCGAAGACGCCCCAGAAGATGAAGAAGGCGATCAGGATGTTCACCGAGGGGCCGCCGGCCATCACGATGACCTTCTTCCACCAGGCGAGCCGGTAGAACAGCCGGTCGGAGTCCTCGGGTCGGATGTGCTCCCACTCGGCGGCGCGCGCGTCGCTGATCAGCTGGGTGAACATGCCGGTGTTGGACTTGCGGACCTTGACGATCTGGTTGCCGGCCTCGTCGTACTCGACCTCGTCGGCGAGCTGCGCCGCGCCCGGCGGCAGCATGCCGACGATCTTGACGTAGCCGCCGAGCGGGATCGCCTTGACGCCGTATTCCGTCTCGCCGACCTGCCTGCTCCAGACCGTCGGCCCGAAGCCTATGAAGTACTGGGTGACCTTCCCGCCGAACTTCTTCGCCGGGATCATGTGGCCGAGCTCGTGCAACCCGATGGAGGCCAGGATGGCGACCACGAAGAAGAGGGTGCCGAGCGTATAGAAGAGCGGGGCCATCAGGATCCTTCGATGATGCGGGCGGCTTCCGAGCGGGCCCACGCGTCGGCGGCGAGTACGTCGTCGACGGTGAGGCGCTCCTTCGAGGGTACGTCGTGGGCGCCGAGCACGCTCGCGACCGTCGGCACGATCTCGACGAATGGGAGCCCACCCCCGAGGAAGGCGGCCACGCAGACCTCGTTCGCCGCGTTGTAGACCGCCGGCGCCGTGCCACCCGCGGCACCCGCACGCCGGGCCAGCGACACGGCCGGGAACGCCTCGTCGTCGAGCGGGAAGAACTCCCAGGTCGAGGCCGTCGTCCAGTCGCAGCCCGGCCCGGCGTCCGGCACCCGGTCCGGCCAGCCCATGCCCAGCGCGATCGGGATCAGCATCGACGGCGGCGAGGCCTGCGCGATCGTCGATCCGTCGTGGAACTCCACCATCGAGTGCACCACCTGCTGCGGGTGTACGACGACGTCGATCCGGTCGAAGTCGAGCCCGAAGAGCAGGTGCGCCTCGATCACCTCGAGGCCCTTGTTGACCAGCGTGGCCGAGTTGACCGTGATCACCGGGCCCATCGCGAAGTTGGGATGCGCCAGCGCCTGGTCCTTCGTCACGCCGGCCAGCTCGTCACGACTGCGCCCCCGGAACGGTCCGCCGCTCGCGGTCAGCACCAGCCGGCGTACCTCGTCGGGGCGGCCGCCGCGCAGGCACTGCGCCACCGCGGAGTGCTCGGAGTCGACCGGCACGATCTGGTCGGGCTTGGCCCGCTCCAGGACCAGCGGACCGCCGATGATCAGCGACTCCTTGTTGGCCAGCGCGAGCGTGTTGCCCGCGTCGAGCGCGGCCAGCGTCGGGCGGAGCCCGACGGCCCCCGTGATCCCGTTGAGTACGACGTCGCACGCCAGCCCGGCCGCCTCCGTCGAGGCGTCCTCCCCCAGCCCCGAGTACGCCGGCCCGAACTCGGCTACCTGCGACTCGAAGAGCTCCGGGTTGGACCCGCCGGCGGTCAGCCCGACCACTCGGAACCGGTCGGGGTTGGCCCGCACGATGTCGAGCGCCTGGGTGCCGATCGACCCGGTCGAGCCGAGGATGACGATCTCGCGCATACTCACCTACTCATCCTTGCAGTGCGCGCAATCGGCCGGCCGCGGCGGTCACGGTCGCGCCCGGTCACGGCTCACCCGGTCACGGCTCACCCGGTCGCGGCTCACCCGGTCGCGGCGAAGGCCTCCGCCACCACGTCGAACGCCTCGTCGAGCAGCGCGTCGCCGATCGAGAGCGGAGGCAGGAAGCGGAACACGTTGCCCCAGGTGCCACAGGTGAGGGTGACCACGCCGTGCGCGTGGCAGTACGCCGCCACCGCGGCCGTGCGGGCCGCGTCCGGCTCGGTGGTGCCCGGGCGACACAGCTCGACCGCCATCATCGCCCCGCGGCCGCGGACCTCGGCGATCACGTCGTACTCGGCCGCCAGGGCGTCGAGCCGCTTGCGCATGGCCAGCCCGATCTCCCGGGCCCGACCGACCAGGTCGCCGGTCTCCATCTCCTCGATCGCCCCGAGCGCGGCCGCACACGCGACCGGGTTGCCGCCGTAGGTGCCGCCGAGCCCGCCCACGTGCACGCTGTCCATCAGCTCGGCCCGCCCGGTGACCGCGGCCAACGGGAGGCCGCCGGCGATCCCCTTGGCGGTGGTGACCAGGTCGGGCACCACGCCTTCGTGCTCGCACGCGAACCAGTCGCCAGCGCGGCAGAACCCGCTCTGGATCTCGTCGGCCACGAAGAGCACGCCGCCCGCCCGGCACCACTCCGCCAGCGCGGGCAGGAAGCCGGGTGCAGGTACGACGAAGCCGCCCTCGCCCTGGATCGGCTCGATCACCAGGCAGGCCAGGTTGGCGGCGCCGACCTGCTTGTCGAGTACGTCGATCGCCCGCGCGGCCGCCTCGGCACCGGTCAGCCCGTCGCGCAGCGGGTAGGACATCGGCGCGCGGTAGACCTCGCCCGCGAACGGCCCGAACCCGTTCTTGTAGGGCATGTTCTTGGCCGTCATCGCCATGGTCAGGTTGGTGCGCCCGTGGTAGGCGTGGTCGAAGACCGCCACCGCGTCACGGCCGGTGGCGGCGCGGGCGATCTTGACGGCGTTCTCGACCGCCTCGGCGCCGGAGTTGAAGAGCGCCGACTTCTTCGCATGGTCGCCCGGGGTGAGCTCGGCGAGCTTCGCGCACACGTCGACGTACCCGTCGTACGGCGTGATCATGAAGCAGGTGTGGGTGAACGCCTCGACCTGCTCCCGGACCCGGGAGACGACCCTCGGCGCCGCGTTGCCCACGGTCGTGACCGCGATGCCCGAGCCGAGGTCGATCAACGAGTTGCCGTCGACGTCGACCAGCACCCCGCCCCCGGCCGCCGTCACGAACACCGGCAGCATCGTGCCGACCCCGTCGGCGACGTAGGTCTTCTTCCGCTCGAGGCGCTCCCTCGACAGCGGGCCCGGGATCTCGGTGACCAGGCGTCGTTCCTGCGCGATCTCGCTCACCGCGGCACCTCCTGGATGCCCCACGGCGCGCCGTACTCGGTGAGCAGGTCCAGGAACGGCACGGCGTCGAAGGCCTCCGGCCCGAGTACGCCGGTGCCGCCCCAGGTGCCGCGCGCCAGGAGCTCGAGGGCGACCACCGGGTTGACCGCGGTCTGCCAGACCACGCACTGGTGGCCGTACTCCTGCATCGACCACTCGTTGTCGACCACGTGGTAGAGGTACGTCGACCGCGGACTGCCGTCCTGGCCGGTGCCGGTGACCCACAGCCCGGCGCAGGTCTTGCCCTTCATCACCGGTCCGAGCTCGGCCGGGTTGGGCAGGCATGCGGCGACGACATCACGGGGCGAGACCTCGACGCCCCCGACCCGGACCTTCTCGGTCGAGTCGAGCCCGAGCTTGTGCAGCGTCTTCAGCACGCCGATGAACTCGTCGCCGAGGCCGTACTTGAAGGTCGCCCGCTTGCAGTCGACCCACCGCGGCATGAGGAGGACCTCCTCGTGCTCGACGTTGACGCACTCGACGGGCCCGATGCCCTCGGGGAAGTCGAAGACCTCCGGCTCGCTGAAGGGCTCGGTCGTGTGCCAGCCGCCCTGCCCTGAATCGTCAACAGCCCAGACCACCGGCGGGTTGAGGCACTCCTCGATCGTGGTCCAGATCGAGAACGACGGGGCGAAGTCGTAGCCCTCGACGGTCAGGTTGGCGCCGTCGCGGGTGCCGAGCTCGTCGATCTCGCTGAACAGGTGGTCGGCGGCGTACCGGGCGAAGACGTCGGACAGGCCCGGCTCGACGCCGATGCCGACCAGGGCGAGACGCCCCTCCGCCTCCCACTCCTCGGCGACGGCGAACTGTTCGTCGCCGAGCTTCACGCCGGTCTTCTCGTACGGCGCGTCGGGATGCGGCTTCGACAGCGACATCGCCATGTCGAGATAGTCGGCGCCGGCGGCCCGGGCCCCCTCGAAGATCGGCATCACGAAGCGCGGGTCGACGGCGTTCATCACGTGGGTGGCGCCGTACTCGCGGGCCAGGGCGGCCACCGCCTCGGCGCTGCTCGCGTCGACCTGGGCGGCGGTGAAGCGGTCGTCGACCGCCGCGGCCCGCTTGGCGCTGGTCTCGTCGTAGTCGGCGACGACCAGCGCCTCGTAGAAGTCGCGGCGGGCCGCGATCGCGGCGAACGCGGCCCCGACACCACCCGCACCGACCAACAGGATCCTCATGGCAACTCCTTGGGCGTCGTCAAACGTGGTGCATGGCAAGGCGGAGGAGCGAAGGCGGCTCGGGGTTGGCCGTCGAGCGACGAGAACGCAGCCAGGTGCCGCGTTTCACGGCGCCTACTCACCGATGTAGCTCATCACGTGCTTGATGCGCGTGTAGTCCTCCAGGCCGTACATCGACAGGTCCTTGCCGTAGCCGCTGTGCTTGAAGCCGCCGTGCGGCATCTCCGCGACGATCGGGATGTGCGTGTTGATCCACACCGCGCCGAAGTCCAGCCGCTTGGCCATCCGCATCGCGCGACCGTGGTCCTTGGTCCAGACGCTCGAGGCCAGGCCGTACTGCACGCCGTTGGCCCAGCGCAGCGCCTCCGCCTCGTCGGAGAACCGCTGCACGGTGATCACCGGCCCGAAGATCTCGTCCTGGATCTGCTCGTCGTCCTGGCGCAGCCCCGACAGCACGGTCGGCTGGTAGAAGTAGCCGACCTCCCCCTGCCGCTGGCCGCCGGCCTCCAGTCGCGCGTGGTCGGGCAGCCGGTCGACCATGCCGGAGACCCGCTCGAGCTGGTTGGCGTTGTTGAGGGGTCCGTAGAGCACGTCCTCGTCGTCGGGCTGGCCGGTCCTGGTGTTGCGGGCCTGCTCGACCAGCGCCGCCACGAACTCGTCGTGTACGCCGGGTCCGGCCAGCACCCGGGTGGCCGCCGTACAGTCCTGGCCGGCGTTGAAGTAGCCTGCGCCCGCGATGCCCTCGGCCGCGGCGGCGATGTCGGCGTCGTCGAAGACGACGACCGGAGCCTTGCCGCCGAGCTCGAGGTGGGCCCGCTTGAGCTGGGCCGCGGCCGACCCGGCCACCTCCATGCCCGCGCGCACCGAGCCGGTGATCGCGACCAGCTGCGGGATGGGGTGCTCCACGACGGCCCGGCCGGTGTCGCGGTCACCCGTGACGACGTTGAGTACGCCGGGCGGCAGGAACTCCTGGCACAGCTCGGCCAGCAGCGTCGAGGAGGCCGGCGTCGTGTCCGAGGGCTTGAGTACGACGGTGTTCCCCGCCGCCAGCGCCGGCCCGATCTTCCACACCATCATCATCAGCGGGTAGTTCCACGGCGTGACCTGGCCGACCACGCCGATCGGCTCGCGCCGGACGTACGACGTGTGGTCCTTGAGGTACTCCCCCGCCGAGCGACCCTCGAGCACCCGCGCGGCGCCGGCGAAGAACCGCAGCTGGTCGATCGCCGGCGGCAGCTCCTCGCTCACGGTGAAGCCGATCGGCTTGCCGGTGTCCTTCGACTCGACGTCCACGAACTCCCGCGCCCGGCTCTCGAGCGCGTCGGCGATCTTCAGCAGCGCCCGCTGCCGCTCGGCCGGCGTGGTGTCGCCCCAGGTCTCGAAGGCCGTCTCCGCCGCCCGGTAGGCGCGGTCGACGTCGTCGGGTCCGGACATCGGCGCGGTGCCGTAGACGGCGCCGGTGGTGGGGTCGACGACGTCGTACGTCCGTCCGGACGCTGCGTCGACGAGCTCGCCGTTGATGACGTTCTTGAAGTGGAGGTCAGCCATGTCGGGAGCCTAACCAGGCGGCCACGAAATCTGTAGCCCTACGGCCGATTGATGACGAAATTCGTTGACCAATCGTCAGTCAGGCGTCGAAGACGACGCTTCCGTCCACCCAGGTCGACACCACTCGGGTCGCGCCGATCTCCTCCGGAGGGCCTGCGAACGGGTCCCGGTCGAGCACCACCAGGTCGGCCACCCGGCCCGGCTCGAGGGTCCCGGCGTCGTCGCGGCCGGTGACCCACGCCGAGCCCGCGGTGTACGCCGCGAACGCCATACCCAGGTCGAGGGCGAACTCCGGAAGGAACGGCTCCTCCCCCTCGCGCCCACCCACGCCGTACGCCGTCCGGTTGACCGCCACGTGCATCGCGGCCAGCGGGTCGGGCGTGCTCACCGGCCAGTCGCTGCCCATCACCAGCCGGGCGCCGGTGCGGTGCAGGTCGGCGAAGGGGTACTGCCACCCCGACCGCTCCACCCCCAGGAACGGCAGCGTCAGCTCGACCATCTGGTCGTCGTGACAGGCCCACAGCGCCTGCAGGTTCGCCGCCACGCCGAGCCGGCCGAAGCGCGGCCGGTCGTCGGGATGGATCACCTGCAGATGGGCCATGTGGTGGCGGCCGCGCGCCGGGTCCGGGAGCGCCTCGAAGGCGTCCAGCGCCTCGCGAACGCCCCGGTCGCCGATCGCGTGGACATGCACCTGGAAGCCCTCCGCGTCGAGCCGGCCGACGGCGTCCCGGAGGCGAGCGGCGTCGAGGAACGAGTGGCCGCGGTTGGTGGTCGCGTGCCCGCACCGGTCGAGGTACGGCGCCAGCATCGCCGCCGTACCGTTCTCGGCGATCCCGTCCTGCATGATCTTCACGCTGGTGGCCCGCAGCCGGCCGTGACTGAAGCGCTCCCGGCGCTCGACGAGCTCGGGCACCTGCTCCAGCCCACGCTCGCGGTCCCACCACAACGCCCCGACGACCGACGCCGTCAGGTCACCCGAGGTCGCGGCGCGCAGGTAGGTCTCCGACGGGTCGGCAATGCCGCCGTAGTCGCCGAGGATGGCGTCCAGCCAGCCGGTCACGCCCATCGAGTGGAGGTAGCGCTGGCCCTCGAGGAAGCCGCGGTAGTACTCGTCGCGGTCGACCGCGGGCAGCACCCCCGCGAAGAGGTCCATCGCCCCCTCGTGGACCATCCCGGTCGGCCGGCCGGCGGCGTCGCGGTCGAGGCGGCCGTCGGCCGGGTCGGGGGTGCGCTCGTCGATCCCGGCGAGCTCGAGCGCCCGCGCGTTGACCCAGGCGCCGTGGTGGTCGCGGTTGACGAGGAACGCCGGCCGGTCCGGTACGACGCGGTCGAGATCCTCGGCCCTCGGCGACCCGCCCTCGAAGGCGGCCATCCCCCAGCCCCCGCCCAGCACCCAGGAGGCGTCGGGGCGCGAACCGGCGTACTCATTGATCGCGGTGAGGTAGTCCTCGCGGGTGTGCCATTCGGACAGCTCGCAGCGGATCCGCTCGATCCCCCCTTGTACGGCGTGTACGTGCGCGTCGACGAACCCCGGCGCCACCAGCCCGCCGGCCAGGTCGACCTCG
>DASXRJ010000099.1:0-12782 GCA_036506675.1 Nocardioides sp. | reverse complement strand
GGGACGACGATGGCCACCTCGGCAACGATCCGGCAGAGATCGCCGACGAGCTGGCGCTCTCGTCGCAGCTGCTCGCCGAACTCCGGGACTGGCAGCGGGAGTGGGAGGACATGCATCCAACCCGGTGGCTGCGCGGTCGGCTGTTTGACTTCGGTCATCGCCGTCGGGGCCAGGCGTTGGTGGCCCGGCTCAACGAGGTCGCGGGGCCGGGGTTGAGCTACCGGCTGCGCTGAGGGGTCGATTCCCGTTTCGTCAATCGTTCGATCTGCCGTTGATCGAACGAGTGACCAAAGCAAAGAGGTGCCTGTCGTAGGTCCGCCCCGACCTAGCGGTCCCGCCGACGACGCGGCCCAGACGACCGGACGGCGGACGACCCGGACGGCGGACGACCCGGCCAGGCCCTAGCCGGACAGCGCGTCGCGGACCGGGACGAACTTGGCCTGCGACTCGGCCAGCTCGGCCTCCGGGTCGGAGTCGGCGACGATGCCGCAGCCGGCGTACAGGCGGACGACGCGGTCGGAGAGCAGCGCGGAGCGCAGCGCGATGCCCCACTCGCCGTCGCCGCTGGCGTCCATCCAACCGACCGGTCCGGCGTAGCGGCCGCGGTCCATGCCCTCGATCTCCGCGATCAGCGCGACCGCGTCCATGGTCGGGGTGCCGCCGACAGCGGCCGACGGGTGCAGGGCCTCGGCGAGCTGCAGCGACGAGACCGTCTCTGCGTCGTGGACGACGCCGGCGACGTCGGTCGCGAGGTGCATGACGTTGGGCAGGTGCAGCACGAAGGGCGCGTCGGGGACGTTCATGCCGGAGCAGTGGGGTTCGAGCGCCTCGGCGACCGAGCGGACGGCGTACTCGTGCTCCTCGAGGTCCTTGCTGGACCGGGCGAGCGCGCCGGCGAGGGCGAGGTCGTGCTCGTCGTCGCCGGTACGACGGATGGTGCCGGCCAACACCCGGGAGGTGACCAGCCCACGCTCGCGGCGGACCAGCATCTCGGGGGTGGCGCCGAAGAGGCCGTCGACGTGGAAGGTCCAGCACATGGGGTAGGTGTCGGCGAGGCGCCGCAGTGGCCAGCGGACGTCGACGGGTGCGTCGGCGGTGGCGATCAGGTCGCGGGCCAGCACGACCTTCTCGAGGTCGCCGCGGCTGATCCGGGTGACGGCGTCGGCGACGACCGACATCCACTCCTCGCCGTTGAGGGCACCGTCGGCGAAGCTGACCGACGGCGCGGCGGGCGCGGGTGCCACCTCGACCCGGTCGATCTCGGAGTCGATCGTGGTCAGCCAGGCCCGGTCGCCGTGCCGGCCGACGACGATGCGGGGTACGACGAGCACCGAGTCGCCGGGGTCGTCGGCGAAGGCGAAGCTGCCGAAGCAGACGGGTCCGGTGCCGGGTTCGTCGACGTCGTCGCGGATGTCGGCGCGCGCGAGGAGCTCCGACCACCACTTGGCGGCGTCGGAGAACCGGGTGGGGCCCGCCGTACGGATGAGGGCGGCCACGCCCCACCCGACCAGCCCCTCACCCCGGCGCAGCCAGGTGACCGGCGCATCGGCGGGGAGGAGGTCCAGCAGATTGTCGGCACTAGGCGAATCGAGAATGGCGGAATCGAGGGATGACGTGCGTACGACGAGCGGGGCCGCTGGAGGGTCCGGGGTCGCACTGATCGTCACGAGGACAGAGCCTACGCCGCCGTAGGGTGCCGACCGGAGTGGGAGCGACCATGAGGTTGGCCACTCGGGCGGCGCTCGCGCGCGCCGTCGACCCGCTCACGACCAGTAGACGACGACCTTGTCCCCGACCTGGACCTGACCGAAGAGCCAGGCGATCCCGTCGTAGTCGCGGATGTTGACGCAGCCGTGCGAGGCGCCGGCGTACCCGACCGCGGCGAAGTCGGACGAGTAGTGCACGGCCTGGCCGCCGGAGAAGAACATGGAGTACGGCATCGACGAGCCGAACATCTGCGACACGTGGTCGGCGTCCTTCACGTAGACGTGGAACTCACCCTCGCGGGTGGGGGTGTTGTTGACGGTCGAGCCGAAGCGCGCGTCGAGCGTCTGGAGGACGTGACCGTCGATGACCCAACGCAGAGTCCTGCTGGTCTTGTCGATGCAGAGCACCCGGCCGGTGAGGCAGCGGGCGTCCAGGGCGCCGGGCGATGGCTGGCGGTTGTGCATCTCGGCGTCGGTCGGTGTCGTCGTCATCGCCGTCAGCCGGTCCATGGTGCGCTGGTCGACATCGCCGGTCACGGGGATCCCGCGCTTGCCCTGGAAGCCCTGGATCGCCTCGATGGTCGCGGCGTCGTACACGCCGGTGACGTCGCCGAAGTACCACCCGATCTGCTTGAGCCGGGCCTGCAGCGCGCGTACGTCGTCGCCCTCGCTGCCCTCGGTCAGGATCGCGGGGCCGGGCTCGAGGATGTTGTAGAGCTGGTCGTGCGTCGGCGTCTGCGTCATCTTCACGAGGCGGGCCCAGGTGGTCGCGTCGACGACTCCGGTGGCGTCGAGGCCGCGCTTGGCCTGGAAGCCGGCTACGGCCTGCTCGGTCGCATCGTCGTAGCGGCCGGACGTCGACTCGGGCCACCAGTCGAGCTGGAACAGGCGGTACTGCAGCTCGCGCACCTGCTCGCCCCGGTCGCCCGGCTGGAGCACGTCCACGGGCGGCGCGGAGGTCGTCGGGGTGATCGGCTCCGCCGAGGTGGGGCCGGTCGACGGCGTCTCGCTCTCGGACGGCACGCCGGTCGGGCTGGGCGCGGCCGCCTCGCTTGTCGGCGAGCCGCCGGCGTCACTGCGTACGACGAGGCTCGCGGCCACCGCGGTCGCCGAAAGTACGCCGAGCACCAGCAGCGTCAGCAGCAGGATCTTGAGCAGCTTCATGTTGTCCCCCTCGAGACGAGACGAAATCCAGTCTCGATGAAAGTGACGCTCGAGCGCGGCATTTGGTTGCCTGCCGCGCCGTACTCGCGGGACGTCATCCGGACTGAGCCCTAGATGGCTCGCCCCGCATGACGTCCCGTGGATCGCCGGGCAGGCCGAGGGGCCCGACACCCGCCCACCTAGGATCACCACGTGGCCCGCGCAGAACTCGACAAGAAGCCGACCGACGTACGACGCATGTTCGACGCCGTCGCGAAGCGGTACGACGTCACCAACGACGTGCTCTCGCTCGGCCAGGACCGGCGCTGGCGCAGGGAGGTCATCGACGCGATCGACCCGCAGCGCGGCGACGTCGTACTCGATCTCGCGGCCGGGACCGGCACCAGCAGCCAGCCCTTCGCCGACCGCGGCGCGACCGTGGTGCCGTGCGACTTCTCGGTCGGCATGCTTCAGGTCGGCAAGCGGGCCCGGCCGGCGCTGCCGTTCGTGGCCGGCGACGGGACGAAGCTGCCGTTCGGCGACGACACCTTCGACGCGGTCACGATCAGCTTCGGCCTGCGCAACATCGTCGACCCGCGCGCCGGGCTGGCCGAGCTGCGCCGAGTCACCCGCCCCGGGGGCCGACTGGTGGTCTGCGAGTTCAGCCACCCGACCAACGACGCGTTGCGGACGATCTACATGGAGTACCTCATGAAGGCGCTGCCGCGGGTGGCCAAGGCGGTCTCGAGCTCGCCGGACGCCTACGTCTACCTCGCCGAGTCGATCCGGGAGTGGCCCGACCAGCGCGGCCTGGCCACGATGATCGCCGAGGCCGGCTGGAGCGGCGTACAGATCCGCAACCTGTCGGGCGGCATCGTCGCGCTGCACCGCGCCACCGCCTGAGAACGGCGGCAGACCGAGGCCCCTGACGGCGTACACCACCCCAAGGGCGACACCGAGCGACACGCCGGACATCGGGTGTGAAGCGGGACACCGCGGGGAAGGGCGAGTTCACCGGTCAACCCTGTCCGGCACTCTCGAAAGGACTCGCACATGATCCGTTCGAAGGCTCGGCTTCGCAGCATCATTGCCGTGGCCATGGGAGCGCTGACCGCGCTCTCCCTCGCCGTGCCAGCCGCCTCGGGGGCTGGGGACGACGACAACCGTCGCCTCACCCCCGCCGCCAAGAAGGCCGGCATCACGCTGGCCGACGGCGCCTACATGGGCTGGAAGACGCCCGAAAGTACGACGTCCTCCGGTCCCACGATGAGCCTGTCCAGCTATGTGGCCGGCATCGACGTCTCCCGCTACCAGGGCAACGTCGACTGGGCCTACTGGTGGGGTCAGGGCAAGCGGTTCGCCTACGTGAAGGCGACCGAGGGCACCTACTACACGAACCCGTACTTCGCCCAGCAGTACAACGGTTCCTACAACATCGGCATGATCCGTGGTTCCTACCACTTCGCCAACCCGACCAACTCGAGCGGCTACACCCAGGCGAACTACTTCGTCGCCCACGGTGGCGGCTGGTCGGGCGACGGGAAGACGCTGCCGGGCGTGCTCGACATCGAGTACAACCCGTACGGCAGCAGCTGCTGGGGCATGTCCCCGTCGGCCTTGGTGAGCTGGATCAAGTCGTTCACGACCCGCTACAAGCAGCTCACCGGCCGGGACGCGGTGATCTACACGGCGTACAACTGGTGGTCGCCGTGCACGGGCAACTCGACCGCCTTCAACGCCACCAACCCCCTGTGGGTGGCGCGTTACTCCACCTCGCCGGGCACCCTGCCGGGCGGCTGGCCGTACTGGACGTTCTGGCAGTACACCTCCAGCCCGCTCGACCAGGACTATTTCAACGGTTCCTACGACCGGCTCAAGGTGCTCGCCACCGGCTGAACGGACCAGTCACCCAGGAGCGCGTCGCCGGTTCCCCGGCGGCGCGCTTCGCCGTACGACGGCGCTCTGAATACGCAAGTCCGATGTGACCTAAATGCCGAGGTCAGGGGGCGGGTTCCGGTAATCGGGAGGTGGTCCTAGACTGTGCCCCACGCCACCATGTGAACTCATTCACAAGATCACATGGTGGTCGCGAACAGGGAAGGAAACGCGATGCCCCGGACGCTCGACGACGAGCGGCAGGCCGACGTGATTGTCGTCGGCGCCGGACCGGCCGGCTCGGCTGCGGCGTACCACCTGGCCAATGCCGGAGTCGACGTACTGCTGCTCGAGAAGTCGGCGTTCCCCCGCGACAAGGTCTGCGGCGACGGGCTCACCCCGCGCGCGGTGAAGCAGCTGATCGGCATGGGCCTCGACCTCGAGCAGCCCGGCTGGCAGAAGAACAAGGGCCTGCGCATCGTCGGCGCCGGCCACCGGCTCGAGCTGCCTTGGCCCGACCTCGCCCACTTCCCCGGCTTCGGCATGGTCCGCACCCGGATGGAGCTCGACGAGATCCTGGCCCGGCACGCACAGAAGGCCGGCGCCCGGCTGCACGAGCGCACCAACGTCACCGGCCCCGTGTACGACGACCGCACCGGCCACGTGGTCGGCGTGACCGCCCGCCAGGTCGACGAGAACGGCCGCCGTACCGGCGACGAGATCACCTACTCCGCACCCATCGTGGTCGCCTCCGACGGCGTCAGCGCCCGGATGGCGATGGCCCTCGGCATGGAGCGCCGCGAGAACCGGCCGATGGCGGTCGCCGTACGCGCCTACTACGAGACGCCCCGCCACGAAGACGAGTGGATGGAGTCCTGGCTCGAGCTCTGGGCCGGCAAGCCGGGCGAGTCCGACCTGCTGCCCGGCTACGGCTGGATCTTCGCCGTCGGCGACGGCACCGCCAACGTCGGGCTCGGCCTGCTCAACTCGAGCAAGGGCTTCCAGGACGTCGACTACCGCGACTCCCTCAAGCGCTGGCTGGCCAACACTCCCGAGGAGTGGGGCTTCCGGGACGAGGCCAACCGGCGCGGCAAGATCGGCTCGGCCGCGCTGCCGATGGGCTTCAACCGCAAGCCCCACTACTCCCGCGGGCTGCTGCTGGTCGGCGACGCCGGCGGCATGGTCAACCCCTTCAACGGCGAGGGCATCGACTACGCCCTCGAGGCCGGCCACACGTCGGCCGACACGATCGTCCAGGCGCTCGCCCGGCCCGAGGGGCCGCGCCGCGAACAGGTCCTGCACGGGTACGCCGCCCAGCTCGACCAGGCGTACGGCGGTTACTTCACTCTCGGCCGGGTCTTCGCCAAGATGATCGGCAGCCCGACCTTCATGAAGCAGGCCACGAAGTACGGCCTGCCTCGGCCCACGCTGATGCGCTTCATGCTCAAGCTGATGGCCAACCTCACCGATCCGCGCGACGGCGACGCGATGGACCGGATCATCAACGGACTGAGCAAGGCGGCCCCCAACGCCTGAGGGCGCTGGGGACTGAAAGGGAGGAGAGGAAGATGGAGCTCTACACACCGGTGTTGGCGCTGGCCATCGTGGCGGCCGGCTTCGCGGTGTTCTCCGTCGTGATGAGCGCGGGCACCGGACCGAAGCGGTACAACCGGGCCAAGCTCGACTCCTACGAGTGCGGCATCGAGCCGACGCCGCAGCCGGTGGGCGGCGGACGGTTCCCGGTGAAGTACTACATCACCGCGATGCTCTTCATCGTGTTCGACATCGAGATCATCTTCCTGTACCCGTGGGCCGTGCACTTCGACGCGATGAAGTCGTTCGGCCTGGTCGAGATGGTCATCTTCATCGCCACCGTCTTCGTCGCCTACGTCTACGTCTGGCGTCGCGGCGGACTGGACTGGGACTGAGAGGCACATCCGGAATGGGTCTGGAAGAGAAGCTGCCCAGCGGCGTACTCCTCACCACTGTTGAGGGCGTCGCCGGGTACATGCGCAAGGCGTCGTTCTGGCCGGCCACCTTCGGGCTGGCCTGCTGCGCGATCGAGATGATGACGTCGGGCGGCCCGAAGTACGACCTCGCCCGGTTCGGCATGGAGGTCTTCCGCGCGTCGCCGCGCCAGGCCGACCTGATGATCGTGGCCGGGCGGGTGAGCCAGAAGATGGCGCCGGTGCTGCGCCAGATCTACGACCAGATGGCCGACCCGAAGTGGGTGCTGGCGATGGGCGTGTGCGCGAGCTCGGGCGGCATGTTCAACAACTACGCGGTCGTCCAGGGCGTCGACCACGTCGTACCCGTCGACATGTACCTGCCCGGCTGCCCGCCGCGGCCGGAGATGCTGATCGACGCGATCCTCAAGCTGCACGACCAGGTCAAGGCCACCAAGCTCGGCGCCAACCGGCTCGCCCAGATCCATGACCTCGAGACCGAGGCCCTGGCCGCGCTGCCGACCTCCGAGATGAAGGGCCTGCTGCGGTGACCGACACCGACAACACCGACCAGACCGAGAAGGCTCCCGCCACCACCGGCACCGAAGAGCAGACCGGCAACGAACCGGCCGTGCCCAGCCACGGCGAGGTCGTCGGCGTACGCCAGGGCATGTTCGGCGTCAAGGGCAGCGGCGACACCTCCGGGTACGGCGGCCTGGTCGCCCCCAAGGTGTTCCCCAGCGCGGCCAAGCGCCCGTACGGCGGCTGGTACGACGAGGTCGCCGACGCGCTCGAGTCCACGGTGCCCCTCGAGGGTGTGGTGATCCACCGCGGCGAGATCACCTTCCACGTCCGCCGCGAGGACCTGGTCGCGGTCGCCAAGCACCTGCGTGACGACCCGGCGCTGCGCTTCGAGTTCTGCGCGGGCGTGAGCGGCGTGCACTACCCCGACGACGCGGGCCGCGAGCTGCACGCGGTCTACCACCTGCTCTCGATGACCCACAACCGCCGGATCCGGCTCGAGGTCGCGTGCCCCGACGCCGACCCGCACATCCCGAGCATCGTCGGCATCTACCCGACCAACGACTGGCACGAGCGCGAGACCTACGACTTCTTCGGGATCGTGTTCGACGGCCACCCGGCGCTCACCCGGGTCCTGATGCCCGACGACTGGCCGGGTCACCCGCAGCGCAAGGACTACCCCCTGGGTGGCATCCCCGTGGAGTACAAGGGCGGGACCATTCCGCCGCCGGACCAGCGGAGGTCGTACAACTGATGAGCACGACAGAAGATCTCTACGCAGGCGCGTCCGAGACCACCGAGGGCCGGGTCTTCACGGTCACCGGCCAGGACTGGGACTCCGTCGTACAAGGCGTGCACGAGGAGGCCGACGAGCGGGTAGTGGTCAACATGGGGCCACAGCACCCCTCGACCCACGGCGTACTCCGGCTGATCCTGGAGCTCGAGGGGGAGACGGTGACCGAGGCCCGATGCGGCATCGGCTACCTGCACACCGGCATCGAGAAGAACATGGAGTACCGCTCCTGGGTGCAGGGCGTCACGTTCTGCACCCGGATGGACTACCTGAGCCCGTTCTACAACGAGGCGACCTACGCGATGGGCGTCGAGCGGCTGCTCGACATCGAGGACGACATCCCCGAGAAGGCCCAGGTCATGCGGGTCCTGCTCATGGAGCTCAACCGGATCTCCTCCCACCTGGTGGCCATCGCGACCGGCGGCATGGAGATCGGCGCCTTGACCGTGATGACGATCGGCTTCCGCGAGCGCGAGCTGGTGCTCGACCTGTTCGAGCTGATCACCGGCCTGCGCATGAACCACGCGTTCATCCGCCCCGGCGGCGTCGCCCAGGACCTGCCCCCCGGCGCCCTCGACGAGATCCGCGAGTTCATCAAGCTGATGAAGAAGCGCCTCCCCGAGTACGCCGCCCTCTGCAACGCCAACCCGATCTTCAAGGGCCGGCTCGAGAACGTCGGCCACCTCGACCTGGCCGGCTGCCTGGCGCTCGGTCTCAGCGGTCCGGTGCTCCGCAGCACCGGGTACGCGTGGGACCTGCGCAAGACCCAGCCCTACTCCGGCTACGAGGACTACGACTTCGACGTCCAGACCTGGGACACCTGCGACGCCTACGGCCGGTTCCGGGTGCGCCTGGCCGAGATGTGGGAGTCGCTCAAGATCGTCGAGCAGGCGGCCGACCGGCTGTCCGGGCTCGAGGGTGCGCCGGTGATGGTGGCCGACAAGAAGATCGCCTGGCCCAGCCAGCTGGCCATCGGCAGCGACGGCATGGGCAACAGCCTCGACCACATCAAGCACATCATGGGCGAGTCCATGGAGGCGCTGATCCACCACTTCAAGCTGGTGACCGAGGGCTTCCGGGTCCCGCCCGGGCAGGCCTACGTGCCGATCGAGTCGCCGCGCGGCGAGCTCGGCGCGCACGTCGTCTCCGACGGCGGCACCCGTCCCTTCCGGGCGCACTTCCGCGACCCGTCCTTCACGAACCTGCAGGCGACGAGCGTGATGAGCGAGGGCGGCATGGTCGCCGACGTCATCGTCGCGATCGCCTCTATCGACCCCGTCATGGGAGGCGTGGATAGGTGAGCATCAATACCGACGAGCTGCGTGAGATCGCGGCCCGCTACCCCCAGCCGCGCTCGGGCCTGCTCCCGATGCTCCACCTGGTGCAGAGCTCCGAGGGCCGGATCACCCCCGAAGGCATCGAGGCCTGCGCCGAGATCCTCGGCATCAGCGCCGCCGAGGTCAGCGGGGTCGCGACCTTCTACACGATGTACAAGCGGCGCCCCGTCGGCGACTACCACGTCGGCGTCTGCACCAACACGCTCTGCGCGGTGATGGGTGGCGACGCGATCTTCGAGCGGCTCAAGGACCACCTCGAGGTCGGCAACGACGAGACGACCGAGCGACGGCCCGAGGACCAGGCGACGGTCACGCTCGAGCACGTCGAGTGCAACGCGGCCTGCGACTACGCGCCGGTGATGATGGTCAACTGGGAGTTCATGGACAACCAGACCCCCGAGTCCGCCGTACAGGTCGTCGACGACCTGCGCGCCGGCAACGAGGTCCACTCCACCCGTGGCCCGAAGCTGTGCACCTGGCGCGAGGCCGAGCGGGTGCTGGCCGGCTTCCCCGACGACCTCGCCGACGAGGGCCCGTCGGCCGGCCCGGCCTCCCTGGTCGGCCTGGAGATCGCCCGCGAAAAGGGGTGGAAGGCGCCGTGACCGCCAAGGAAACCAGCACGCTCACACCGGTCCTCACCGACAACTGGGACCAGAACCGCTCCTGGACGATGGCGGCGTACGAGTCGCGCGGCGGGTACGACGCCCTCAAGACCGCCCTGCGGATGAGCCAGGACGACGTCATCACCGCCGTCAAGGACTCCGGCCTCCGCGGCCGTGGCGGCGCCGGCTTCCCGACCGGCATGAAGTGGGGCTTCATCCCGCAGGACAACCCGAACCCGAAGTACCTCGTCGTCAACGCCGACGAGTCGGAGCCGGGCACCTGCAAGGACATCCCGCTGATGATGGCCAGCCCCCACACGCTGGTCGAGGGCGTCATCATCAGCTCCTACGCCATCCGCGCCCACACCGCGTTCATCTACGTGCGCGGCGAGGTGTTGCACGTGATCCGACGGCTGCAGAACGCCGTCCGCGAGGCGTACGCCGCCGGGCACCTCGGCAAGAACATCCACGGCTCGGGCTACGACCTCGACCTGGTCGTCCACGCCGGCGCCGGCGCCTACATCTGCGGCGAGGAGACGGCCCTGCTCGACTCGCTCGAGGGGCGCCGCGGCCAACCGCGGCTGCGCCCGCCGTTCCCGGCGGTGGCCGGCCTGTACGCCAGCCCGACGGTCATCAACAACGTCGAGTCGATCGCCTCGGTGCCGAGCATCATCGCCCGCGGTGCCGACTGGTTCGCCGGCATGGGCACCGAGAAGTCCAAGGGCTTCGGCATCTTCTCGCTGTCCGGCCACGTCACCCGCCCGGGTCAGTACGAAGCGCCGCTCGGCATCACCCTGCGCCAGCTGATCGCCCTGGCCGGCGGCATCCGCGAGGGCCACGAGCTGAAGTTCTGGACCCCCGGAGGATCGAGTACGCCGCTGCTGACGGCCGAGCACCTCGACGTACCCCTCGACTTCGAGGCGGTCGGCGCGGCCGGCTCCATGCTCGGCACCCGCGCCCTGCAGATCTTCGACGAGAGCACCTGTGTGGTCCGCGCGGTGCTGCGCTGGACGGAGTTCTACAAGCACGAGTCGTGCGGCAAGTGCACGCCGTGCCGCGAGGGCACCTGGTGGCTGGTCCAGACCTTGACCGCGCTGGAGCGCGGACAGGGCAGCGAAAGCGACCTCGACATGCTCCTCGACCAGTGCGACAACATCCTCGGCCGGTCGTTCTGCGCCCTCGGTGACGGTGCGACCAGCCCGATCTCGTCGTCGA
This sequence comes from Nocardioides sp., assembly GCA_036506675.1. Lineage (GTDB taxonomy): Bacteria > Actinomycetota > Actinomycetes > Propionibacteriales > Nocardioidaceae > Nocardioides. The sequence continues at coordinate 1,643 of DASXRJ010000099.1, read as the reverse complement.
TCCAGTACTTCCGCGACGAATACCTCGCCCACCTGACCCACGGCGGCTGCCCGTTCGACCCGGCCGCATCCACCGTGTTCGCAGCGCAAGGAGCTTCGGCATGACCGCCGAGAAGGCGCCCGAGAAGGCACCGGAACTGACACCGGAGAAGTCTGACCTGGTGACGCTGACCATCGACGGCGTCGAGGTCAGCGTCCCGAAGAACACTCTGGTCATCCGGGCGGCCGAACAGGTCGGCGTACAGATCCCGCGGTTCTGCGACCACCCGCTGCTCGAGCCGGTGGGTGCGTGCCGGCAGTGCCTGGTCGACGTACCGGACGCCGGCAACGGGCGGCCGATGCCGAAGCCGCAGGCCTCCTGCACGATCCCGGTCGCCGAGGGCATGGTCGTCAACACCCAGGCCACCAGCGAGGTCGCCGACAAGGCGCAGCAGGGGATCATGGAGTTCCTGCTGGTCAACCACCCGCTGGACTGCCCGGTCTGCGACAAGGGTGGCGAGTGCCCGCTGCAGAACCAGGCGATGTCCAACGGTCGCGGCGAGACCCGGTTCACCGGCGTGAAGCGGACCTTCCCCAAGCCGATCAACATCTCCGCCCAGGTGCTGCTCGACCGCGAGCGGTGCGTGCTGTGTGCCCGCTGCACGCGGTTCTCCGAGCAGGTCGCCGGCGACCCGTTCATCGCGCTGATCGAGCGCGGCGCGCTGCAGCAGGTCGGCATCTACGAGAAGGAGCCGTTCGAGAGCTACTTCTCCGGCAACGCCATCCAGATCTGCCCGGTGGGCGCGCTGACCAGCGCCGAGTACCGCTTCCGCTCGCGCCCGTTCGACCTGGTCTCGACGCCCGCCGTGGCCGAGCACGACGCCTGTGGCGCGGCGATCCGGGTCGACCACCGACGCGGCAAGGTGATGCGCCGGCTGGCCGGCAACGACCCCGAGGTCAACGAGGAGTGGGTGACCGACAAGGACCGGTTCGCGTTCCACTACGCGACCGCTCCCGACCGGCTGACCCACCCGCTGGTGCGTGACGAGGAGACGGGCGAGCTGCGGGCCGCTTCGTGGCCGGAGGCCTTCGCGGTCGCGGCTCGCGGGCTGGCCGACGCGGGTGCGACCGGCGTACTCACGGGTGGGCGGTTGACCGCCGAGGACGCCTACGCCTACAGCAAGTTCGCCCGGGTCGTGTTGCGCACCAACGACATCGACTTCCGGGCCCGCCCGCTGTCGGAGGAGGAGGCGTCGTTCCTGGCCGCCGAGGTGGCGCTGAAGGGCGACGTCACGTACGCCGATCTCGAGGCCGCCTCGGTCGTCGTCCTGGCCGGGCTCGAGCCCGAGGACGAGGCCGGCACGATCTTCCTGCGGCTGCGCAAGGCGTCGAAGCACGGCACCCGGGTGATCTCGGTGGCGCCGTACACCTCGCGCGGGCTGCGGAAGATGAACGGCCGCCTGGTCCCGACCGCTCCCGGCGACGAGCCGGCGGCGATCGACGCCCTGGTCGACAGCGAGTACGGCGTCGACTCGGGCGCCGTGATCCTCGTCGGTGAGCGCCTGGCCACCGTGCCCGGCGCGCTCAGTGCTGCGGTCGCGCTGGCCAGAACCACCGGCGCCCGGCTGGCCTGGGTGCCGCGCCGAGCGGGCGACCGGGGCGCGG
>DASXRJ010000098.1:0-7850 GCA_036506675.1 Nocardioides sp. | reverse complement strand
TCTGAGGAGAGCTGACATGGCACGCATGCGCGCGGTCGACGCCGCGGTCCTGATCCTGGAGAAGGAGGGCGCCACCCAGCTGTTCGGGCTGCCCGGCGCCGCGATCAACCCCTTCTACAGCGCGATGCGCAAGCACGGCGGACTCAAGCATGTGCTGGCCCGCCTCGTGGAGGCCGCCTCACACATGGCCGAGGGCTACACCCGGGCCAGGGCCGGCAACATCGGCGTCTGCATCGGTACGTCGGGGCCCGCGGGCACCGACATGATCACCGGCCTCTACTCCGCCTCCGCGGACTCGATCCCGATCCTGTGCATCACCGGCCAGGCGCCGGTGGCCAAGCTGCACAAGGAGGACTTCCAGGCCGTCGACATCTCCTCGATCGCCCGGCCCCTGACCAAGCTGGCGGTCACCGTGATGGAGCCGGCCCAGGTGCCGGGCACCTTCCAGAAGGCCTTCCACCTGATGCGCGAGGGCCGGCCCGGGCCGGTGCTCATCGACCTCCCCATCGACGTCCAGCTGGCCGAGATCGACTTCGACATCGACACCTACGAGCCGCTGGCCGTCTCGAGGCCTGCGGCCACCCGGGCCCAGGTCGAGCGGGCCCTGGCCATGCTGGCCCAGGCCGAGCGGCCGCTGATCGTCTCCGGTGGCGGCGTCATCAACGCCGACGCGGCCGACCTGCTCGTCGAGTTCGCCGAGACCACCGGGGTGCCGGTGGTGCCCACCCTGATGGGCTGGGGCTCGATCCCCGACGACCACCCGCTCACCGCGGGCATGGTCGGCCTGCAGACCTCGCACCGCTACGGCAACGCCACCATGCTCGCCTCCGACTTCGTGCTCGGCATCGGCAACCGCTGGGCCAACCGGCACACCGGCTCGGTCGAGAAGTACACCGAGGGGCGCACGTTCGTGCACGTTGACATCGAGCCGACCCAGATCGGCCGCGTCTTCGCCCCCGACTACAGCATCGTGTCCGACGCGAAGGCGGCGCTGGAGGTCTTCGTCGAGGTGGCGAAGGAGTGGGCGGCCGCCGGCCGGCTGCCCGACCGCTCGACGTGGGCCGAGGAGTGCCGCGAGCGCAAGCAGTCCCTCCAGCGCAAGACCAGCTTCGACAACGTCCCGATCAAACCGCAGCGCGTCTACCAGGAGATGAACCAGGCCTTCGGCCCCGAGACCCGCTATGTCACCACGATCGGGCTCTCGCAGATCCAGGCCGCGCAGCTGCTGCACGTCTACAAGCCGCGGCACTGGATCAACGCCGGCCAGGCAGGCCCGCTCGGCTGGACCCTGCCCGCCGCCCTCGGCGTGGCCACCGCGGACCCCGAAGGCCAGGTCGTCGCGCTGTCGGGCGACTACGACTTCCAGTTCCTCATCGAGGAGCTGGCGGTGGGCGCCCAGTTCAACATCCCCTACATCCACGTGGTGGTGAACAACTCCTACCTCGGCCTGATCCGGCAGGCGCAGCGCGGTTTCGAGATGGACTACTGCGTCCAGCTCTCCTTCGACAACGTCAACAGCCCCGAGCTCGGCGGCTACGGCGTCGACCACGTCAAGGTGGCCGAGGGCCTGGGCTGCAAGGCGGTCCGGGTGACCGACCCCGCCGACCTGGGTGCGGCGTTCGAGAAGGCCAAGGCCCTGACCGCGGAGTACCGCGTGCCGGTGCTCGTCGAGGTCATCCTCGAGCGGGTCACCAACGTGTCGATGGGCCTCGAGATCGACAACGTGGTCGAGTTCGAGGACCTTGCCGAGCGCGGCGAGGACGCCCCGACCGCGATCGCGCTGCTGGACTGACGAGGCGTCCATGCCGACGGTCCTGATCGCCTCCGACAAGTTCAAGGGTTCGCTCACCGCCGCCGACGTCGCGGCGGCGGTGAGCGCCGGCGTACGACGGGTCCGTCCGGACGTCGACGTCGTGGCGGTCCCCGTGGCCGACGGCGGCGACGGGACGCTGGCCGCCGCGGCGGCAGCCGGGTTCGCGCTGGTGCCGGTGACCGCGACCGGGCCCACCGGTGAGCCGGTCGCCACCGGCTACGCGCGACGCGGCGAGGTCGCCGTGGTCGAGCTGGCCGACGCGTGCGGACTGGTGCGCCTCCCCGACGGACCGGCCCCGATGACCGCGACCAGCCGGGGCGCCGGCGACGTGATCGCCGCCGCGGTCGACGCCGGCTGCACCCGGATCCTGCTCGGCATCGGCGGCAGCGCGAGCACCGACGGCGGGGCCGGCCTGCTGCGTGGCCTCGGCGCCCGGTTGCTCGACGACTCCGGCCGCGAGCTGCCCGAGGGCGGAGCAGCGCTGGCCCGGCTCGCGGCCCTCGACCTGACCCCGCTCACCGAACGGCTCGCGGGCGTCGACGTCGTGGTCGCCTGCGACGTCGACAATCCGTTGACCGGCCCGGTCGGAGCGGCCGCGACGTACGGCCCGCAGAAGGGGGCCGACCCCGGGCAGGTCGCGGAGCTGGACGCGGCGCTCGCCCACTTCGCCGACGTGGTCGGGCGCTCCAGCGGTCGCGATGTCGGCGACCTGCCGGGGGCCGGGGCCGCGGGCGGTGTCGGCTTCGCCGCTCTCGCGCTGCTCGGTGCCGAGCTGCAACCAGGCATCGAGCTGGTCCTCGACCTGGTCGGCTTCCACGACCGGATCGCGGGGGCCGACCTCGTGGTCACCGGCGAAGGGGCGCTCGACGAGCAGACCCTCCACGGGAAGGCACCGGCCGGTGTCGCGGCCGCCGCAACCGCCGCTGGTGTCCCGGTCGTCGCCGTCTGCGGCGTCAACCGGCTCGAGCCGGCCAGGCTCGCGACCGCCGGGATCCGCCGCGCCTACGCCCTCACCGACCTCGAGCCCGACGTACGACGCTGCCTCGCCGCCCCGCGTCCGCTGCTGGAGCGACTGGGGGAGCAGATCGCCGCCGAGCACCTGCCCGCCGCGCCGGCCCCGGTCGCCCAGACCGCCGTTTCCCGTCCCGTCTTCTCCCCTGGAGGTCACGCATGAGGCTGCTCCGAGTCGGACCGCCCGGGCGCGAGCGGCCCGCCGCCCTGGACGAGGCCGGCGTACTCCGCGATCTCTCGTCGGTGACCAGCGACATCGACGCGGTGTTCCTGGCCGATCCGACGGCGCTCGCCGCGGCCCGGCAGGCAGTGGCCTCCGGCGCCTTGCCCGAGCTGGCCGCCGGGCTGCGCGTCGGCGCTCCTGTCGGCAGGCCAGGCACGGTGGTGGGCATCGGTCTCAACTACCGCGACCACGCCGCGGAGGCCGGCCTTCCGCTGCCGGCCACTCCGGTGATGTTCCTCAAGCCCGGCTCCAGCGTGGTCGGACCGTACGACGACATCGTGCTGCCCGCCGGGAGCACCGCGACCGACTACGAGGTCGAGCTCGGCGTGGTGATCGGCCAGCCGCTGGGCGGCTGCTCCGACCCGGTGCAGGCACTGGCCGCCGTGGCCGGCTACGTCGCTGCTGACGACGTCACCGAGCGCGACCTGCTCGCGGCCGGGCCGACCTGGACCAAGGGCAAGTGCTGCGACACGTTCACCCCGATCGGCCCCTGGCTGGTGACCGCCGACGAGGTGCCCGATCCGCAGGCACTGTCGTTGCAGCTGTGGGTCAACGGTGAGCAGCGCCAGTCCAGCGGCACCTTGCTGATGGCCTTCGGGGTGGGGGAGCTGCTGTGCGCCGTGTCCGCCCTGATGACGCTCGAGCCGGGCGACCTGGTGCTCACCGGCACCCCCGGCGGTGTGGCCGCGGGACGCCCGGAGCCGAAGCCGTTCCTGCGCGACGGCGACGTGGTCGAGCTGGAGGTCGAGGGTCTAGGTCGACAGCGGACGCCGGTCCGGGGCCATAGAATTTCCGAATCACGGAACTTCGCTCGCGGAGGCGCCGGGAAGGGAGTGGCATGACCGAGCTCGACCTGGTCATCCGCGCTGAGCGGGTCATCGCCGGCCCCGGCGAGGTGGGCCGTTGCGTCGGCGTGCGGAACGGCTCCATCGTCGCGATCGAACCGTTGACCTCCGACCTGTCCGCCCCGCTGGTCCTGGAGCTCGCCGACGACGAGGTGCTGTTGCCCGGCATCGTCGACTCGCACGTGCACGTCAACGACCCGGGGCGCACTTCGTGGGAGGGCTTCACCACGGCGACCAAGGCGGGTGCCGCCGGAGGCGTGACCACGATCGTGGACATGCCGCTCAACAGCATCCCGCCGACCTGCGACGTACCGGCGCTCGAGCTCAAACGGAAGACGGCCGAGGGCCAGGCCTTCGTCGACGTCGGCTTCTGGGGCGGTGCGATTCCCGGCAACGTGCCCGAGCTGCGCGGGCTGCACGACGCCGGCGTCTTCGGCTTCAAGTGCTTCCTGCTGCACTCGGGGGTCGACGAGTTCCCGCACCTCGACCCCGACCAGCTCGAGGCGGCGATGCGCGAGATCCACAAGTTCGACGGACTGATGATCGTGCACGCCGAGGACACCCACGCCATCGAGCACGCGCCGACGGCGCACGGCGAGACCTACCGCGACTTCCTGCGCAGCCGGCCCCGCGGCGCGGAGAACCTCGCCGTCGCACAGGTCATCGAGCTGGCTCGCTGGACCGGCTGCCGGGTGCACATCCTGCACGTCTCCAGCTCCGACGTGCTGGCGATGCTGGCCTCGGCCCGGCGTGACGGGGTCCGGATCACCGCCGAGACCTGCCCGCACTACCTGACCTTCTCCGCCGAGGAGATCCCCGACGGGGCCACCCAGTTCAAGTGCTGCCCCCCGATCCGCGAGGCGGCCAACCGCGAGCTGCTCTGGGAGGGCCTGCGCTCCGGCGTCATCGACCTGGTCGTCTCCGACCACTCGCCCTCCACGCCCGACCTGAAGTGCTTCGACACCGGCGACTTCGGCGTGGCCTGGGGCGGCATCTCCTCGCTTCAGCTCGGGCTCCCGGCTGTCTGGACCCAGGCGCGGCGCCGCGGCTTCACCCTCGTCGACGTGGCCCGGTGGATGTGCCACGCGCCGGCCGACCTGGCCGGGCTGCGCCGCAAGGGCCGCATCGACCTCGGGTACGACGCTGACTTCTGCGTCTTCGCCCCCGACGACGCCTTCGTCGTCGACGTGAACAAGCTGCACCACAAGAACGCGGTCACGCCGTACGACGGGCGCCCCCTCACGGGCGTCGTTCGCTCGACCTGGCTGCGCGGAGAGAAGATCGAAGTCGACGCAGCCCCGCAGGGCCGGCTGCTGACCCGAGGAGAAGCCTGACATGACCCCCAGCTACTACGCGCCGACCGGCGGTCTCCCCGGCCAGACCGACCTGACCACCGACCGCGCCGTCTTCACCGAGGCGTACGCCGTGCTGCCGCGCGGCACCATGCGCGACATCGTGACCAGCAACCTGCCGTTCTGGGAGGGCACCCGGCTGTGGGTGATCGCCCGCCCGCTCTCCGGCTTCGCCGAGACCTTCTCGCAGTACATCGTCGAGGTCAGCCCCGGCGGCGGCAGCGACAAGCCCGAGCTCGACCCGGGCGCCGAGGGCGTGCTGTTCGTGCTCGAGGGCGGCGTCACGCTGACCATCGCCGGCGACAAGCACGAGCTCGCGCCGGGCGGCTACGCCTTCCTCCCGCCCGGATGCAGTTGGACCCTCCACAACAACACCACCGAGGCGGCCCGGTTCCACTGGATCCGGAAGGCCTACGAGCGGGTCGAGGGCATCGACGTACCCGAGCCGTTCGTCACCAACGAGACCGACGTCGAGGGTGGCGAGATGCCCGGCACCGAGGGCCGGTGGACGACCCAGCGGTTCGTGGACCCCTCCGACGTACGCCACGACATGCACGTCAACATCGTCAACTTCGAGCCCGGTGGCGCGATCCCGTTCCCGGAGACCCACGTCATGGAGCACGGCCTCTACGTGCTCGAGGGCAAGGCGGTCTACCTCCTCAACAAGGACTGGGTCGAGGTGCAGGAGGGCGACTTCATGTGGCTGCGGGCGTTCTGCCCCCAGGCCTGCTACGCCGGCGGACCGGGCCGGTTCCGCTACCTGCTGTACAAGGACGTCAACCGGCACCCCAAGCTGAGCTACCGCTGAACCTGCCTTGCGAGGCGCGCGGCCGCCCCGACGCGCCCTGGCTCAGGAGGCGATGTCGGGCGTCTCGTCGCTGTCGGACCGGGCGGCGACGCGGGCGCGGTTCTCGGCGCGGCGCTCCACGAAGCGGGTCGCCTGGGCGTCCAGGCCCTCGAGGAAGGTCGCGAGCTCGTCGCGGGCCCGCTCGCCGACCTCGCCGAAGTTGGTGCGGTCGAAGACGTTCCAGTGGCGCAGGATCGGCATGATGACGTCGTCGTGGTGTAGCCGCAGGTCGTAGATGCCTGCCTTGGCGATGATCATCGAGCTGCGCCGGAAGCCGGCCATCGTGGCGCCCGGCATCTCGAAGCCGATGACCTCGTCGGCGATCGCGCGCATGGTCTCGTCGGGAGCGATCTCCAGCGCCGCTGCGACGATGTTGCGGTAGAAGACCATGTGCAGGTTCTCGTCCTTGGAGATCCGGGCGAGCATCCGGTCGGCGATCGGGTCGTGGGTGACCTTGCCGGTGTTGCGGTGCGAGACGCGCGTGGCGAGCTCCTGGAAGGACACGTAGGTCACCGCCTCCAGGGGTGTCTTGTCGCCGGAGTCGTAGCCGGAGGTCATGTAGTCCATCCGGGCCCGCTCGAGCTCGACCGGGTCCACCCCGCGGGTCACGACCAGGTAGTCGCGCATCGCGATGCCGTGGCGGTTCTCCTCGGCGGTCCAGCGCCCGACCCAGGTGCCCCAGGCGCCGTCGCGCCCGAACCGGGTGGCGATCTCGCGGTGGTAGGACGGCAGGTTGTCCTCGGTGAGCAGGTTGGTGATCATCGCCGCCTTGGCGGTCTCGGACAGCCGCGACTGTTCGGGAGCCCAGTCCTCGCCGCCCAGGAACGCGAAGTCGCGCCCCTCGCTCCATGGGATGTAGTCGTGGGGGTGCCACTCCTGGGCCATGGAGAGGTGGCGGTCGAGGTTCTCGGCCACGACGGGCTCCAGCGCCTCCAGCAGATGCTTCGTGGTGTTCACGCGTGCTCCCTCAGTCGGTTCCCTGTGAGAGTACGCCGGTCTCACGCAAGCCGGCAGGCGGGCAACCATCCGGAACTGCAGCTCGGCGTGCCGGTCAGGCCTCCCGGCGGACCAGCTTGCGGAGTACGACCGCGAGTCCGGCGAGGGCGAGTGCGTTGGCGATCAGGACGAGCGCCACCACGTAGGAGCGGCCCCGGTCGTACGCCGCTCCCAGCAGACCACCCGCGATGAGGAGACCGACTCCGCGGACGAAGGCGAGCCACCCGAATGCCACGGCCCGAGAGCCGCCGGGAACCAGCTCGGTGACGACCGCCTTGACCGTGGAGTCCAGGACCCCGTTGACCACGCCCCAGACGGCGACACCGACCCAGACCCAGGCCACGTTCTCGGTGAACGCGATCGCCGAGGCAGCGGCGGCGACCGGCACCGCGAGCAGTGTCAGCGCGCCTCGGGTGTCGTAGACACGGCCCATCACCAGCCCACTGAGCCCGTCGACGAGCATCGCCACGGCGAACAGGATCGGCACCTGGGCGTCCGTGAGCAGGCCGTTGGTCTGGGCGTGGTACGCCAGCAAGGGGAACGAGGCGATGCCACACGACAGGACCGCCACGGCGGCGGCGTACTGCCAGAACTCGGCGGGAAGCGGTTGATGAAGGAGGTCCGCACCAGCGCCCTCGGGTGGGACGGCCGGGACTTGTCGGGGAGCGGGGTGAGCGGGCTCGTAGGCCTTGGGGTCGGGTACTCGGCCGCGCAGCCAGAACAACATCGCCAGGACCAGCACCCCCGGGACCGCCAGTACGGC
>DASXRJ010000097.1:0-7798 GCA_036506675.1 Nocardioides sp. | reverse complement strand
GCCGCGGCCGCCGTACTCACCGCGCTCGGGGACGTACTGCTGCTCGGGCACGTCTTCGCGATCGTCTCCGGGCTGGCCGACGAGCGCTCCCGAGCGTCGTACCTCGCGGCGTACGGCGTGAGCTGGGGCGTCGGCACGATCGCGGCACCGGTCCTGGTGACGGTGCTGCTCGAAGCCGGCGGTCCGCCCCTGATGTGGGGTGTCGCTGCCGCCGCCGGCCTGGGCCTGGCGGCGGTTCAGCCGGTGTTGAGGTGGGTGACAGTTTCCCCGGATATCCGGGGATTCTGACGGTTGTCAGGGGTTGCAGTCCCTGACAACCGCAAGTTTCCCCGGATATCCGGGGAAACTGACCACCCCCTCACCGGTGCCGCACCACCCGCCTGAGCCCCCGTCGTACCGGCGCGGGGACCCGGGCCCGCCACGCGTGCGGGATCCGGTCGGCGACGCTGGCCCGGCCGACCGGGGCGTCCGCACCCTCGAGTGCCGACGCGAGCGCGATCCGGTGAGCCTTCCGGAGCACGACCTCGGCGGCCACGACCGACGACTTCGAGATGGCCTCGGACTCGGCGTAGAGCTCCGTGTACGCCGCTCGCGCCTGGTCGAGCGTGGCCCGCAGCTCCGGAGTGTCCTCGTCGACCATGGCGTTGAGGGCGTCCCAGGTGGCGCGGGTCAGCTCCTCGAGCCGCCGCGGGAGAGCCAGGTCGTCCCAGTCCAGCCCGACCCGGCGCAGCGACGGGTCGATGAAGCCCTCCAACCGCGCCCAGTCGTCGGCGCCCGCACCTGTCACGCGGGACAGGTCGAGCGCGCCACCGACCCCCGAGATCACCGAGCGGTAGTCGCCGAGCAGGTCGGCGTACCGCACGAAGGCGCGCGGCGCGTCGCGGGTCTCGAGCTCGGTGTGGAGCAGCATGTTGAGCCAGGACGCGGTGAGGTGGGCCGTCCCGAGCCGGTTGGCGTAGTACTTCTGCTTGCTGCCGACCACCTCGGCCGGCGGCCTGAGCATGGTCGCGAAGACCGGCGTCGCCTCCACGCGTACGGCGGCCTTGCGCCACAGCGGCAGGAACCACGACAGCCGCGGGTCCTTCACCACCAGCTCGTCGGCCCGGTCGAAGTGCGGCGCCAGCCACTGAGCCACGTCGTCGAGGGTCGCCTCGTCGGCACCGCGCTCGCCGGTCAGGTCCCAGGCGCCGGGCCGGCTGTCGGAGACCTGCACCATCACCTCGTCGAGGAGCCGGTTGTGGAGGTCGACCACCCACTGCGGCTCGCCGAAGCCCTTCGGGTTGGACTCGTCCGCGGCCACCTCGGGTTGCGGTACGTGCAGTCCGAGGCGGGAGACCAGGCCCGCGAGCGTGCTGGTGCCGCTGCGACCGGCGCCGGCGATGAACAAGACCTTCCGTGGGCTCTTCACGGAGGTCAGCGTAGAGGGACGATAAGTTGCTGGACATGAGGCTGCTCCCCCGCCGTCGATCTCGCGTCGACCCGCTGGTGAGCGTGGTCGTCCCCGTGTACGACGTCGCCGCCTTCCTGCCCGAGTGTCTCGACAGCGTGCTGGGCCAGACCGGCTGCCGCCTCGAGGTGATCGTCGTAGACGACGGTTCGACCGACTCTTCGGGCAAGATCGCCGACGAGTACGCCGCCCGCGACGACCGGCTGCGCGTCGTACACACCGACAACCACGGCCTCGGCGCGGCCCGCAACGTGGGCATCCGGCACGCGACCGGCGACTACCTGGGCTTCCTCGACAGCGACGACGTACTCCCCCCGGACGCGCTGGCGACCCTGGCCGGGGCGCTGGACCGGGCACCGGGCTCCGACCTGGTCACCGGCAGCATCGTGCGCTGGGAGGCCGACGGGCTGCACGAGCCGCCGTGGATGCACCGGCTGCACGCGGGCCAGGGCGCCGGACGCGTGGTGCGCGACGAGCCCGAGATCCTGGGCGACGTGTTCGCGTGGAACAAGCTCTTCCGCCGCTCCTTCTGGGACGCCGAGGGCCTCGCCTGGCCGGAGGGCGTGCGCTACGAGGACCAGCCGACCACGACGCGGGCGTTCCTGCGAGCGCGGGCGTTCGAGGTGGTCCCGGACATCGTCTACCACTGGCGGATCCGCGGCGACGGCTCGTCGATCACCCAGCAGCGGGCGTCCGTCCCCGACCTGACCGACCGGATCCTCACCAAGCGGATGTCGCTCGCCTCGGTGCGCGAGTACGGCGAGCCGGCGGTGACCGGAATCTTCGTCGACCGGGTGCTTGCCGGCGACATGTGGCGCTACTTCCTGGAGATCCCCGGTTGTCCCGACGAGTGGTGGCGGCTGCTGCGCGACTGCGTCATGGAGTTCTGGGGCGACCACTCGCTGATGTACAGCGGGCTGCCGCCGGTGCACCGGCTGGTCGGCTGGCTGGTCGAACAGGACCGCCGCTGTGATGCCACCGCCGTCATCGAGTACGCCGCGTCGCACGAGGTCGCGCGGGTGACCGACCCCTCCGGTCACCGCCGGATCGACGTACCGGGGCTGCTCCCCGCCACCGTCGACCCCGTCGCCCTGGCCCTCCGCGACTACGAGGTCTGAGTAGGCGTCAGTTTCCCCGGATATCCGGGGGTTCTGACGGTTGTCAGGGACTGCAACCCCTGACAAGCGACAGTTTCCCCGGATATCCGGGGAAACTGTCGCCCCTAACAGCAATCAGATCAGGCCCTCGTCCTCCAGGAACGACTTGGCGACGTCCTCGGGCTGGGCACGGTCGACGGTGACCTGGCCGTTGAGCTCGGTGAGCTTCTCGGTGGTCAGCGCGGCCATCAGCGCGTTGAGGGCGTCGGCGGCGTCCTGGTGGTTGGCGATCCACTCGGACGAGACGGCCGGGACGAGGTTCTGGGCCGGCTGGATCGCCTTGTCGTCCTCCAGCAGGACCAGGCCCTGCGACTCCAGCGCACCGTCGGTCGTCGAGGTCTCGCCGAGCTGCGACTCGCCGTCGAGCACCGACTTGTAGGTCTGCTCCGACGCGTAGCCGAGCGGCAGCAGCTCGGTGATGTCGATGCCGTAGACATCGGTGAGCCCGCCTTCGCAGTCGGACCGGCCCTTGCAGTCGGGGGCCGCCGCGAGCTTGACCGACTTGCCCTCCAGGTCGGAGAGCTTGCTGACGCCCTCGGAGTCGGCGTACTCCTTGCTCACGAAGAAGGCGTTGGTGTCCGACGCCGTCGACGGGTCGAGCAGGGTGATGCCCTTGTCCTCCAGCAGCGACTGGCCGGCCGCGATCGAGGCCGCGGCGTCGCTGGTGGTGATCGGCTCGGCCTTGGGTCCGTTGGCGGTGGTGTTGAGGAAGTCGAGGATGCCGCCGACGTACTCGGGCACCACCTGTACGCCGTCGGGGAACTGCCCCTTCGCCATGTAGACGTCGCGGGTGCCGACCAGGGTGACGCTGGCGTCGTACCCCTTCGCGTCGAGCAGCTGCTCATACATCGAGGCCACCAGGGTCGCCTCGGGGAAGTTCTGCCCGGAGATCTTCACGGCCCCCTTGTCGCCGGTGCCGGCCGTGCTGCCCGAGCCGCTGGGGTTGGCCGAGTCCTTGGAGAGGTCGTCCCCGGCACAGGCCGCGCCGAGCAGGACCGTGCTGGTCGCGATCACGGTCGCGAGAGTCCGTCGTACCTGCATGTGATCCACCTTCTGTGTCCCGTGGCCCCGTGGCCACGCGTGTCCGGTCACTCGGCCGCGGCAGCGACCAGAGTCTGTGTCTTTCGGCGTACGGCGGCCCGCGGCAGCGGGTCGACCATCCGTTGTACGGCGGCCGCCAGCAGCTCGAGCGCCAGCGCCACCAGGGCGACAACCACGGCGCCGGCGATCCCCTTCCCGTAGTAGGTGTTCGCGAAGCCGTCGGTGATCACCCTGCCCAGTCCGGGCCCGGCCACCAGCGCCGCGATCGTCGCCGTCGCCCACACCTGCACCAGGGCCAGCCGCACCCCGCCGACGATCAGCGGCAGCGCCAACGGCAGCTCGACCCGGAAGAACTGCTGCCCGGCGGTCATGCCCATCCCGCGCGCGGACTCCTTCACGTCGCCCGGCACCTCGTGCACCGCCACGTAGGAGTTGGTGATGATCGGCGGCAGCGCGAACGCGGTCAGGGCCAGCAGGGTCGCGATCCCGGCCCGGCCGTAGGGGCCGAACGTGTCCACCCCCGGCCAGTCCATCGTCACCAGCAGCGCCAGCAGCGCGAACGTCGGCACCGCCCGGCCCACGTTGGAGATGTTGATCGCGAGGAACCCGCCCCGCCCCAGGTGCCCGAGCCAGCAGGCCAGCGGCAGCCCGACGCCGCTCGCGAGCCCGAGCGCGGTGACCGTGAGCAGCAGCTGCTGGAGCAGCAGGCGCAGCATCCCGTCGTCGCCGGCCCAGCTGGCGCCGTCGAGGAGGTAAGACCAGGTGTCGCCGAAGACGCTCACGTTGTCCTCCCTCGGGACCAGGGCGTCAGCGCTCGCTGCGCGAGCACCAGCAGTACGTCGAGCGCCACCGCGATCAGCACGCACAGCACACACGCGGCGAGCAGCTCGGCCCGGAAGTTGGTGAGTACGCCGTCGGCGATCAGGTTGCCCAGCCCACCATGGGCCACGAGCGTGCCGACCGTCGTCAGCGCGACCGTCGACACCGTGGCGACCCGCAGCCCGCCCATGATCACCGGGATCGCCAGCGGCAGCTCGATCCGGAACAGCCGGCCGCTCGCCGAGTAGCCCAGCCCGGTCGCCGACTCGCGCACGTCGTCGGGCACCGACGCCAGCCCGTCGAGCACACTGCGCACCAGGATGGTCAGCGCGTAGAGCGCCAGCCCGATCACCACCGTGGTCGCGGTGATGCCGGTGAACGGCACCATCAGCGGGAAGAGCGCCAGCGACGGGATCGTGTAGAGCCCCGTCGACACGCCGACCACCGTCGACCGCAGCCGCGCGTAGCGCCGGGCCAGCAGCGCGAGCGGGAACGCCAGCGCCACCCCCAGCGCCACCGCAACGAAGGTGATCCACAGGTGCTGCACGGTCGCGTCGACCAGCTCCTGGCGACGGTCCTGGAGGTAGGCACCGCACACCCAGTCGTTGACGAGCCGGCTGTAGCAGCTCGGCCCGGAATCTGCCTGACTGACGGCAGCCACGAGTAGGGTCACGGCATGGACGTTACCGCCAACCGGGGACAGTCTGACGGAGCACCGGACCCGGGTCCGGATCCTTTCGGCGGCACCAAGACGACGCCCGCCGACCAGCCGATGATCCGGCTGACCGGGGTCGGCAAGACGTACGCCGACGGCACGGTCGCCGTACACGAGCTCGACCTGGCCGTGGGCCGCGGCGAGATGGTCTGCCTGGTCGGCCCGTCCGGCTGCGGCAAGTCGACGACATTGAAGATGATCAACCGGCTGATCGAGCCCACCACCGGCCGGATCGAGATCGACGGCCGCGACGTCACCGACGAGGACCCGGTCAAGCTGCGCCGCGGCATCGGCTACGTCATCCAGCAGATCGGCCTGTTCCCGCACCAGCGGATCGAGACCAACGTGATGACGGTCCCGCTCCTGTACGGCGAGTCGCGCGCCACCGCCCGCCAGCGCGCGCACGAGCTGCTCAACCTCGTGGGGCTCGACCCGGACACCTTCGCGCGGCGGTTCCCGAGCCAGCTGTCCGGCGGTCAGCGGCAGCGGGTCGGCGTGGCCCGGGCCCTGGCGGCCAACCCGCCGGTGCTGCTGATGGACGAGCCGTTCGGCGCGGTCGACCCGGTGGTGAGGGGGAAGCTGCAGGACGAGTTCCTCCGGCTGCAGCGTGAGCTCGGCAAGACCGTCGTACTCGTCACGCATGACATCGACGAGGCCGTCCGGATGGGCGACCGGGTCGCGGTGTTCGCCCAGGGCGGCCGGCTCGCCCAGTACGACGTGCCGGCGCGACTGCTCGGCGCTCCGGCCGACGACTTCGTGGCCGACTTCGTGGGCTCGGTCCGCGGGCTGCGCCGGCTCAGCGTGACCCCGATCGACCCGGCCCACCTGGAGCCGATCGACGGCGTCACGACCGGCGAGCTGGCCGGCACCATCGACGTCGAGTCGACGCTGGAGGACGCGCTCGCCCTGCTGATGCGCGAGGACAAGGGCACACTCGCCGTCAAGCGTGGCGCGACGTTCCTCGGCGTACTCACTCCCAACGGGATTCACCGGGCGCTGCGGGCGAGCGTGGAGTGAGGGGGTGTCGGTTTCCCCGGATATCCGGGGAAACTGTCAGTTGTCGGCCGCTGCATCCCCTGACAACCGTCAGATCTCCCTGACCAGCCACGCGGTGGCGACGACCGGGCCGCCCGATCGAGACCTCCAAATCGACGACGCGCCCACGGAGATCCGCGGACGCGTGAGGTGGTCGGATGGGTCGGTCAGCTGGACTTGCGCATCGGCCGCTTGGCGGCGTCTTCCCAGGCGGCGAGCTCGGCCTTGAGGTCGGCGATCTGCTGCTCGAGCGCGGCGATGCTCACGATCGCCTCCGCAGCACGAATCTCGGCCGCCTCCGCGCGCTTCGTCTGGTCGGCAAGCTCGCCCTCTGCCTGGTCGGCACGCCGAGACTCCTTGTTGAGCCGGCGGTGCTCCTCCGCGAGCCGCTTGTGGGCGGCGGCCAGCTCGGCCTCGAGCTCGAAGATGGTCGCCTGGC
Organism: Nocardioides sp.; assembly: GCA_036506675.1. Classification (GTDB taxonomy): domain Bacteria; phylum Actinomycetota; class Actinomycetes; order Propionibacteriales; family Nocardioidaceae; genus Nocardioides. The sequence goes on along the minus strand of DASXRJ010000097.1, from coordinate 1,145 downwards.
GCTGCGCGATCCGCTCGGTGAGGGTCTCCGACTGGGCCTTGTGCTCCGCGGTGCGCTTCGCGTCCAGCTCGCCGTACTCCCGCGCCTGCTCCGCCCGGTCGCGCGCGGCCTCGCGGCGGGTCTTCATGAGCTCCGAGTGGGTGATCCGGGTGGCGGCGGCCCCGAAGAGTACGGCGACCACGGCACCCAGATAGACGATGAAGGTGGAGCCGGACATCATCGTCCCGAAGACCACGCATGCCGACACCACCAGCAGGCTGACGGCGACCGCTAAACGGGCGCTGCGTTGACGGCGACGAGCAATGGTGGGGCGCATGTGGCTGATGTTATTCCCTGTGATTGTCGTTGTGGACTCGACACGCAAACTCGAGCCCTTTGGACATTACGGACAGCATCAAACCGGCCAGCGCCGCCAGCGCCGACCGTCCCACCCTTTGGCCAGCCAGCTCGGCCTCGACCCCGAGCCAGCTCAACGCGTAGCCAGCGTAGCCGCCGGCGACCAGCGCGCCGACGATGACACACGCCTTCGCGAGCACGAGTCTGTTGACCGCTTTGTGCGGTTCGAGCCACCGCCGCTGGACATGCACGTGGCGCCAGGTCGCCCACGCTGTCGCGGCCATGATCGCGGCGACGAAGAAGAGCAGCAGCACCGGCCCCCAGCCCACCAGGGGCGCGAAGCCGAGGCGATGCAGCAGCCAGCCGCCGACCAGCCCGACGACGGCGTACGCAACCGCCACACCAACCGGCGTCGGCCTCAGGTTGCCGGCCGGCTGGTCGTCGGTCACTGGACGTCGAGGGCCAGATCGTCGCGGCGCGCGATGCCTTCGGTGCCGACCTTCTCGAGCAGCGCGGCCACCGGCCCGGCATCGGGGAGTACGGCGTCCGGCTCCAGGTCGTACCACGGCTGCAGCACGAACGGCCGCTCGCCCGCCCGCGGGTGGGGCAGCCGGAGGAACGCCTCGTTGCTGCGCCGGTCGCCGACGACGATCAGGTCGACATCGAGCGTGCGCGGCGCGTTGCGCTCGGCCTCGCGGTCGCGCTCGAAGGCGTCCTCGATGGCCATCGCGCGGTCCATCAGCGTGGGCGCCGAGAGCGTGGTGTCGACCAGGACGACGGCGTTGAGGAACGGACCCGACCCCTCGGGT
>DASXRJ010000096.1:0-6094 GCA_036506675.1 Nocardioides sp. | reverse complement strand
ATCGTGCCCGGGCTGCTGATCGGGGCGCTGTCGTTCGGGCACCTGCCGACCGTGTTCGTGCCGGCCGGGCCGATGGCCTCGGGGCTGCCGAACGGCGAGAAGGCTCGCGTCCGCCAGCTCTACGCCGAGGGCAAGGTCGGTCGCGACGAGCTCCTCGAGGCCGAGTCCGCGTCGTACCACTCGAGCGGGACCTGCACCTTCTACGGCACCGCCAACAGCAACCAGCTGCTGATGGAGGTGATGGGCCTGCACCTGCCGGGCTCGTCCTTCGTCAACCCCGGTACGCCGCTCCGCGAGGCGCTCACCCGGGCGGCCGGCCGGCGGGTCACCGAGATCACCGCTCAGGGCGGCGAGCTCACCCCGATCGGTGAGCTGGTCGACGAGAAGACGATCGTCAACGCCTGCGTGGCGCTGCTGGCCAGCGGCGGCTCGACCAACCACACGCTGCACCTGGTCGCGATCGCCCGGGCCGCCGGGATCACGCTGACCTGGGACGACCTGTCCGAGCTGTCCGCGGTGGTGCCGCTGCTGGCCCGGATCTATCCCAACGGGTCGGCCGACGTGAACCACTTCCACGCCGCCGGCGGGGTGGGCTTCCTGGTGCACACGCTGCTGCGGGCCGGGCTGCTGCACGACGACGTACGGACCGTGATGGGGCACGGGCTGTGGCGCTACACGACCGAGCCGCGGCTCTCGGGTGGCGAGCTTGTCTGGGACGAGGGCCCGAAGGCGTCGCTCGACCACGACGTACTCCGGCCGGCTGACGACCCGTTCGCACCCGACGGCGGAGTGAAGATGCTGACCGGGCCGCTGGGCCGGGCCGTGATCAAGACGTCCGCGGTCAAGCCCGAGCACCGCGTGGTCACCGCGCCGGCCGTGGTGTTCGACCACCAGGACGACTTCCTGGCCGCGTTCGGCTCCGGCGCGCTGGCGGGTCGGGACTTCGTGGCGGTGATCCGCTACCAGGGCCCGGCCGCCAACGGGATGCCCGAGCTGCACAAGCTGACGCCGGCCCTCGGCGTACTCCAGGACCGCGGGCAGCGGGTCGCGATCGTCACCGACGGCCGGATGTCGGGGGCGTCTGGCAAAGTGCCGGCCGCCATCCATGTGACCCCGGAGGCCGCGCTGGGTGGGCCGTTGTGCCGGGTCGTCGACGGAGACCTGGTCACGGTCGACGCGAACGCCGGCCGGCTCGACCTGCACGTCGACGCGGCCGAGCTGGCCCGTCGTACTCCCACCGGGCGCGCGCCTGAGGGCGCGGAGTGGGCCGGGACCGGACGCGAGCTGTTCGCGGCCTTCCGGGCCACCGTCGGGTCCGCCGACACCGGTGCCAGCGTCTTCCCGGGCGTGCCGGTCCCCCACCAGGAGGTGCCCGTTGTCCAGCCCGTCTGAGGTCCACTCTGACCTGTCGTCGGACCTGTTGTCGGTGGCGCCCGTGGTGCCGGTCGTCGTACTCGACTCGGTCGCCGACGCGGTCCCGGTCGCGCGGGCGCTGGTCGCCGGCGGGCTGCCGGTGATCGAGCTGACGTTGCGTACGCCGGTCGCGCTCGACGCGATCCGGGCCATCGCCGACGAGGTGCCCGAGATCCTGGTCGGCGCCGGCACCATCGTGGCGCCCGGCCAGGCCAAGGAGGCGCTCGACGCGGGCGCGCAGTTCCTCGTCTCCCCCGGTACGACGCCGTCGCTGCTGGCCGCGATGGGCGACACCGGGCTGCCGTTCCTGCCCGGGGTGGCGACCGTGTCGGAGGTGCTGTCCGCCCTGGAGGCGGGCGTGAGCGCGCTGAAGTTCTTCCCGGCCGAGGCCTCGGGCGGGGCGGCGTTCCTGAAGTCGATCGCGTCGCCGGTGCCGGCAGCCCGGTTCTGTCCGACCGGCGGGATCACGGCGGCCACCGCGCCGTCGTACCTCTCGCTGCCGAACGTCGGCTGCGTCGGCGGCTCCTGGCTCACGCCCGGAGACGCCGTCGCGGCCGGCGACTGGGACCGGGTGACCTCGCTAGCGAAGGCCGCCGCCGCCCTGGCCTAGATCCGGGAGGTCCGGCCCGCCTCGTCGTCCGCGGCAGACGGTCGCTCTCAGGGCGGCCCGCCGCCCTGAGCCGCGACGACGGGTCAGGACGGCGGAGCGAAGAACTCCAGGGCGATGCCGTCCGGGTCGCGGAAGGCGAGTCCCGAGCCGTAGTGGGCGTCCACGATCTCGCCGTGGGTGTACCCGAGCTCGTCCAGGCGCGTGACCCACCTCTCCAGCTCCGCGCGGTCGGCGCAGCCGAACGCGGCGTGGTTGAGGCCGACGCGGTGCTCGTCGAACGACCCGGCCGCCGAAACCACGTGCTGGTGCAGCCCGAACAACTGGCCGCCGTCCAGCGCGAACACCGTGTGGTGGAACGCGCCCGCCTCGACGTCCTCGTCGAGCACCGGGTCGCTGCCGAACAGTGCGGCGTACCAGGGGACGCTGCGCGCCAGGTCGCTGACGGTGACGGCGACGTGGGTGAAACCGGGGAACTCAGGCACGATGGCCTCCTTCTTCTCGGGTGATGAACTTGTGGGTGGTGGGGCGCAGGTCGGTCACTGGTCGGCACCGAAGTCGACGAGGATGCCGATGAGCGCGGTCGCAGCGTCGGTGACGTGGACCTGGTCGCTGCCGCCGAGTGTGTTGACGAGCAGCCGGTCGAACGACTCGCTGCCGGTGATGCGCGTCTCCGGCCGCAGCCCGGTGACGTCGACGGTGCCGCCGGACGCGTTGACAACGACGTCGTCCGCGTGTGCGGACCCGTTCACCACCACGGTGTCGGCCTTCGTGTCCCCCGCACCGGCGACGGACAGGTCGATCGTGGTCTCCTCGACGTCGGTGCCGCTGACGTCGTTGACCGTCACGTTGTCCACGCCACCGAGCGGGTTGGCCTGCACCCGCTCCACGCCGTCGAGATCCATCCGGATGGACCCCGGGCTCCGGAGGAACACAGCACGGTCGCCGTTGGCCGACAACGACATCACCTCGTCGCCGCCGGCGCCGTTGAACAGCAACGTGTCGACGCCGTACTGGCCGAAGATCGCGTCGCTGCCCTGACCGGGGTCCCAGCCGGCGACGTCGTCGCCCGTTCCGAGCAGCTCGGTGTCGGTGCCGAGGGCACCGTTGACGAAGTCGTCGCCCCGGTCACCGAAGAGCACGTCGACGCCCGCTCCTCCGCGCAGGTCGTCGTCACCGTTGCCGCCGTGGATCGCGAGCGGTGCGTCGGTGAGTGCGCTGCCGCCGGAGACCACGGAGAAGCGGTCGCCGCCCGCGCGCAAGTTGACCGCGACCGCGGCAAAGGTACGCCGGCCCACGCTCTGTCCGTCGCCGTTGATGTCGATGCCGACCGAGTCCGGGTTGGTGAAGTCCACGGTCACGCTGTCCGGGCCGTTCGTGCCGGCGACGATCAGGATGTTGTCGGCGACCGTCACCGAGGCGACTGCCGGTGAGGCATCGGCGGGGACTGCCCCGACCAGTCCTGCGGCGAGCGTCGCCGCGGCGGCCAGTCCCAGCGACCGGCCGAGGTTCTTCTGTGCGTTCATGTCAGCTCTTCTCGTCGTGGTGCCGGCGAACACCGGCGTCGGGCCTACTACGGCGGTGGCGGCGTACCGGTTCCGACCACGTCGCCCGGAACCGAACCGGTGTCGGCTCCGTAAGCAGGGCATGGGATCCGACCGGGCCACCTCCGCCGTGGATCCCGCGACCCCGAGAGTGAGGGACACCGCCCGTGAGCCCTGGACTAACGTGACGACCGTGGCCCTGGACGACGCCGAGCTGGCGTCACGGTTCGCTTCAGGTGACGCGGACATGGTCCGGGTCGTCTACCAGACCCACGGCCGGCTGGTGTTCTCGATCGCCTACAAGGTGCTCGGTGATGCCGGTCTCGCCGAGGACGCGACCCAGCAGACCTTCGTGCAGGCGTGGCGCTCCGCGCGCAAGTACGACCCGGATCGCCCGCTCGGCGCCTGGCTGTCGACGATCGCCAAGCGGGTCGCGATCGACGTCTACCGGCGCGAGAAGCGGCATCGGAACCTCGACAACATCGACACGTCCGACAGTGCGTCCCTGGTCACGCTGCCGCCGTCGGTGGACCAGATCCACGACGTCGCCGAGGTACGCCGGGCACTCGACGAACTCCCGGCTCCGGACCGTCGGCTGATCCGGATGCAGCATTTCGACGAGCTCAGCCACGCCGAGATCGCCCGCGAGCTCGAGATCCCGCTGGGCACGGTGAAGTCCCGCACGTTCCGGGCGCATCGCAGACTGGCGGGCGCCCTGGCACATCTGCGCACCGAGCCCGGTGCGACCGACTCCCGTGGAGGAGGCTCCGATGGACGGCGATGACCTGACCCCCGAGGAGTTGGCCGAGATCGACCGACTGCGCGGCGTGCTGGCCGACCCGGCGGTGTGGGCCGAGCCGCCGGCCGACCTCCAGGAGCGCGTGGTCGCGGCCATCGGCGAGGCCCGTGGTGGGCGGTCGCGGTGGCTCCGGTACGTCGGGGGAGCCGCCGCGGCCGTGCTCCTGGTTGCGGGCGCGGCCGTCGGGGTCCAGCTGAGCCAGCACGACGAGCCGCTCCAGTTCGCCGCGTCCATGAAGGGCACGGACCTGGCGCCTAGCGCGTCGGGCGACGTCACCCTCACGAAGACGCCGAGCGGCTGGAAGATCGAGCTGCATGCGACTGGCCTCCCGCGACGTGCCGACGGGCAGTTCTACGAGGCCTGGCTGAAGAACGAGGCCGGCGTGCTGGTGCCGATCGGCACCTTCAACGACGGCAAGGACGTGATCCTCTGGTCCGGTGCCGGACCCCAGGACTTCCCGACGCTGACCGTCACCCGCGAGGTCGCCGACGGCAACCAGGCGTCGTCGGGCGAGGTGGTTCTGGTCGGGCAGACGAGCCGACACTGACATTTCGCGCGTCGGAGCCTCAGGCCGCCGCCTTGGCCCAGTCCCGCCGTGACGCCGCTAGACCGTGCGGGCGTAGCCCGGCTGGTTGGTGTGGTCCTCGCGGTCGTCACCGGTGCTGTACAGCCGAATGGTCAGCCCGTCCGGGTCGTAGACGTCGACCACCCAGCCGCGGGTGGCACCCCTGATCCCGGAGTGGCGTACGCCGAGGGCGTCGAAATGCGCGACCCAGGCCTCGGCCGCCGTACGGTCGGCAATCGCGAAGCCCACCGGGTCGAATCCGGCGGTGCCGGCCGCGGCCTGCTCGTTCTGCCGCAGCGCTACCCCGACGCCGACACCGGGCAGCCGCCCGGCGAAGCCGCGTACGACGCCGTCGTCGTCGGGAAACTCCAGCTTGACGGTGTAGCCGAGCACGCGTTCGTACCACTCACGGCTGCGGGCCAGGTCGCTGACCGGCAGCTTGAGGTGATGGATGCCGGTGAACGTCACGGTTGCCATCGCTATGCCCCCACTACCTTGTTGCCAGACTTGTTGCCGGAGTAGCGCCGGGCGCTGTCAGCGTCGGGCTGACGCTCGAGCGGGTACGCCGACCGCGCCACCCAGGCCAGGGCGAGTCCGCTGACCAGGGCACCGGGCTGGTGTGGCGCGATGAGCGCCGAGACGAGGGCACCGAAGCCGAGCAGGATGCATGCGCCGCGGGACCACGTCCGGTTGCGCCAGCCCACGACGGCGAGGGTGCCGAACCCGACGGCACAGAGGATCATCTTGGGCACGAACGCCACCACCAACATCACGCCGGGGTGCTCCCATTGGTTGTCGGTGACCAGGCGGGCGGTCTCCACCCCGAAGGTCGCGATCCCCCAGGCGTCGGCCGCCACCATGACGCAGCCCGCTGCGCTGAGAAGGACCGCCCACCGCGGCATCCCGAGGTCGGCCGAGCCGCCGGCGAGGGCCAGCGCCACGATGAGGAACCCGACGGCGATCAGTACGTTCGCGGTGAAGCTGAGCGGGCTGCGGGCGCCCTCGCGCTGGGTCAGGTCGGACATGAACACGATGCCGGAGATGGACGCGGCGGCGCCGATCGCTCCGATGAGGCCTCCCGCCTGGATCGCGAAGCGGGTTCCTGCTCGTGTCTGTTGGATCGTGTTGACGGTCATGATGTGCCTTTCTGTTTGGGTGCTGAGTGC
>DASXRJ010000095.1:0-21851 GCA_036506675.1 Nocardioides sp. | reverse complement strand
AATGCTCGCTTCGCTCCGCTTCGAACGGGGACCCCGAATGAGCGCCGCGCCGTACGACGAGCTCCGCCGCGCCGAGCTGGTCGTCAACCTCTCCGCCGTACGCCGCCGCATCGCCACGGCCTGCTCCGAGGCGGGCCGCGACGCTGACGAGGTGTCGCTCACCGTGGTCACCAAGTTCTTCCCGCCCGAAGACCTCCGACTGCTCGCCGAGCTCGGCGTCACCGACGTGGGCGAGAACCGCCATCAGGAGGCCGAGGCGAAGGCCGCCGCGTGTCGCGACCTCGGCCTGCGCTGGCACTTCATCGGCGGCCTGCAGTCCAACAAGGCCGCCGCCGTGGCGTCGTACGCCGACGTCGTGGAGTCGGTCGACCGGGTCAGGCTGGTGCCGGGACTGCAACGCGGCGCCCACGACCGTTCGCACCCGGTCGACTGCCTGGTCCAGGTGAGTCTCGACCCGCCCGACCGGCACCGTGGCCGTGCGGGCGCCGGTGCCCGCGAGGTGCCGGCGATCGCGGCCGCCATCGCGTCCTCGGGAATGCTGCGACTGCGCGGCGTGATGGCCGTGGCGCCGCTCGGACTCGACCCCGCGCCGGCGTTCGAGCGGCTCGCGCAGATCGCGGCCGATCTGCGGATCGGCTATCCCGACGCGACCTGGATTTCCTCCGGCATGAGCGGCGACCTGGAGGCCGCCATCAGGTACGGCGCGACACACGTTCGCGTTGGCAGCGCGGTCCTCGGTCAGAGGCCTGGAATCAAGTAGTGTCCAAAGCAAAGCAGTCTTCGACGAAGACGCAGGAGTTCCGAGAGGTAGCAGCATGAGCGGCGCGATGCGCAAGATCGGCGAGTACCTCGGCCTGCTCGAGGAAACCGAACGGTACGACGACGAGTTCGGTTACGACGACGAGCCCGAGCGTGCTCCCGAGCCGATGCGCTCGGTGCGTGAGGAGTCGCACTCCCGTCCGGCTCCAGTTTCCAGCATCTCCGAGCGCCGCCGTCCCGCCCCGGGGCCGGCCTCGGGCCCGACCGGAGTGGTGGCCGAGTTGTCCCGCATCACGACCTTGCACCCGCGCACGTACAACGAGGCGCGCACCGTCGGTGAGAACTACCGCGATGGCGTACCGGTGATCATGAACCTCACCGAGATGGACGACTCCGACGCCAAGCGGCTGGTCGACTTCGCCGCCGGCCTGATCTTCGCGACCCGCGGCACCATCGAGCGGGTGACCAACAAGGTGTTCCTTCTCTCACCGCCCAACGTGACCGTGGCTGCCGAGGACAAGCAGCGCATCGCCGAGGGTGGCTTCTTCAACCAGAGTTGAGAGTGGACAAGCCGACTAGAGCGGTGTTGGCTCGCTCTGTGTTTGCTGGGTCTGGCAGCCTTGCCACATGCTGATTGCGGGACAGATCATCGAGGGGATCTTGTGGGTCTTCATCGCACTGCTCTGGATCCGTTTCATCGTGGACTGGGTGCAGGTGTTCGCGCGCTCGTGGGAACCCCACGGCGGCGTACTCGTGCTGCTGGAGGGCGTCTACACGTTCACCGACCCGCCGATCCGGGCGTTGAGGCGGTTTATCCCACCGCTGCGACTGGGTAGTTTCGCTCTCGACCTGAGCTTCCTGATCGTCATGATCACGGCGTATCTGCTGCTCCAGGTCAACAGATCGATCTTCGTCGCCTGAAGTGCGAGACTGAGAAGTCGCGTGTGCCGGGGGGCGGATGCAATGACCGTCTTGTGGGGCCGTCGGGATATGGTTCGACAGACACAGACTGAAGTTGACGACTAACGAATGGGTGAGATCATGCCGTTGACGCCAGAGGACGTGAGCAACAAGCGGTTCACTCCTGTCCGCCTGCGCGAGGGCTACGACATGGGTGAGGTCGACCAGTTCCTCGACGAGGTGGAGGCCGAGCTGGCCCGCCTCACGCGAGAGAACGACGACCTGCGCTCCAAGCTCGCGGCGGCGCAGTCCGGCTCCCCGTTCCCGGTCAAGATGCCTGAGCCGGTGAAGGTTGAGCGGGCCCCCGAGCCCCCGCCGCCGCCGGTGATCCAGCCGGTGGCCGCCACGGCCGCGGCCGGTGTGGAGACGATTCGGGTCGAGACCGTTCCGGACGCGTCCAACGCGGCCGCGCGTCTCCTCGAGATCGCCACGCGGAACGCCGACGAGCTGGTCGAGGACGCGAAGAACGAGGCCGACAAGATCATCGGTGAGGCCCGCACGAAGGCCGAGCGGCTCGAGGGCGAGGCCAAGATGAAGGCCGACCGCGCCGAGGCGGACGCCCGCCAGCGGTCGCAGATGCTCGACGCGGAGACCACCGAGCGCCGCCAGCAGCTCTTCGGCGACCTCGAGAAGGAGCGCGACAAGCTCAACGGAGAGGTCGAGACGCTGCGTGCCTTCGAGCGTGAGTACCGCTCGCGTCTCAAGAGCTACTTCAGCCAGCAGCTCGCCGCCCTCGACAACGGCGCCGACACCATCGCGCCCCGCATCGAGGCCGCGGGCGCCGCTCCCAAGCGGCTGCGGTCGATCCTCGGCGACGACGACTGACCAGTCTGTGTTGATGGCCGGATCGCATGGCGATCCGGCCATCGTTCATTTTCTGGCGCGGCGGTTTGAGTAAGGCCCTTTCACGGGTTAACCTCCCCAGCACCCATGGTCGCGTGGCGGCCATGGGTATGCATCTGCCGCCGGCAGCTAGGAGGCCCCGTCGCATGGCACGCAGCACGAGGAAGTCTCTCGCCGGCAGCGCCGCGGCCGCCGCCAAGAAGGTCATCTCGCGACGTCCTTCGAGGCCTGCCGACGGGCCCGACACCACGTCATCGACGGCCTCCGCCACCAAGGCGGCGGTCAAGAAGACGACTGCCAGGAAGACGGCCAAGAAGCCGGCCGCCAAGCCGGTCGCGAAGGCCACCCAGGCGGCCGTCAAGAAGACAGCAGCAGCCAAGACAGCCAAGAAGCCAGCGGCCAAGAAGACGGCCACGACGAGTACGCCGGCCGCGAAGGCGCCGGCCAAGCGAGTCGGCAAGCAACCGGCAACGACGACGACGGGGGTCAGGACAGTGACGGCGAAGAAGACGGCGACGACCAAGACAGCGCCGAGCAAGGTGGGCAAGAAGATGGCGAGTCCGGCGAGCCTCGCCGTCAAGGAGGGCGAGGACCCCTGGACCCAGGCGGAGCTCGACGAGGTCCTGGCGGAGCTGCACGAGCACGCCGACCGGCTGCGCACCGAGCTGCACGACCAGGAAGAAGAGCTCGCCGGCCTGATGCGCGACGCCGGCGACGGCGCCGGACAGGACCAGGCGGACCTGGGTGCGACCAGCTTCGAGCGCGACCATGAGCTGACCGTGGTCAACAACTCGCGGGAGATGCTGGCCCAGACCGAGCGCGCCCTGGCGCGCATCGAGGACGGCACCTACGGCGTCTGCGAGTCCTGTGGTGAGCCCATCGGCAAGATGAGGGTGATGGCGTTCCCGCGTGCCACACTGTGCATGTCATGCAAGCAGCGCGAGGAACGTCGCTGAACGAGAGCGACACCACCCCCACATCCGTTCCGGCACCCACCGGCCGAACCCGTCTCTGGGCGATCTTCGGCGTCACCGCGATCGCCTGCTGGGCGCTCGACGTGGTCACCAAGCTGATGGCCGTCGACCGCCTGACCGGTCGCGGCCGCGTCGACGTACTCGGTGACGCGTTCGGTCTGCACCTCACCCGCAACGCCGGCGCCGCGTTCAGCACCGGTACGGCGTTCACCGAGGTGTTCTCCGTGCTCGCGATCGTCGCCAGCGTCGTGGTCGTGTGGATGGCCCGGCGGCTGGGCAGCCCCTTCTGGGCGTTCGGCCTGGGCGCCCTGCTGGCCGGGATCACCGGCAACCTCACCGACCGGGTGTTCCGGGCACCGGGCTTCCTGCAGGGCCAGGTGGTCGACTTCCTCGAGCTGCCGCACTGGCCGATCTTCAACGTCGCCGACGTGCTCCTCAACATCGGAGTCGGCGTGGTGCTGGTGCAGGCCGTGCGCGGCATCCGGATCGACGGCAGCCGCCACGCAGGCGCCTCGTGACCGAACAGCGCACCGTGCTGGTGCCCGACGGGCTGACCGGCGAGCGGGTCGACACCGCGCTCGCGCGGATGTTCGGGCTGTCGCGGACCCGCGCGGCCGACCTGATCTCGCAGGGGCACGTCCAGCTCGACGGGGCCGAGGTCGGGAAGAGCGACCGGGTCGAGGCCGGCGCCATGCTCGACGTGACCATCCCCAGCATGGCCGACCCGCTGGAGGTCGTGCCCGAGATCGTCGAGGGGATCAAGATCATCCACGACGACGAGTCGATCGTGGTGGTCGACAAGCCGGTCGGAGTCGCCGTACACCCGTCGCCGGGGTGGTCGGGTCCCACCGTGGTCGGCCACCTGGCCGGCGCCGGGTTCCGGATCGCTACCAGCGGGGCCTCCGAGCGCCAGGGCATCGTCCAGCGCCTCGACGTCGGCACCTCCGGCGTGATGGTGATCTGCAAGTCCGAGCACGCCTACTCGGTGCTCAAGAACGCCTTCCGCCACCGCACCGTCGACAAGACCTACCACGCGCTGGTGCAGGGGCACCCCGACCCGCTCGAGGGGACCATCGACGCGCCGATCGGGCGGCACCCGCGGTATGACTACAAGTTCGCGGTGATGGCCGACGGGCGGCACAGCGTCACCCACTACGAGACCCTCGAGGCGCACCGGTTCGCCAGCCTGCTGGAGATCCATCTCGAGACCGGCCGGACCCACCAGATCCGGGTGCACATGAGCGCGCTGAAGCACCCCTGCGTCGGCGACCTGACGTACGGCGCCGACCCGGTGCTGTCCCGTCGGGTCGGCCTGGAGCGGCAGTGGCTGCACGCGACCAGGCTCGGCTTCGAGCACCCCGACTCCGGCGAGTACGTCACCTACGAGTCGCCGTACCCGGCCGACCTGGCGCACGCGCTCGAGGTGATCCGCGATGCCCACTGAGCCGCCCGCTATCCAGCTCCAGCTCCAGCTCCGGAGGGCGGACGCCGACGACGCGAACGCGATCGCCGACCTCTACACCGAGGCCCGGATCCACGCCGTACCCCTCATGCCGCCCGCGCTGCACACCAACGCCGAGGACCGGGCGTACGTCGCCCGTCAGCTCCAGGTGCCGGGCGTGCAGATGTGGATCGGGCAGGACGACAGCGGGATCGTCGGCTTCGCCTCGATCACGTCAACCTGGCTGAACGCCCTCTACGTGCGCCCGGACCGCAAGGGCGAGGGGATCGGGACCGCGCTGCTAGACCTCACCAAGTCGCTGCTGCCGGACGGCTTCGCGCTGTGGGTGTTCGAGGCCAACACGCCCGCGCGCAAGCTCTACCGGCGGCACGGCCTGATCGAGCTCGAGCACACCGACGGCGCGACCAACGAGGAGCGGGCCCCGGACCTCCGGATGGCCTGGCTGGGCTCCGACCCGCGGGCCTTCCTCGACGCGCAGCTGGCGGAGGCCGAGACCGAGGTCGCGCACGCCACCGACCGCCGGGACGCGCTCCGCGCGGCGATCGACTCCCTGAGCTAGCCGCACGCGGCCAGGGTGCGCATCGACAACAGCTGGTCGAGCGGCACCCGGACCACGCTTCCGTCGACGTCGAGCTCGACCCAGCCGTCCCTGCTGTCGACCAGCTGTCCGCAGGCCGAACCGGAGTCGGTGCTCACCTCGACGGTGACGCCGCGGTCGGGCCACCAGTTGGCGGTCGATGCCAGCGCGGTCAACGTGACGGCGACGAAGGTCAGCCCGATCCCGAGCCGCAGCCGCCGGGCCGCCGCGCCGGCGGTGGGCGGTTGGGCCACGATCGGCCAGGCGACCGTCGCCACGATGAGTACGCCGAGGCCCGCGACCGCCAGGGAGCCCAGTAGCAGCAGCCCGGAGAGGGTCTGCAGCCAGACCGGAAGCGAGCGACCGGAGTCGCCCTCGAGCACTCCGCAGAGCCCCACGAAGGCGAGCGCGGCCAGCTGCAGGCGATGCCACTCGCGCGCGGAGTCGCGCACCACGATTGAGCCGTCGGTCCGTGCCTCACCGGGCTTCTCGTCCACGCCGTCACCTCCCTCGGAGGGCGGGCCGGTCACCCTCGGCACGCTACTCTTCGGCCGCTCGCCCGGGGGCGAAAACGGCCCTCTCGGCTCGACCGGGATCGCCCACGGCGGGACCGCCTTGGAAGAATTTTGCCGGCCCGGCAAGACTGTCGGAGCGCCGTGCGAGCGTGGCCCTTCGGGTCACGTAGGCTGGGCGTTCTTCCCCGAGTACGACGAGCGGCCGCCCCCCGAGCTGCTGATCGGCCGTGCCCTGCCCACCCGTCGACCCGTTGGGAGAAGAGCCAGCAAATGACGTCCGGCGACTTCGTCCACCTGCACGTGCACACCGAGTACTCCATGCTCGATGGTGCCGCCCGTCTCGGCGACATGTTCGCCCGGACGGCCGAGCTCGGCATGAGCACGATCGCGATGACCGACCACGGCAACGTGTTCGGCGCGTTCGACTTCTACTCCAAGGCCAAGAGCGCCGGCATCAAGCCGATCATCGGCATGGAGGCCTACTTCACGCCCAACACCTCGCGCTTCGACAAGAAGCGGGTTCGGTGGAACGACGGCGGCCAGGACGACGTGTCCGGCTCCGGCGCCTACACCCACATGACGCTGCTGGCCGAGTCGACCGAGGGCATGCACAACCTGTTCCGGCTCTCCAGCCGGGCGTCGATGGAGGGCTTCTTCTACCAGCCGCGGGCCGACCGCGAGCTGCTGACGGAGTACGGCCGCGGCCTCATCGGTACGACGGGCTGCCCGTCCGGCGAGATCCAGACCTGGCTGCGGATCGGCGACTACGACAAGGCCCGCCAGGCGGCCGCCGACTTCCAGGACATCCTCGGGCGCGACAACTACTTCCTCGAGCTGATGGAGCACGGCCTCGACATCGAGCGCCGGGTCCGCGACGGGCTGCTCCGGCTGAGCAAGGACCTCGGCATCCCGCCGATCGCCACCAACGACAGCCACTACGTCAACCGCGAGGACGCCGGCGCGCACGAGCACCTGCTCTGCGTGTCCAGCGGCAGCGTGATGTCGGACCCGAAGCGGTTCCGGCTCGAGGGCGACGGCTACTACATCAAGTCCGCGGCCGAGATGCGCGAGCTCTGGGAGCACCAGAACGGCATGCGGGAGGCGTGTGACAACACGCTGCTGATCGCGGAGCGCTGCAACGTCGAGTTCACCGAGGGCAACGGCACCTACATGCCGCGCTACCCGGTGCCCGCGGGCGAGGACGAGAACTCCTGGTTCGTCAAGGAGGTCGAGAAGGGCCTGCACTTCCGCTACCCGAACGGCATCTCCGACGAGGTGCGCAAGCAGGCCAACTTCGAGGTCGGCGTCATCACCCAGATGGGCTTCCCCGGCTACTTCCTGGTCGTCGCGGACTTCATCAACTGGGCCAAGGACAACGGGATCCGGGTCGGCCCGGGCCGAGGCTCGGGCGCTGGGTCGATGGCGGCGTACGCCATGCGGATCACCGACCTCGACCCGCTCCAGCACGGCCTGATCTTCGAGCGCTTCCTCAACCCCGACCGCGTCTCGATGCCCGACTTCGACATCGACTTCGACGAGCGCCGGCGCGCCGAGGTGATCCGCTACGTCACCGAGAAGTACGGCGAGGACCGGGTCTCGATGATCGTCACCTACGGCACCATCAAGGCCAAGCAGGCGGTCAAGGACTCCAGCCGGATCCTGGGCTACCCGTTCGCCATGGGCGACCGGATCACCAAGGCGATGCCGGCCGCGGTGATGGGCAAGGACGTCCCGCTCAAGGACATCTTCGACCCCGAGCACAAGCGGTTCGGCGAGGGTGGCGAGTTCCGGACCCTGTACGACGGCGACAACGACGTCAAGACGGTCGTCGACACCGCGATCGGCATCGAGGGGCTCAAGCGCCAGTGGGGCGTGCACGCCGCGGGCGTGATCATGTCGAGCGAGCCGCTGATCGACGTCATCCCGCTGATGAAGCGGCCGATGGACGGCGCCATCATCACGCAGTTCGACTACCCGACCTGCGAGCGCCTCGGCCTGATCAAGATGGACTTCCTGGGGCTGCGCAACCTCACCGTGCTGGACGACGCGCTGATCAACATCCGGCGCAACCGGAGCGGGACCGTCGTACTCGAGGACCTGGAGCTGACCGACCCCGCGACGTTCGCGCTGCTGCAGCGCGGTGACACGCTCGGGGTGTTCCAGCTCGACGGCGGGCCGATGCGGTCGCTGCTGCGCTCGATGCGCCCCGACTGCTTCGAGGACATCTCCGCGGTCGGTGCGCTCTACCGGCCGGGGCCGATGGGTGCGGACTCCCACAACAAGTACGCGCGCCGCAAGACCGGCCGCGAGCCGGTGGAGGCCATCCACCCCGAGCTGGCCGAGCCGCTCGCGGACATCCTGGGCGAGACCTACGGTCTGATCGTCTACCAGGAGCAGGTGATGGCGATCGCCCAGAAGCTCGCGGGCTACTCGCTCGGACAGGCGGACATCCTGCGCCGGGCGATGGGCAAGAAGAAGAAGGAGGAGCTGGACAAGCAGTTCGAGGGCTTCTCCGCCGGCATGCGCGAGCGCGGCTACTCCATGAACGCCGTGAAGACGCTCTGGGACATCCTGCTGCCGTTCTCCGACTACGCGTTCAACAAGGCCCACTCGGCGGCGTACGGGCTGGTGTCCTACTGGACGGCGTACCTCAAGGCGAACTACCCGGCCGAGTACATGGCCGCGCTGTTGACGTCCGTGAAGGACGACAAGGACAAGATGGCGATCTACCTCAACGAGTGCCGCCGGATGAAGATCCAGGTCCTGCCGCCGGACGTCAACGAGTCGCAGGCGACGTTCACGCCGGTGGGGCGCGACATCCGGTTCGGCCTGACCGCGGTCCGCAACGTGGGTGCCAACGTGGTCGAGGGCATCGTGGCCGGGCGCGAGGAGAAGGGCCGCTACACCGACTTCAACGACTTCATGGACAAGGTGCCCGAGCGGGTCTGCAACAAGCGGGTCATCGAGTCGCTGGTGAAGGCCGGCGCGTTCGACGAGATGAAGCACCGGCGGCGGGCGCTGGTCGCGATCCACGAGACCGCGGTCGACCAGTACATCGACATCAAGAAGAACGAGGCGATCGGTCAGGACTCGCTCTTCGGCGGCCTCGACGACGGCGGCGACGCGGGCGGCTTCGGGATCTCGGTCGCGGTCCCCGAGATCGACGAGTGGGACAAGATGACGCTGCTCGGGCACGAGCGAGAGATGCTCGGGCTCTACGTGTCCGACCACCCGCTGCTCGGCATGGAGCACGTGCTGTCCAGCGGCACCGACTGCACGATCGGCCAGCTCCTGCTCGACGAGGAGCGGCCGGACGGCTCGTCGATCGTGGTGTCCGGGCTGATCACCGCGGTGCAGCGCAAGATCACGAAGCGGGGCGACGCCTGGGCGATGGTGACGCTGGAGGACCTGGACGGCGCGATCGACGTACTGCTGTTCCCGAGCTCGTACCAGCTCGCCAGCACCTTCCTCTCCGAGGACAGCATCATCACGGTCCGGGGGCGGCTCTCGCGCAGCAAGGACGTGCCGGAGATCCACGGCCAGGAGGTGACGGTCCCGGACCTCTCCGACGGGCCGAGCGGCCCGGTGGTGATCACGCTGCCGGCGACGCGCTGCACCGGACCGATCGTCGAGCAGCTCAAGGACGTGCTGCGCACCCACCCGGGGATGAGCGAGGTGCGGCTGAAGCTGCTCAACCGGGCCTCGACTACGCTTCTGAAACTCGATGACCGACTGCGGGTCACCCCGACCCCGGCGCTCTTCGCCGACCTGAAGCAACTGTTGGGACCTGGATGTCTGGGCAACTGAACGAGCCGGCGTACTCGCTCGACAAGCAGCCGGAGCCTTCGACGTTCCCGTCCTCGGCGAGCCCGTGGGAGGGCGCCGGCGGTGAGCTCGCCAGGTGGCGGGAGTCCCTGCCCGAGGTCGCGGCGATCCTGGCGATCTTCGTCGGCGCGGGGGCGGTCTGCGGGCTCCTGTGGGAGTGGCTCTGGTCGCCGCCGACGGGAGTGGCCTTCCACCACGAGTGGATCCTCGACCGCAACGGGCTGACGGTCGACTTCTCCGGGACCGGCCTGTACGTCGTCATCGCGGCTGCCGTGGGCCTGGTGCTCGGGCTGGTCGTGGCGTTGGTGTTCGACCACGACGAGCTGGTCACGCTCGGCGCGATCGTCCTCGGCGCCGTCCTCGCGGGCGGCGTGATGTGGCTGGTCGGCACCAGCCTCGGCCCTCCCGACCCGCACACCGTCGCCAAGACGGCCTCCGACTTCGAGCCGGTGGCCGGCGACCTCCGGGTGCACGGGAAGGGGTCGTTCCTGGCCCTCCCGATGGGCAGCCTGGTCGGTGCCACGATCTCGCTCTTCTCCTTCGCCCGTAGGCACGTCGGACCCCACGGGTAGGCTCGAACCCACTCACAGCGCCGCCCGACCGCGCCGCACGACAACCGCTCCATCTCCAGGGGGAAGACCATGTCCGAGTCCGACGAGCCCACGGCCGACCAGCCCACGGCCGGCGAACCCAGCGCCGAGGAGCCGACGGCCGAGCTCAATGTCGACGAGCCCAGTGCTGACGAGCCCAGTGCCGCGGAGAAGCCCGACGTCCTCGACTCGGACACCGCGCCCGGGGTCGAGCCGGAGCCTCGCCGGCGCAGCGGCCGGCGTACTGCCGCGATCGTGGCCGGTGCCGTCGTCGGCCTGGGGGCGATCGGCGGCGCGGCCGCGCTGGCGTCGTGGTACTTCCTCGACGGCCCGCAGGCGGCCGAGGCGCTGCCCGACTCGACGATCGCCTACGTTCAGGTCAACCTCGACCCCAGCGGCGACCAGAAGATCGAGGCGCTCAAGACGCTGAAGAAGTTCCCGGCGTTCGAGGACAAGCTGGATCTCGACGCCACCGACGACATCCGAAAGACGCTGTTCGAGCAGCTGCAGGAGGACGGCACCTGCCCCGGGCTCGACTACGACAAGGACATCGCCCCGTGGCTGGGCGACCGACTCGCCGCCGCGTTGGTCGACGAGGGTGACGCCGTGGCGAAGTCGGTGCTGGTCGTGCAGATCACCGACGAGGGCAAGGCCAAGACCGGGCTCGACAAGCTGATGGCCTGCCCGAAGACGGAGGACTCGGGGCTGCCCTCGACCGACGAGAAGCCGGGTGGCTTCGTCGTCGACGGCGACTGGGCCGTGATCGCCGAGACCGAGGACGTCGCGAAGCAGGTCGTCGACGACACGGACAACGGCACCCTGGCCGACGACGAGGACTACCAGCACTGGACCGACGAGGCCGGCGACGACGGCATCCTGACCATCTATGCCGCCCCGGGCTCGGGCGAGCAGCTGGCCACCTTCTTCGCCGGCGACGAGGCGCTCGACGAGATGTCGGGCATGGAGAGCTCGGGCGCGGCCTCCGACCTGGTGAAGAAGTTCGAGGGCGCGGCGGCCAAGGTCCGGTTCTCCGACGGCGACGTCGAGATCGAGTTCGCCGGCAAGTTCGCGCAGACCGAGCTGTCCAAGCGGATGACGGGCGACAAGGGCGGCGACGTGGTCGAGACCCTGCCCGACGACACCGCGCTGGCCATCGGGGCGGCGTTCGAGCCCGGCTGGTTCCAGCCGTTGATGGACCAGCTCGCGCCGCAGATCAGCGAGGGCCTCACCGGTGAGGACCTGGTCACGGAGGCCGAGACCGAGACCGGGCTCGAGCTGCCCGAGGACGCCGAGACCCTGGCCGGTGACTCGTTCGCGCTGGCGGTGAGCAGCGACTTCGACGTCGAGAAGTTCGTCAACAGCGGCGACACCAGCAGCCTCGGCGTCGGGGTGAAGGTCGAGGGGTGTGCGGTCGACATCGAGGGCGTGCTCGGGAAGCTGCGCACCACGGTCGGCGATCCTTCGGCGCTGGAGTCGAAGACCGAGGGCGACTACGTGGCGTTCGGCCCCGACCAGGGTTGGGTCGACCAGCTCTCGGAGGACGGCAACCTCGGCGACACGGACACCTACCGCGAGGTGCTGCCCGACGCCGACCGGGCCTCGAGCCTGTTCTTCCTCAATGTCGACGCAGGCGACGACTGGCTGGTGCGGATGCTCCACGCGGGGGGTGCGCCGGACGACGTGGTCGACAACGTGCGGCCGCTGAGTGCGCTCGGCGTGGCCAGCTGGACCGAGGACGACATCACCCACGCCACCGTCAAGCTCACGACCGACTGACCGGCTGACCGACTGACCGGCTGACCGACTGACCGGCTGCGGATCAGCGGCTGATCGACGCCGTACTCGCCCCGGTCACGGTCACCAGGTCGGCCGGGGTGAGCTCGAGGTCGAAACCGCGGCGGCCACCCGAGACGAAGACCGTCGGGTGGCCGGTCGCGGACTCGTCGACGACGGTGCGTTGCGGGCGTTTCTGGCCGATGGGGGAGATGCCGCCCACGACGTACCCGGTGGCCCGCTCGGCCGCGGCCGGGTCGGCCATGGTTGCCTTGCTGGCGCCCAGCGCCCGGGCCAGCGCCTTGAGGTCGAGCTGCCCCGTCACGGGTACGACGCCGACCGCGAGCCGGCCGTCCACCTCGGCCAGGAGGGTCTTGAAGACCCGCTCCGCCGGTACGCCGAGCGCCTCGGCCGCCTCCAGTCCGTACGACGCCGCCCGCGGGTCGTGCTCATAGGCATGCGGGGTGAAGGACACGCCGGCCCGGGTCAGCGCGACCGTGGCCGGCGTCCCACCGGCGGTCTTCTTGCCGGTTGGTCTCTTCGCCATCAGTTGGGGCTCCATCGGGTCCGGGACACGTCGGTGGCGGGCAGCGACGGCACCGCCCGCATGGCCCGGATCTCCGCGTGCAGCATGTCGGTGGCCAGCGCCAGCCGGACCGCGGCGTTGGGCGCCTCGAGCAGGTTCTGCCGCTGCCGCATGGTGAGCAGGCAGGTGGCGGCCAGGCTCCAGGACAGCCAGGTCGCGTCGTGCGGGAGGTCGCCGACCAGCACGTCGGCGTCGCTGACCTCGGACACGACGGTCCGGTAGGTCTCGAAGGTCGCCAGCGCGGTCTCTATGGTCTCCTCGCGGACCGGCCCGTCGATGTCCTCGAGGCGCTCGACGGTGCCCTCGAGATAGCTGCCGGAGCCGTCGAGCCCGTCGAGCCGGATCCGGCCGCGCCCGACCGCGACGATGTCGAAGGTGCCGTCGTCGTGGCTGACAGCGTCGGTGAGCTGCAGATAGCAGCCGATCCGGTGCAGCGACTGGCTGCCGTGGTCGCCGACCTCGTAGCCCTCGCGGATCGCGACCGACCCGAACAGCCGGTCCGCGGGCTCGGCCACGGTCAGCAGCCGGTGCACCAGTGCGCGGTAGCGGTCCTCGAAGACGCGCAGGGGAACCGAGACGCCGGGGAACAGCACGGTGTTCAGCGGGAACATCGGCATCTTCTCGGTCACGGTCCCACCGTAGGTGAAACCGGGCTGGGAGCGGGGTGCGGCACATCTAGACTGAGACCCATGATGCGCAGGATCGACCTTCGGGGAGCCCGTTCCGACAGCGGGGACTCCGTCGACACTGGCCCCATCGACTACCGGGCCGCCGTGCCTCGGGCGGAGTTCGACGTCGAGGCCGCGCTGCATGTCGTCCGGCCGATCTGCGACGCCGTACGCGACCGCGGGGTCGAGGCGATCGCGGAGTACGCCGCGAAGTTCGACGGTGTCGAGCAGACCGACATCGCGGTGCCGAAGCAGGCGATCGCCGACGCGCTCGCCGCGCTCGACCCCGACGTACGGGCCGGGCTGGAGGAGTCGATCCGGCGCCTGCGCGCCACCTGCGAGGCCGAGCTCGAGCAGGACGTGGTCACCGACCTCGGTCCGGGTGCGCGGGTGACCCACCGGATGGTGCCGGTGCAGCGGGTCGGGCTCTACGTGCCCGGCGGGCTGGCCCCGCTGGTGTCCAGCGTGGTGATGAACGTCGTACCGGCTCAGGTGGCCGGGGTGGCCTCGATCGCGCTGACCTCCTCGCCCCAGAAGGCCCCCTTTGGTCGGCTCGGTGGCGGCCTCCCGCACCCCACGATCCTGGCCGCGTGCGCGCTGCTCGGCATCGACGAGGTGTACGCCGTCGGCGGGGCCCAGGCGATCGCCATGTTCGCGTACGGCGCCGGCCCGTGCCGTCGCGTCGACCTGGTCACCGGCCCCGGCAACATCTACACCGTGAGCGCCAAGCGGCTGCTCAAGGGCATCGTCGGCATCGACGCGGAGGCCGGCCCGACCGAGATCGCCGTACTCGCCGACGACACCGCCGACCCGGCCCACGTCGCCGCCGACCTGGTCAGCCAGGCCGAGCACGACCCGCTGGCCGCGAGCGTGCTGGTCACCACCTCCGAGGCGCTCGCCGACGAGGTCGAGGCGCAGCTCGACAAGCAGGTCGCCGCGACCCGCCACGTCGAGCGGATCCGCACCTCGCTGACCGGCCGCCAGTCGGGCATCGTGCTCGTCGACGACCTCGACCAGGGCCTCGACGTGGTCAACGCCTACGCCGCCGAGCACCTCGAGATCCAGACCGCCGACGCGGCCGCGGTCGCCGGCCGGGTGGTCAACGCCGGTGCGATCTTCGTCGGCTCCTTCGCGCCCGTCTCGCTCGGCGACTACTGCGCCGGCTCCAACCACGTGCTCCCGACCGCGGGCTGCGCCTGCCACAGCTCGGGGCTGTCGGTGCGCGCCTTCCGCAAGGCCGTGCACGTCGTCGACTACGACCGCGCGGCGCTCGAGGCGGTCGCCGACCACGTGGTCACGCTGGCCGAGGCGGAGGACCTGCCCGGACACGGCGCCGCGGTGAAGGTGCGCTTCGAATGACGTTTCCGCCGCTGCGCGACGAGCTGCGCGGCATCGAGCCGTACGGCGCGCCCCAGCTCGCCGTCCCGGTGCAGCTCAACGTCAACGAGAACCCCTACCCGCCGAGTCCCGACTGCGTGGCCGACATCGCCAAGGCGGTCGCCGAGGCCGCGGCCGGGCTGAACCGCTACCCGGACCGCGAGTTCACCGAGCTGCGCGAGGCGCTGGCGGCCTATCTGGGCATGGGCGTGACCGCCGACCAGGTGTGGGCCGCCAACGGCTCCAACGAGGTGATGCTGCAGCTGCTGCAGGCCTTCGGTGGACCCGGGCGGGCGGCGCTGAGCTTCGCGCCGACGTACTCGATGTATCCGGAGTACGCCCGCGACGCGATGACCGAGTGGGTGGTCGGCCACCGGGAGACCGACTTCTCACTCGACCTCGAGGCGGCCCGAGCCAAGGTGCTCGAGGTGCGGCCGGCCGTCGTACTCCTGCCGTCGCCGAACAACCCCACCGGCACCGCCCTGCCGCCCGAGGCGGTCGGCATGCTCTGCGAGGCGGCAGGTGACGGGATCGTGGTCGTCGATGAGGCATACGGCGAGTTCCGGCGGGCAGGCACGCCCAGCGCGCTCGAGCTGCTGCCCCGGCACCGCAACCTGGTGGTCAGCCGGACGATGAGCAAGGCGTTCGCGCTTGCCGGCGCCCGGGTCGGCTACTTCGCGGCGGCGAAGGAGATCTGCGACGCGGTGCGCGTCGTCCGCCTGCCCTACCACCTGTCCGCGGTCACCCAGGCGACCGCGCTGGCGGCGCTGCGGCACGCGCCCGAGCTGCTCGGCCGGGTCGACGACCTGCGCGCCGAGCGCGACCGCACCGTGGCCTGGCTGCGCGAGCAGGGGCTCGAGGTGGCCGACAGCGACGCCAACTTCGCTCTGTTCGGGCGGTTCGCGGACCGGCACGCCGTTTGGCAGGGTGTGCTCGACCGCGGCGTACTCATCCGCGAGACCGGTCCGGACGGCTGGCTGCGGGTGTCGATCGGTACGCCGGAGGAGATGCGGGCGTTCCGCCAGGCGTTGCTCGAGGTCATGGAGGCCCAGGACATGGCGGCCCCGGTTATGGAGGATGGGCGATGAGCAGGACCGCGAAGGTCACCCGGCAGACGCGCGAGTCGACGGTCAGCGTCTCGGTCGACCTCGACGGCACCGGCCGGTCCGAGGTCACCACCAACGTGGGCTTCTACGACCACATGCTGGCCTCGTTCGCCCGGCACTCGCTGGTCGACCTGGTGGTGCACGCCGACGGCGACACCCACATCGACGCCCACCACACCGTCGAGGACACAGCGATCGTGCTCGGCCAGGCGCTCCGTGAGGCGCTGGGCGACAAGCACGGGATCCGCCGGTTCGGTGACGCGACGGTGCCGCTCGACGAGGCGCTGGTGCAGGCCGTCGTCGACGTGAGCGGGCGGCCCTACTGCGTGCACACCGGCGAGCCCGAGCAGCAGGCGTACGTCGCCATCGGCGGCGACACGGGTGCTATCTACCAGGGCTCGCTCACCCGCCACGTCTTCGAGACCATCGCGTTCCACGCCCAGATCGCGCTGCACGTGCGCGTGCTGGCCGGCCGCGACCCGCACCACATCGTGGAGACCCAGTTCAAGGCGTTCGCGCGGGCCTTCCGCGACGCGGTCGCGATCGACCCGCGGGAGACCGGGGTGCCCTCCACCAAGGGCAGCCTGTGACCGACGTCGTCGTCCTCGACTACGGGTCGGGGAACCTGCGCTCCGCCGTGCGCGCGCTCGAGCGCGCGGGCGCGACCGTGACGCTGACCGCGGACCGGCAGGCCGCCCAGGACGCGGACGGGCTGGTCGTGCCGGGCGTGGGCGCCTTCGCCGCCTGCATGGCGGGGCTGCGTTCGGTCAAGGGGCACGAGGTGATCGGCCGGCGGCTGGCCGGCGGTCGACCGGTGCTGGGCATCTGCGTCGGCATGCAGATCCTCTTCGAGCGCGGGGTCGAGCACGGGGTCGAGACCGAGGGCTGCGACGAGTGGCCGGGGGTCGTCGAGCGGTTGCAGGCGCCCGTCGTACCCCATATGGGGTGGAACACCGTCGACGTACCGTCCGGGTCGACGCTGTTCGACGGCGTGGCGGGGGAGCGGTTCTACTTCGTCCATTCGTACGGCGTCCGCGACTGGACGCTGGTCACCAACGACCGTACCCGCGCGCCCCTGGTGACCTGGGCCGAGCACGGCGGTGACCGGTTCGTCGCGGCCATCGAGAACGGCCCGCTGTCGGCCACCCAGTTCCACCCGGAGAAGTCGGGCGACGCCGGTGCCGCGCTGCTGCGCAACTGGGTGAAGTCCCTATGAGCGTGGGCACTGTGATGCGGGCATGAGCAAGGAGCGCCAGAAGCGCCGGGCCGAGCGCGAGCGCGAGCAGGCGGTGCGCGCGGCCGCGCGGGCGGCCGAGGTGGAGCGCCGCGAACGCCGAGAAGCGCGGCGGCGCGCGATCACCTCGAAGCTGCCGCGGTTCGCCAAGCGGCCGGTCGGCGCGCTGGCCGAGAAGCGGCGCAACCAGCTGTCGATGACGATCTGCCTGCTGGTGGCGCTGAACGTGCTGGTGTGGATCGCGTTCCCCGACTGG
This sequence comes from Nocardioides sp., assembly GCA_036506675.1. Classification (GTDB taxonomy): domain Bacteria; phylum Actinomycetota; class Actinomycetes; order Propionibacteriales; family Nocardioidaceae; genus Nocardioides. The sequence goes on along the minus strand of DASXRJ010000095.1, from coordinate 4,346 downwards.
GGGACCCGCGCGCTGGTGCTGGTGGTGAGCGTGCTGGTGGCGCCCGTCGTACACACGATGCTGTTCCGGCGGCATTGAACTCGCTGGGCGGCACTGAGACGTGCGCGAGAGCGCCGGTCGGCCGTGCCTAGGATTCTGGCCATGAGCGACTACCTCGAACTCCTCCCCGCCGTCGACATCGCGGGCGGGCAGGCGGTCCAGCTGGTGCAGGGCGTGGCCGGGTCGGAGAAGCGGTTCGGCGACCCGGTCGAGGCGGCGCTGCGCTGGCAGGAGGCGGGCGCGGAGTGGATCCATCTCGTCGACCTCGACGCGGCGTTCGGTCGCGGCCACAACCGCGAGCTGCAGGCCAAGATCGTCGGCACGCTCGACATCCAGGTCGAGATGAGCGGCGGGATCCGCGACGACGAGTCGCTGGCGGCCGCGATGGCCGCCGGCTGCCGCCGGGTCAACATCGGTACGGCGGCCCTCGAGCAGCCGGAGTGGTGCGCCAAGGCGATCGCAGAGTACGGCGACCGGGTGGCCGTGGGACTCGACGTGCGCGGCCGGACCCTCGCCGCGCGGGGCTGGACCCGCGAGGGCGGCGACCTGTACGACGTCCTGGCCCGGCTCGACTCCGAGGGCTGTGCCCGCTACGTCGTCACCGACGTCAACAAGGACGGCATGCTCCAGGGGCCGAACCTCCAGCTGCTCGGAGACGTCTGCGCCGCCACCGACCGCCCGGTCGTCGCCTCCGGCGGAATCACCGAGCTGGCCGACCTCGAGGCGCTGCAGGGGCTCGTCGGCGCCGGCGTGGAGGGCGCGATCATCGGCACCGCGCTCTACGAAGGCCGGTTCACCCTCGAGGCCGCCCTGGAGCTGACCAAGCCATGAACAACACCCCACGACGTTCTACGCCTCCCCCGCTTCGCTCCTCCGTCGAACAACGCCGCGGGGGCCCCGAATGAGCCTCGCCGTACGCGTCATCCCGTGCCTCGACGTCGACGCCGGTCGCGTCGTCAAGGGGATCAACTTCAAAGAGCTCCGCGACGCGGGCGACCCGGTCGAGCTGGCCCGCACCTACGACGCCGAGGGCGCCGACGAGCTGACCTTCCTCGACATCTCCGCCTCCCACGAAGGCCGGGCGACCACCATGGAGATCGTGTCGCGCACCGCCGAGGAGGTGTTCATCCCGCTCACCGTCGGCGGGGGAGTCTCCAGCGTCGATGACGTCGACCGGCTGCTGCGCGCCGGCGCTGACAAGGTGGCCGTCAACACCGCCGCCATCAACCGGCCCGAGCTGGTCGCCGAGATCGCCGACCGGTTCGGCAACCAGGTGCTCGTGCTGAGCGTCGACGCCCGGCGGGCGGCCGGCACCGACTCCGGCTTCGAGGTCACCACGCACGGCGGCCGGAAGCCGGCCGGCCTCGACGCCCTGGAGTGGGCGGCGCGCGCCGCCGAGCTCGGCGCCGGCGAGATCCTGCTCAACGCGATGGACGCCGACGGCACCCAGGACGGCTTCGACCTGGAGCTGATCCGGGCCTGCCGCCGCGAGGTGTCGGTGCCGATCATCGCGTCGGGTGGTGCCGGTGCGGTCGAGCATTTCGCGCCGGCGGTCGAGGCGGGTGCGGACGCCGTACTCGCGGCGACGGTGTTCCACTTCGGCACGCTCCGTATCGGCGAGGTCAAGGCCGCGCTGGCCGCCGCGGGTCACCCGGTGCGCTGACCTTCCGGCGTACTCCTCGTGCGCCTGTGGGCGCCCGATATTCGAGGGACAGCGGGCGCCGCTCTGCGAAAGAGTGTCAGGGGCAGAGGCTACGGTTGGGTCTTGCAGGTGCGACCGCACCCACGCGACCGAGGACGGGGGAGCGACACAGGTGACGACGATGGCCACAGGTAGGTCCACAGGCGGGTCCCCGGCCAAGTCTCCGGCCAAGTCTCCGGCAAAGGCCAGGGGCCGGCGGGCCTCCACGATGGGCGCCGGCTTCGGCGTCCTGTGGGTGGCGATCAAGCGCGAGCCCTGGATCTTCACGCTGTCCACGATCGGCAGCCTGCTCTTCGGTGCGCTGACCGTCGCGGACGCGTGGGTGCTCGGCTGGTCGACCGATCACGCCGTACTCCCGGCGTTCGAGACCGGCCACGTCGGCAGCGACACGCTATGGGCGGTGTTCGCGCTCTTCCTCGGCGTGGCCATCCTGCGGGCGGTCGGCATCGTGGCCCGCCGGCTGGGCGCCGGCGTCATGCAGTACCGCATGCAGGCCCACTACCGCCGCGCGGTCACCCGCCAGTACCTCACCCTGCCGATGGAGTGGCACCAGCGACACCCCACCGGCCAGCTGCTCTCCAACGCCAACTCCGACGTCGAGGCGGCCTGGGGCCCGATCGCGCCGCTGCCGATGGCGGTCGGCACGGTGGCGATGATGTTCATCGCGATCGTCCAGATGCTGCTCGCCGACGTGGTGATCGCGATGGTGGGGCTGTTGGTGTTCCCGTGCGTGATCCTGGCCAACATCGTCTACCAGCGGCTCGCCTCGCCGCTGTTCACGCGCGCGCAGGCGCTGCGCGCCGAGCTGAGCGAGGTGGCCCACGAGTCGTTCGACGGCGCGATGGTGGTCAAGACCCTCGGTCGCGAGCGCGAGGAGACCCAGCGCTTCGCGGCCAAGGCCGACCTGCTGCGCGACGTCAACACCAGGGCCGGCCGGATCCGGGCCGCCTTCGACCCGACGCTGGCGGCGCTGCCCAACCTCGGCGTACTCGTCGTGCTGGCCGTCGGCGTCGCGCGGGTGCGGGCGGGCGACACCGCGCCGGGCGACCTGGTGACCGTGGCCTACCTGCTGACCATCGTGTCGTTCCCGATCCGGTCGATCGGCTGGCTGCTGGGTGAGTTCCCGCGCAGCGTGGTCGGCTTCAACCGGGTGCAGGCGGTGCTCGACGCCACCGGCGAGATGAAGTACGGCGACGCCACCCTGGACGGCTCGACCTCGGCCCATCTGGCCGTCGAGGACCTCGCGTTCGACTACGACGACGACCAGAAGCTGCTCGACGGCGTGACCTTCGACGTCAGCCCCGGCCACACGGTCGCCCTGGTCGGCCCGACCGCCAGCGGCAAGAGCACCCTGACCACCCTGCTGACCCGGCTGATCGACCCCGAGCGCGGCCGGATCACGGTCGACGGGGTCGACGTACGCGACCTGGCGCACGGCGAGCTGGCCGGCTCGGTGAGCGTGGTGCCGCAGACGGCGTTCCTCTTCGACGACACCGTGCGCGGCAACGTCACCCTGGGCGCCGACATCTCCGACGACGACGTCTGGGAGGCGCTCCGGATCGCCCAGGCCGACGGCTTCGTCGCCGCCCTGTCCGACGGGCTCGACACTCGGCTGGGTGAGCGAGGCACCAGCCTGTCCGGCGGTCAGCGCCAGCGCATCTCCCTGGCCCGCGCTCTCGTACGCCGGCCGCGGCTGCTCATCCTCGACGACGCGACCAGCGCGGTCGACCCGGAGGTCGAGGCCCGGATCCTGGCCGGGCTGCGCGCACAGGGCGACGCGGCCGGTGCACCCACCCTGGTGGTCGTCGCCTACCGCAAGGCCACCATCGGGCTGGCCGACGAGGTGATCCACCTCGACGACGGCCGGGTGGTCGACCGGGGCAGTCATGTGGAGCTGCTCGAGCGCAACCCCGCGTACGCGCGCCTGGTCAACGCCTACGAACAGTCCCGCGAGGCCCTGGAGGCAGAGGCATGAGTACTGCCGCCAAGGAACGCGACACCGGCCGGGCCGCCGACAGCACCACGATGGACACCGGCGAGGAGATCCCGGCGCTCCAGACGATCCGTCGCGGCATCGCGCACTCGCCCGAGCTGACCGAGGGCATCCGCACCACCCTGCTGCTGGCCGTGCTCGCCACGATGGGCAACGTCGTGGTGCCGATCGCCGTCCAGCAGACCCTCGACAAGGGCATCGGAGCCGACGGGCCCAACGTCGGGTTCATGCTCCGGATGGGGCTGGTCGCCGCACTGGCGATCGCGGTGACCGGGGTGGCGTCGTACGCGATGACGGCGCGGCTGTTCCGCAGCGCCGAGCGCGGCCTCGCCACCCTGCGGATCAAGGCCTTCCGGCACGTCCACGACCTGCCCTTGCTCACTCAGAACACCGAGCGGCGCGGCGCGCTGGTCAGCCGGGTGACGAGCGACGTCGACCAGGTCAGCCAGTTCCTGGTGTTCGGCGGCATCATCTTCGTGATCAGCGTCGGGCAGATGATGGTCGCGACCGTGGTGATGGCGTTCTACAGCTGGCAGCTCTGCCTGGTGGTATGGGTGTGCTTCCTGCCGCTGTTCCTGTCGCTGCGCTACTTCCAGCGGCGGCTCTCCGCGG
>DASXRJ010000094.1:0-9146 GCA_036506675.1 Nocardioides sp. | reverse complement strand
GCTCCCCGAGCAGTCGCCGGGACAGCGCTCTCGCAAAGGCCTCCTTGTCGGCGGCGCCGCGGATGATGGCGTGGATCGGCCGGGTGCGCGCCAGGATCCGGCAGCTGTACTCCACCATCTTGTCGAGTCGGTCGGAGGCGGCAGTTAATTCGCGGAGTGGATTCCCCGAGTGAACCGGCCGTGTGGATGAGGGGGGCGCCATGGATCGCCTGCACGTCGATGACGTCGAGTTGACGTACGAGCTCCGCGACGGGGGCGGCGATCGCGTGGCACTCGTGCACGCCAGCCCGTTCGTCTCCTGGTACGGGCCGTTGGTCGAGCGGCTGGCCGGGTTCTCGACGTTGTCCTACCGGCGGCGTCTCCGGCGATCCGCCGGAGTCCGCTACCGCCCGCTGACGGCCACCGAGGACGCCTCGATCTGCGCTCGGCTGATGGATCACGTCGGATGGCCGTCGGCCCACATCGTGGGTCACTCCTACGGCGCCCTGGTGGCACTCGACGCGGCGGCGAACAGCCCCGGCCGCGTCGCGTAGGTCGTGCTGCTCGAGCCCGCCATCCGCGACATCGCCAGCTCGGCCGCCGTCGCGGCCGCGCTCCAGCCGGTCGTGGCCGCCTACCGATCCGGCGACACCGCGGGAGCGGTGGACGGCTTCCTGCGCCACGTCTGCGGCGACGACTACCGCATCGCGCTGGAGCGTGGGGTCCCGGGCGCCTTCGACGACGCGCTCGAGGACGCCGACCTGTTCTTCCAGGCGGAGCTGCCGGCCGTTCAGCAGTGGAGCTTCGGACCAGGCGACGCGCAGCACGTCACGCAACCCGTGCTCAACGTCCTCGGGGCCGAGAGCCTGTCCCGGTTCGTGGAAGGGAGCGAGGTCGTCCAGTCCTGGTTCCCGGGGGCCGAACGGCTCTCGGTGCCCGCGGCGGGGCACCTCCTCATGGTCGAGAACCCGACCGCGCTGGCGCGGGGCCTGGCCGCCTTCTTCTCGCGGCATTCCACCGTGGCGGCGACCCGCCCGGGATAGCCGCGCGTCAGTCGGCGGCGGTCAGCTCCTGGACCTTCTTCTGCATCTCCGCGGCGCGGGCGGGGTCGCCGCCCCCCTGCGCCTGCATGGCCATGAGCTTGGACATGTCACCCTCGACCTTGATCTGGCCCGACATGAAGGCCTGCATGCCGGCCTGCTGGTTCCCGTCGACGAACATGGCGCGGGCGACGGTGTAGGGCACGGTGAGCTTGGTGGGGGCGCTGTCGAGCAGGCCGCCGGCGAAGACGCCGTCGCTGACGTGCAGCTCCCGGTCGCCCTCGGGCCCGCCGGTCACGACCATGTTCAGCTGCACGCCGGCCGGGAACGCCGGGGCGTCGCCGGCGGCGATCGCCGCGTCGGCCAGCTTCTTGACCTCGGTCAGCCAGTCGTCGGAGAGGAAGGTGTACGGCATCGTCGGTGCTCCTGTGCGGAGGCGGTCGTCCGCCCGGTCGGCTTCTTGAACGTTCGCTAAGTTAGCGGCGGACGGGGCCGCCGTCCTGCGAACGGAAGGGGACCGTCGATGGGCAAGCCGATGCACGAGACGTCCCGCCTCGCCTACCCGGGCGCGGTCGACGCCGACGGCCACGTCCTCGAGCCCCCCGACCTGTGGGAGACCTACCTCGAGCCGAGGTACCGCGACCGCGCATTGCGCATCGTCGTCGGCGACGACGGGCTCGAGATGCTGGAGATCGGCGGCCGGCCCTCGGTCATGAGCCGCCGGGGCTCCCCCTCCGTGCTCGGTGCCATGGGCGACCCCGATCTGCGGGCCATCCAGCTCGACCCGGAGCGCACCTACCTGCGGGAGGCGCCCTTCGGCTCGATGGACCCCGACGAGCGCGTCACCCTGTTCGACGCCGAGGGCATCGATGCCGCGGTGCTCTACACGACCATCGGGCTGCTGTGGGAGGCCGAGCTCGACGACCCGGAGCTCAGCCAGGCCTACACGAGGGCCTACAACCGCTGGATCTGCGAGTTCTGCGCGGGCCACGACCGCCTGGTGCCGACCGCCCATCTGTCGCTGAGCGACCCGGCGGCGGCCGCCCGGGAGCTGGAGCGTGCGGTCGGCGAGGGCGCCAGGGGCGCGTATGTGTGCCCGTTCACCCATGACGGCCGCCCGCTCGGCCACCCCGACAACGACCCGGTCTTCGCCGCCGCCCAGGACCTCGGCGTCCCGTTCGCCATCCACCCCACGTTCGAGCCGCAGTGGACGAAGGGCACCCGCATGGGCGGCTGGGAGAACGTGCGCAAGCTCCGCCTGCTGGCCTCGGTCACGGCGTCCGACGGGGTGCGCCACCAGTTCACGACCCTGTTCGACTACGGGGTGTTCGACCGGTTCCCGGGTCTCCGCGTCGTCGTGCTGGAGTCGGGCGGCGGTTGGATCGGCTACTGGCTCGACCGCATCGACGCGGTGTACGGCCACACGTGGATCGGCACCCGCGTCCCCCTCGAGCGCAAGCCGAGCGACTACTTCCGGGACCGGGTCTGGATCTCGTGCGACCCCGACGAGCGGACGATCCCCCACCTCGCCGAGCGGTTCGGCGCGGACCGCTTCCTGTGGGCATCGGACTTCCCGCACGCGGACCACACGCCCGACTACCTCGACGACCTCGCCGGCCTCGTCGCCGGGTTCGCCGACGACGCCGACCGGCGGCTGTTCCTCGGCGACACCGCCCGGCGGCTGTACGACATCCCTGCCCGCGCCGGCGCCGGCCGCGACAACGGGTGACCCCTGCCGCGGCGGCGCGGGCCGCGGGCCCTAGCTGTCCTCGTACTTGAAGGACACCGACAGCTTCGTCCGGTACGTGAGGGAGCCGTTGTCGCCGACGTCGAGATCCTGCTTCACGACCTCGGCCACGCGGAGGTCACGCAGGGTCTCGCGCGCCTTGGCCACCGCCGAGCCGGCCGCATCCTCCCAGGACGTCGGGCTCGTTCCGATGATCTCGATCACCTTGTACACGCTCATCGCTTCCCTCCCGGGATCGCTACCGTGCGCACCGACCCTACGCCTCTGCGAGCTAGCGCCGTGTCAGGAAACGTCTGCGCCGTCCCACGCCGGCCAGGATCGCCGCTGGCGGCGTCCTCGTCCTCGCCGCACTACGTGTGCGCCTTCGTCCTGCGTCCTTGCCAGCCACGATCCTGACTCGGCGTGGAACGACGAACGTTCCCTGACACGGCACTAGCGCCGTGTCAGGAAACGTCTGCCTGGGCGGCACGACGAGCTGAGCTCCCGCTCAGGGGATGGCGCCGAGCTCCTTGAGCTCGATGATCCGGTCCCAGTCGTGGCCGAGCTCGAGCAGGACCTCCTCGGTGTGCTGGGCGAACTCGGGGGGCATCGAGCGCGCCGCCCACGGCGTGCCGCCGAAGTCGACAGGGGACGCCACCATCTCCACGGCGTCGCCGGCACCGGTGGGCACCGGGACGAACGCCCCCGCGGCGCGGGCCTGCGGGTCGTCGACCGTCTCGTGGGCGTGCTGCACGGGAGCCCACCACACGTCCTCGCGGTCGAAGATCGGCGCCCACTCCGAAAGGGGCCGCGTGGCGAAGATCTCGTTCAGCGCCCGCACGAGCTCGGCGGCGTGCCGGAACCGCGCCGTGATCGACGAGAAGCGCTCGTCGCCGGCCCACTCCGGCCGCTCCACGACCCGGAGCACGTCGGGCCAGTGGCGGTCGGCCTGGAGCCCCAGCAGCCAGAACCGCCTGCCATCGCCGGCCTCGTAGGCGCTGATCAGCGGGTTCGGCGGGGCCGCCACCACCATGGGCGTCGTCGGGACGCCGAGGCGCAGCGACATGCTGATGTCCCACCCGAGCATGTACATGCCGATGCGCAGCAGCGACACCGACACCAGCTGGCCCTCGCCCGTGCGCTCGCGGGCGAAGAGCGCGGCCGACACCGCCCCCGCCGCCGCGAGGCCGGCCATGTGGTCGCCCATCCCGCCCCGCTGGTAGGGCAGCGGCGAGCCCTCCGGGGCCAGCGACGCGGCGACGCCGGCACGGGACCAGAACGCCCCGACGTCGTAGGCGGCACGGTCGCTGTCCTCGCCCTCCAGGCCGTACCCCGTCACGTGCGCGTAGACCACTCGCGGGTTGCGGGCCGACACCGTCCCGAAGTCGAGGCCCGCTCGGGCCAGCGCCGCCGGCCTGGCGTTGGTGACGAAGACGTCGGCGCCGTCGACGAGCTCGGCCGCGATCCGGCGGCCCTCGTCGACCGCGAGGTTGAGCGCCACGCTGCGCTTGTTGCGGTTGTCGAGCTCGAACGGCGGGTTGGTGTCGCCGACTCCCATGGCCGAGAGCAGCCCGCGGAAGGGGTCGCCGTCGGGCGGCTCGATCTTGACCACGTCGGCCCCCCAGTCGCCGAGGACGGCCGCAGCGGCCGGACCAGCCACCCACATGCCCAGCTCGACGACCTTGACCCCCTCCATCGGTCCTGGCATGCGCGCACCCTACGACGGCGGGGCCCTCACAGGGTGATGTGGTCGAGCTCGTCGATCGCGACCGCGGGGGTCGTCGCCTCCCGCCGGGCGAACGGGTCGGCCGCCGCCAGGGTCCCGAAGGAGAGCCGGGTGAGCTGCTCGACGTCGGCGACCCGGACCTGGAACGTCCGGTAGGCGCCGTAGGAGAACTCGGCGGGGGCACGCTCGAGCCCGTCGATCAGCGCCGCCTGGCTGAGCAGGTAGCCGGTCGCCGAGAGGTCGCCGTCCGCCCGCACCATCACCACGACCTTCCAGAACTGCCGGGGGAGCTGGACCCCCCGGAAGCGGTCGTCGTCGTCGGCCAGGATCGGCCCGGTGAACACCGTGACCCGGAGGTCGCGGTTGTCGGCGTTCTCGAGGATGTAGTCCTCGAGGCCGGCCCAGGTCGTCTGGTTCTGGTTGAAGTCCTCGTGCTGGGGGGTGCAGTTGGTGAAGTGGAAGGTGTCGTCGTTGGCCGCCTTGGCGACATCGCGGGCGGCGCCCCAGGCGGGATCCAGGCGGCGCACCAGATGGCCCCGGTCCAGCGGGTTGTCGCGGTACACCTCCTCGCCGGTCTGCTGGTCGGTCGGCACACGGGGATCGAAGCTCCAGCGGTCCTTCTCCCGCTTCAGCCGCAGACTGGAGGCGCCGTCGATGTTGACCGCCGTGAAGAACGCCAGGCGCCGCAGCTTGTTCTGCACCACGCTGAAGTGGTGGTAATCGAGGACGTACGGCGGCTCCCTGGTGGCCAGGGAGTTGACCGCCGCCGCCGGGACGAGCTCCGGGGAGAGGGCCGGCAGCGGCACCCGGTGCGGGCCGCCCCCGAGGAAGTCCGGGTCGTAGCCCTCACGATGGGCGTAGTCGGGATCGATGGCGATCGCCTCGGGCGCCGGCGGCGTCGGGCCGCGCGGAGCCGCTGCGCCCGAGTCGAGCAGCCGGTCGATCAGGGCCCGGCCGGACGACGGGACGGGCTGGTTGCGGATGTGGGCCACGAGCCGGCTCGCCCGCACGCCCTCGTTGACGAAGGCGCCCAGCTCGCCGCCGCTCGGCGTCGGGACGCTGGCGTGGTGGAGCGCCACGATCTCCCACTGGTCGTTGAACACCGGCGACCCCGACGACCCCGGCTCGGTGTCGGCCTCGTAGTGGAGGAACGTCTCGACGACGTCCACGATCCGGTTCTCGCGCAGCGCGACCTGCTTCCGCTCGCCGCCCGGGTGCTGGATGATCGTGACGAAATCGCCCACGATCGCCTTCCCCTCGGCCTCGATGAGCCGGCTGCAGCCGAACCGGGCCAGCTCACCCGCCGTCGCCCGCACCGCGACGAGCGCGTAGTCGAGCTCCTCGTCGGCCAGGAACAACCGCGCCGGGTCGAAGCGGAACATCACCGGGGTCAGGGGCCGGCCGTCGACGCCGTCCTGGTAGTCGAACTCGACGGCGCTCAGCGCCGCGACCTCGGCGTCGGGCAGCACGTGGTGGTTGGTGAGCAGCAGCTCCGGCGACACCAGCGAGCCCGTGCCGTAGCCGACAACGCGGTCGAGCCGGTCGCGGATGCTGACCCGACCGACGGCCTGGCCGGCGCGGGCCCCGGCCTCCAGGTAGCGCACGCCGACGAAGTCCTCGGTGCCGATGACCCGCTCCAGGATCGCGGCCGCGGCCTTCATCGCCCCGGGGTCCGCGGCGCGCAGCGCGGCCGGGTCGATCGGCCGGACGTCCGCGTAGGCGCGGCTCAGCCGGTCGATCCGCGCCCCGACCCGTGCGGGATCGTCGGCACGGGCGAGGCCCTCCGGCGTCGCCAGCGTCAGGATGTGGCACCGCCGCTCCTCGGTCCGGTCCGCCACCCGGCGCGCCACGGCGTCGGTGCGTCGGTCGACCATCGGCCGCTCTGCGACAGCCATCTCCGCCTCCTCACGATCGGTCGTCCCTGTCCGTGGTCAAGAGACCGGAGGCGGACCCGCTGATACGAGGAGTTCTGCCGGTTACGGAGCGAACGACTCGCCCACCAGCTCCTCGGACCGCGCCCACAGGCGCGCCGCGGACCCGGGGTCGAGGGCGTAGCGCATCACGCCGGGGGACTCGGTGCCGTCGTCGATCACCGGCGAGACCGCGCAGTCCTCGCAGTACCGCCCGCCCACCGCGGACGGATCGGCCACGACCCCGGCCCACACCGACGTGGCCGCCCCCTGCGGCACCGACTTGAACGTCACCGTCCGCGACCCCCGGTACTCGCGGAGCGCCTGCATCGACTCCTCCGTGAGGTGACGGCCGAGCTCGGTGAGGATGCCGCCCGGGTGCACGGCGGTGGCGCGGACGCCCCGCTCGCGCAGGCGCCGGTCCAGCTCCACCGAGAACAGCACGTTGGCTGTCTTCGCCCGTCCGTACGCGATCCACGGGTCGTAGGGCGTCCGCTCGAACCCGGGGTCGTCGAGGTCGACGTCCCCGAACCGGTGCCCGGCCGACGTGAGGTTGACGATTCGGGCCGGCGATCCCGTGAGCAGCAGGGGCAGCAGGCGGTTGACCAGGACGAAGTGACCGAGGTGGTTCGTGCCGAACTGGCGCTCGAACCCGTCGGCGGTCGTCCCCTGCGGGCAGGCCATGATCCCGGCGTTGGCGATCAGCAGGTCGATCCGCGGCAGCGAGGCCAGCACGGCGTCGGCGCCGGACCGGACGGTGGCCAGCGAGGCGAGGTCCGCCTCCACCAGGTCGATCCCGGACGCCCCGGCGGCCTCGAGGTTGGTGCGCGCCTTGGCCGGGTCGCGCACGACGCCGGTCACCGCAGCGCCGCGGGCGGCCAACGCCCGCGCGGTCTCGACGCCCAGTCCCGCCGACACCCCCGTGACCACGACCTGCAGGCCGGTGAGGTCCCGGCCGGCGAGGACGTCGTCGGTGGTGGACTCGGCTCCGAACAAGGCAGGGCTCACGAGGGCTGGGCTACGTGTCCCGGCGGGGACCGCTCGGTCCCGGGGATGCGGACACCGGGTCCGGAACGTGATGGCGCAGGACGGAGCGCCAGAGCGGCGGGATGCGCATCGGCTGCCATGCGCCGGGCGCCTGCGCCAACCGATCGGCCACCACGAGCAGGACGGCGGGATGGTGACCCAGGCCGCAGTGGCTGCCCAGCACCTCCAGCGTCTCCTGGGTCGGACCGCCGGGGTTCACGCACGCCTGCCAGGAGACGATCCCGTCGGTGCGGGTCATCACAGCCGTCGACGGCACCGGCATCGGCCGCTCGTCACGGAGGGGGCTCCCCAGGGTCACCACCGTGCGCACGTGCTCCGGGGACGAGCGGGCGAGCTCGCGCGCGTGGATGCCGCCCAGGCTCCAGCCGACCAGGCTCATGGGCCCCGGGGCGTGCGAGCGCAGGTCCGCCACCCGATCGCGCAGGCCGACCATCACTCGTCGCGACGGGAGGTTGACCCCCAAGCCCCAGCCGTGGACGCGGTAACCCAGACCGGCCAGGAAGCGACGCATGCGGATGGTCGACCGGTCATCCGCCCCCAACCCCGGCAGCACTACCACGAGATGACCGTCGCCGCGCGGAGCACCGGCCAGCACGGGGCGGGCAGCCTCCGACCACACGAGCTCGCCCAGCGCCCGAGGACCCTCCGCCGCCAGCAGCCAGCGACTCGGCGGTTGAACCCGCTGTGAACCCCCGGCGCTCATGGTGAGTCCTTCCGACCTGGTCGACCGCCAGGGCAATCTAGTGTCCCGAGACAGGAGTCATGTCGCCGTTTCGCCGGCCCTGAACGCCGCTCGCGGCGTCCTCCTCCTCGCCGCAACCACGGCTGCGCCTTCGTCGTGCGTCCTTGCGAGCGGCGCCCAGGGCTCGCCGAAACGACAACGGACTCCTGACTCGGGACACTAGCTGCCGCATCACCAGGCCATCCGTTGGCGCGGAAGATCAGCCGATGCCGGTCGCCGGCCTTCCGACCGGTACGGCGCGCGTGTCCACCGCGCGGATGAGCTCGAGTCTGGAGGCACAGCCGGTCTTGGCGTACACACGCGAGAGGTAGACCTCGATCGTCTTGCGGCTGTAGTGCATCGCCGTCGCGATCTGCCGGTTCGACAGGCCGTCGCGCACGAGCCGGACGAGCTGCACCTCGGTCTCGGTCAGGTCGGATGCCGCGTGGGCCACCCGCCGCGGCACCGTCAGATCCCTCGAGCGCAGCCCGGCCGCCGCCCGGCGCCGCCACGGGGCCGCACCGAACGAGTCGAACGCCTTGTAGGCCTGCGTGAGGTGGCGACCCGGGTCGTCGTCGAGCTCGCCGAGCACCAGCAGCGCGTGGGCGCGCTCGACATCCCACGACTCGGTCTCGGCCAGGTCGCGGTAGGTGCGGGCCACGTCGACGTCGCGGTCGACCAGGGCCCGGGCCCGGAGCGCGGGCACCTGGCACTCGAGCCAGCCGGTGCGCCCGGCCAGCGTCTCGACCTCGGTCATCGCCGCCCGCGCCTCGTCGACCCGCCCCGCCGCGAGGTGGATCTCGAGGGCGAGCCCCAGGATCTCGGCCAGCTTCCACAGGCTGCCGGCGGGCACGGACGCGTCGGCGCGCTGGGCATCGAGCAGGGCGAGGGCTGCATCGTGCTCGCCGAGGGCGTGGTGCATGCGGGCGCGGGCGAGCGCGGCGTTGCGCGTCACGGCATGGATGGGGCTGACCACACGTGCGACCGTGACGGCCGC